>NZ_JABSOV010000030.1 GCF_013215345.1 Colwellia sp. | reverse complement strand
GTCACCACGAAACTCTAGTGCGCGTACTACGGCATCACCAATAATGGTTGAACGTAAGTGACCAACGTGCATTTCTTTAGCAAGGTTAGGCGCGCTGTAATCAACAACTACTGTTTGCTGTTTATCATCGCTGTTTTCATCTGTAGCAGCACTACGCTGGCTAACACCAATAAAGTCATCTTGAGCGACAACATTAAGCTGAGCTGCTAACCACTTTTCATCTAGGTGAATATTGATAAAGCCAGGGCCAGCTAATTCTATTTTGCTAGCAATGCCGTCTAGGTTTAGCTCGGCAACAACTTTAGTGGCTAATTCGCGCGGATTAGTTTTAAGCTTTTTCGCTGCGCCCATTACACCATTGGCTTGATAATCACCAAAGTTTGGACGATTAGACAAGCTAACAGCAGGGTTAGTGCCTTCAGGTAAGCCAGCAGCAACCATTGCAGCGCTAACTTTAGCACTCAAAATATCTTTAATATTCATACGTTGTCTCATTCTCTTTGTTATTTGGTTCAATACATTTATCAATCGTGCTCATTGACATGCGTCAACTCCGCGCGTTTTCTTCTGTCTTGAACCAACTAACTGCGAGAAGTGAGTAACTCACAGCTAGTAACTTAATTTGTTTTATTTTGCTGATTTATATCTTCAGCAAAATAATATTAACCGGTTGAACCTTACTCAGTTTTGCAAACTAAATTGGATTTTAGCAAAGCGGTCAAGACATTTTATCAGGGAGCTTAGTACACTAAGTGACTTGATAAAATTTTGCCGACAATGCTGCAAAAATTCCATTTAGGAAGCAAAAAATTAATGTTCACGCGTCGAGTGGAATTTGATGTCAGGATGACGCTCTTGCGCTAATGATAAATTAACCATAGTTGGTGCAATATACGTTAAGTTATTACCACCATCATAGGCTAGGTAATCACCGGCTTTCTTCTTAAATTGCTCTAAGGTGCGTTCATCATCACATGTACACCAGCGCGCAGTTGCAACACTAATGGGTTCGTAAATAGCATCAACTTTATATTCGCTCTTTAATCGTTGCACTACAACTTCAAACTGTAGTACACCAACCGCGCCAACAATCATGTCATTGTTAATGAAAGGTCTAAATACTTGCACAGCACCCTCTTCAGATAACTGGATTAATCCTTTTTGTAGCTGCTTAGCTTTAAGTGGGTCGCGTAGGCGAATACGGCGGAACATTTCCGGGGCAAAGTTAGGAATGCCACCGAACTTCATCATTTCACCTGAGGTAAAAGTATCACCAATTTGAATACTACCATGGTTGTGTAAACCGATAATATCACCAGCAAAAGCCTCGTCTACGTTGGATCTATCACCAGCCATAAAGGTTACCGCATCGGCAATTCTGACATCTTTATTAATGCGTACTTGTTTCATCTTCATGCCTTTTTCATACTTGCCTGAGCAAATGCGCATGAAAGCAATACGGTCGCGATGTTTCGGATCCATATTGGCTTGAATTTTAAAAATGAATCCAGTAAATTTTTCTTCTTCCGGGGTTACTGTGCGTAAATCTGTTTGGCGCGGTAAGGGCTTAGGTGCCCATTTGGTTAAACCGTCAAGCATGTGGTCAACACCGAAGTTACCGAGTGCCGTGCCGAAAAATACTGGCGTTAACTCACCCTTTAGAAACGCTTCTAAATCAAACTCATGGGAGGCGCCTAGTACTAATTCCATTTCTTCGCGGAAATCTTCAGCAAAGGGGCCAATGGCTTCATCAAGAAGGGGGTTATCAAGGCCTTTAATGACACGTCTTTCTTGAATCATGTGACCTAGGCCTGATTGATACAAAAATATTTCATCGGTCAATAAGTTATACACGCCTTTGAATTCTTTACCCATGCCAATTGGCCAGGTAATTGGTGCACATTTTATGTTTAATACCGTCTCAACTTCATCCATCACTTCAATAGGATCGCGCACATCGCGATCCATTTTGTTCATAAAAGTGATGATTGGTGTATCACGCAGACGAGTAACTTCCATTAATTTAACTGTACGTGCTTCAACACCTTTGGCAACATCAATTACCATTAGACAAGAATCAACAGCTGTTAATGTACGGTAAGTATCTTCCGAGAAATCTTCATGACCTGGAGTATCAAGCAAGTTTACCAAGCAGCCTTTGTAAGGAAATTGCATAACTGAGGTAGTAATTGAAATACCACGCTCTTTTTCCATTTCCATCCAATCAGATTTTGCGTGTTGACCTGACTTTTTACCTTTTACCGTACCGGCTCTTTGTAAAGCTTGACCAAACAAAAGCACCTTTTCGGTGATGGTGGTTTTACCCGCATCGGGATGAGAAATGATAGCAAAGGTGCGACGTAAGTCGACTTGCTGTTGCTGTGCAGACATGCAAATTACCTGTTAAGAAAATAGTAGAAAAACACCCAGTTAATTAGGGACTTTTTAAAAATTATAAAATTGCGCGCATTGTACCATTAAAACAGAGTGAATCTGTAATAAAGCGAGGTTATAAAGAGCAACTTTGTAGGTTGATAGCAGCTTGTTAAAAAGGTAACACTTTTATTGATAATAAACGGGGCAGGTCAATTGGCTTGTTATAGCAGATTTAACGTTTTATTAATGCTAGATGAAATCTAGGGAAAGGTAGTAAACAGTAGGCTGAAGCTAGTTTATCAGCTGCAAAGCAATGCAGCTGAGGTTAACCGTATTA
The DNA here is from genome assembly GCF_013215345.1 of Colwellia sp. GTDB lineage: Bacteria > Pseudomonadota > Gammaproteobacteria > Enterobacterales > Alteromonadaceae > Colwellia. The sequence goes on along the minus strand of NZ_JABSOV010000030.1, from coordinate 39,976 downwards.
GTTAAATCGTTAATTAAATAAGCTTGAAATGAATTGAGCTTCATTTTGCTCTAATAAAGGGGAATGTACTTTAGATCTTTTTGTATGGCTAACTTGGTCTGTCTGTTGGCTAACCTGATTCACTAATAAAGCAAAAGCTTGCTCTTGGTTCAGTCCGGTCAATTGGCTAATATTTTTTAGTGCATCATTCACCATCAGGTTGGCAACATCTTCATTTGACAACTGACTATCTGCTGTAGGACTTATTTTAGTAAACATTTGGCTCACCCTCATGACCTTTAAGAATATAGTTAACAATCTTGTTAACTATATTAACCAAAGGCGAAGGATTAACTAGCTGCTTTGCGTTTCGAAGTGTTGTGATTTGTTAATGTACTGAATAGTTTGTTACTTGTTAATCAAAGAGCTGCCTATTAGCACTTTAGCGACATAACAATGGCATCTTCATAACCAAACCCTGAGCTACTAGGATAATAACCTGTGCGGCGATCAATTTCGATAAAGCCGGAATTCATATAAAGCATTTGTGCGGCGATGTTTTTTGCTCGTACTTCTAAGAATATTTTGCTTGCGCCAAGTTTTTTCGCTTGGGCTAAAAATTGATTAAGTAAAACTTTACCATAACCTTTGCCTTGCTCACTTGGCATAACACAAATATCCATCAGGGTTGCTTCACCGACAACATATTCACCAATGTAGAAACCAATGCTTAGGTCACCATGCTGCTCACCGAGTTTTTCACCAAGCTTATCACCAAAGTAACGACCACCAATACAACTTAAAAAGGTTTTCTCACTCCAGGGGTGTGAGTGACAAGCCAGCTCTATTGGCATTAACTTACCTACATCACCGGGCTTTATTTCAGCAAAGTGATTATTGTTACTTTTTGATGTTTTATTCATTGTGCTTGTCTACTCAGTAATTGCCACAGTTGCTTTTTAAGCGTAGGCGACTTTGAAATTTCGGCGATAGCTGGGGTGATCAACTGCTGCTCAAGCCATTGTATTTTAACGGGGGATGATTTGTCGGTGAAATACCAGTTAAAGAGCCCTAAATCTAGATGGTCACCTTGCTGATTAATTTCACCGATACTTAAGCCAGTTGCTAATAAAATATCATTAAATAATTGCTGTTTGGCTAAGTTTTTTAAATCAATATCAAGGTAACTTTGACTATGAGTCTCTAGGGTTTTATTTTGACTATCACGATGCTGCCAAAGGCTGATACCCATTTCAGTTAATTGCTCAAATTGATGTTGATTAATGCTCATTAGTAAAGCTCATCAGTGAATGCTCATTAGCTAGGTATGATTTAAGGCTGAATATAATGACAGAATTCGCTGTTAACGAACAGCAGATAAATTAATTCTGGGAATATATTAGCGAAAGATTTTTTGGAATATGGATAAAGAAATATAAAGATATACTGGAAGAGAAAATGGCAGGGGTGGAGAGACTCGAACTCCCAACCATCGGTTTTGGAGACCGCTGTTCTACCAATTGGAACTACACCCCTGCAACAGATTCGAATTATACTGATGCAGGTTAAAAGGTAAAGCCCTAATGTTCATCTTTTTACTAAATCGCGTCTGTTCGGCTAATTTACCAACAAACTGGTAGTAAAGTAGCCAGTCTGTAGCTTTTTTTATTTTATGGTGCAGTTAACACCAGCTAAATTACTTTAACTCGCTGCTAAAGCCTTGATGACAAAGACGGTATTTATCGGGATAAGGAAAAACATCTTTATAAATACCATTAGCGACATCTTGTTGGCATTGTTGCCAATAGGTTGGTGTAAGTAAATCTTGATGATGTATTTTAAAGGCTTTTAAATAGCTTGGATTGGCCAAAGCAAAAGTTGCTATCTCTTCAGGGAACATATCACCAGGCATTACACTGTACCAAGGCTCAGCAGCATACATTTGTTCTTCAGTGACCGCTTTAGGTTTTACCCGAAAGTTAACTTGGTCCATATAGGTGATTTCATCATAATCATAAAAAATAACCCGGCCATGACGAGTGACACCAAAGTTCTTCAGTAACATGTCACCCGGAAATATATCGGCAGAAATCAGTTGTTTAATGGCTTCGCCGTAACCAAACATGGCGTCATTTATTTCATCTTGTTTTTTATTTTTAAGCGCATCCATCAGGTATAAATTGAGTGGCACCATGCGACGTTCTATATATAAATGCTCAATGATAAGAAGCTCATTCTCGCCTTCACCTTCATAACGAATAATGGAAGAAGCAACTTTTTTCAGCTCCGCTAACAGTTCATTGTTAAAGCGCGCTTTAGGAAAAGCGACTTCAGAATACTCCATGGTATCAGCCATGCGACCCACTCTGTCGTGTAGTTTCACTAAGCGGTATTTTCCCTTTACATCTTTCTTGGTCATGTTTTTACTGGGGGAAAATTTATCTTTGATTATTTTGAATACATAAGGATAAGAGGGCAGGGTAAATACTGACATCACCATGCCTTTAATACCGGCAGCTAATTCAAATTGGTCGTTACTGTCTTCAAGGTGATTGAGAAAGTCTCGATAAAATTGGGTCTTGCCCTGTTTGTGAAAACCGATGGCAGAATATAAATCAGCCTTGGTTTTATGAGGCATTAACCCCTGTAAGAAATTAACCAGCGCATACGGATGCTGGCAATCAACAAAAAAGTAAGCACGGGCAAAACCAAATACCACCGCCATGTTTTCGCTGGTAGTCAGTAATGCATCTATATATAAACCGCCTTTCTCGTTGTTAAGTACCGCAACAATAAAGGGGGTTTCTCCTGCGGGCGATAACACCCGACCAATTAAGTAGGCACCTTTATTACGATAAAAAGTAAAGTTGAGGATATCAAACTGTAAATCTTCTAATTTTACCATGGTTTTATGAGCTTTGCGGCGAAAGGCATTAATAAGTGCATCAACATCACGGTCTAGATCTTCAAAGGGGATTACAGTTCTATGACTATTCATAATGTCACAAATAGTTTGTTTTAAACCTAGTGCTTGTGGTCGATAAGAGGTGTAGATCTTTGGAACTTCTTTCTCATCAAGGCGATGGGCAGTACTTTCTACAAAAATATAATCATTGTGATAATACTTGCGCTCGAATAAGTGACAAAAGACCGAATTGTAGAAAGTTTCCGCTAACTCGGGTTGTTTATGATTAGATAATAAATCTGAATAAACTGTTTTAACCTCTTGCCACAAAGCATCATCTAGATCGCTAATATTGAAGTCTTCTTTAATAACGCTGCAGCTTTCTGTTACTCGTTCGTCATAAAAATTAGTTCTCGCTCTGGCAGAGCGGTGCACTTCATGCCATTGGCATTGTTGAAATCGCTCTCTGGCTGATTGAGTAATCTCAGTGAACAGTGCAACATGGCGTTCAAAGCCACTAATAATGGTGTTGGCTATAGTAAAGGCAAGTTCATCTTTCATATGGCAAATAACTCTTTAGTCAGTATTAAATCAGGCTTGTATAAAGTTCATATCAATAATGCATGATTTACCAACATACACTAAAAGCCTTATTGTCGAGATTATTTTGATAAATACTGGTTATCACTGGTAATAATGGTGCTTCAATACAACTTTGTCGACGGTTCTTTGCTACTAAGGCTAGGCTTAAGATGTAAAAGTGGCGAATTAACTTGCTATCAAGGGCGTGCAGCTCTAAAATTACGCCTTTTTTTAAGCCAGAAAAATAGCCAATATCATGCGTGTTTCAGACTTTTCTTTCAATTTACCCGATGCCCTTATTGCTCGTTACCCTAAAACCGAGCGCACTGCTAGCCGTTTAATGACCTTAAATGGTGATTCTGGTGCGATAACCGATGGTGTTTTTACCGATATAGTAGCGCAATTAAATTCAGGTGATTTACTCGTTTTTAATAACACTCGTGTGATCCCGGCCAGAATGTTTGGCCGAAAAGCCAGTGGTGGTAAAATTGAGGTTTTGATTGAGCGCATTATTGATCAAAATACCGCCCTTGCTCATATTCGTGCCAGTAAATCACCCAAAGTAGGCAATGAACTTTACCTATGTAGAGAGCAAGGTAATGAGCTTGGCAATGACGATAGTGCCGTTAAATTTAAAGCAACTATGGTTGCCCGTCACGGTGCACTTTTTGAGCTTAAATTTGCTGATGGTCAATCAGTGTTAGATGTTTTAGATGAAATTGGACATATGCCACTGCCACCTTATATTGACCGACCTGATGAAGACAGTGATAAAGAGCGTTATCAAACAGTTTACAATGAAAAGCCTGGTGCGGTTGCCGCGCCAACAGCTGGCTTACATTTTGATAATGCTCTGTTAGAAAAAATTAAAGCCAAGGGCGTTGAGTTAGCTTTTGTTACCTTGCACGTCGGCGCAGGTACGTTTCAACCGGTAAAAGTTGACGAGATTGCCGATCATATTATGCACGCGGAATACGTTGAAGTATCAGATAAAGTGGTTACCCAGATAGCAAAAACCAAAGCAGCGGGTGGTAGAGTTGTTGCGGTTGGCACAACCTCAGTACGTTCTCTTGAAAGTGCGGCAAAAGCTTCTAAAGATAAAGGCGAAGCCTTAGGTGCTTTTTATGGTGATACCGATATATTCATCACCCCAGGTTATCAATTTCAAATCATCGATGCTTTAGTGACTAACTTTCACTTATCAGAGTCAACTTTATTGATGCTGGTTAGTGCCTTTTCTGGTTATGACCATATAATGCCAGCTTACCAACACGCTATAGATAAAGAATACCGATTTTTTAGTTATGGTGATGCTATGTTCTTAACTAAACAAAAGATAAAAGAAGCTGACTAAATAAGAGTTAAGTAAATACTAAACGCTATAGCTCAGCAATACGCTGAGTTATAGCGAAAATTAATTTTAAATATTATTTTAAACCCAAACACCGCCAGCCTGTTTTGCTAGTGGGTGACAGAGAAAATTTATGACTGAAACAGTAAAAAACAAAATGAAATATGAGTTAATTACCACTGACGGTAAAGCCCGTCGTGGCCGATTAACCTTTGATCGTGGTGTGGTGGAAACCCCAGCATTTATGCCCGTTGGTACCTACGGTACTGTTAAAGGCATGAAAGCTGAAGAAGTTGAGGCCACTGGCGCTCATATTATTTTAGGTAATACCTTTCATCTAATGTTACGTCCAGGTACTGACATTATTGAGCAGCATGGTGGCTTACACGGATTTATGAATTGGGATAAACCAATTTTAACCGACTCCGGTGGCTTCCAAGTTTTTAGTTTAGGAAAAACGCGTAAAATCACCGAAGAAGGTGTGCGCTTTAGTTCACCGGTAAATGGTGAAAAAATTATGCTTACCCCTGAACGCTCAATGGAAGTACAACGTAGCTTAAACTCTGATGTTGTCATGATTTTTGATGAGTGCACGCCATATCCAGCAACGCATACCGAGTCAAAAGACTCAATGGAGTTATCACTTCGTTGGGCACAACGCTCAAAAGATGCCCACGGTGATAGCCCAAATGCATTATTTGGCATAATACAAGGCGGCATGTATGAAGACTTACGTGAAGTTTCTGTTGCTGGCCTAGAATCTATAGGCTTTGATGGTTATGCGATTGGCGGTTTATCAGTAGGTGAGCCTAAAGAAGATATGATCCGTATTTTAGATCATACCGCGCCCTTGATACCTAAAAATAAGCCCCGATATCTGATGGGAGTAGGTAAGCCAGAAGACTTAGTTGAAGGCGTACGTCGTGGTATTGATATGTTTGACTGTGTAATGCCAACACGTAATGCTCGCAATGGTCATTTGTTTGTTAATACCGGTGTTATTAAGATCCGCAATGCTGCTCATAAAATAGATACTGCACCACTTGATGATACCTGTGATTGTTACACCTGTAAGAACTACTCACGTGCTTATTTACATCATTTAGATAAGTGTAAAGAAATCTTGGGTTCGCAGTTAAATACCCTGCATAACCTACATTTTTACCAAAAAGTCATGCAAGGTTTGCGTGCAGCCATCGAGCAAGGTAAATTAGACGCCTTTGTTGAAGAGTTTTATGCTTTACGTGGTTTACCTGTACCGCCATTAGCGGAAGGCAGCAAACAAGTTTAGCGTTAAAAATTAATTTTAAGCTCGGTTATTTAGCGAGTAATTAAAATATTTAAAGAATCCAGTAACTTGTCGAAAGTGAAAAGTTACTAACTAATTAATTAAAATAAGAAGTAAGGAAGTAAGTTTATGAGTTTATTTATCAGTACAGCCCATGCCGCAGACGGAGCACCAGCCGGTGGCGGAATGGAAATGATCATTATGCTAGCCGTTTTTGGTTTGGTATTCTTTTTCATGATCTACCGTCCACAAGCTAAACGTGTAAAAGAGCATAAAGGTTTAATGTCTTCATTAGCGAAAGGCGATGAAGTGCTAACACAAGGCGGTATTGTTGGTAAAATCGTTAAAGTATCTGATGAAAAAGACTTTATTGTTGTTAGCATTAGTGAAGGTACTGAAGTAACAGTACAAAAAGGCGCAATCAACGCAGTACTTCCAAAAGGCACAATGAAGTCTTTATAGCTTTATCTTTGTTATTTGGCTTCATTTCTTCATCAAAAGTACTCATTGACATGCGTCAACTCTGTGCTTTTTCTTTGAACTAAAGCCAACTAACTTAGCTAAGAACTATAAATTACACATAGTTCTTAGCTAAAAGCTATCAAGAGTTAAGTTTAGTAGAGTGGGCAGCTTGTTTTACAACAGTTTTGTTCGCGCGAACAGTAATAGCATTTTCATTAAATTCGTGGACTTTTTGTGCGTATTTTAACCCGCACAAAGGGACAGTAATTTAGTGAGATTGCTATAAATTTAAAAGGACAGATTGTGTTAAACAAATACCCTTTATGGAAAACACTAATGGTGGCATTTATTGTCGCCTTAGGTGCGCTCTATGCCACACCAAACTTATATGGTGAATCACCTGCAGTGCAAGTCTCAGGATTACGTGGCGTTGAAGCTGATGCCGCAACTCTTGATAATATCAGAGCACATTTAGAAGCAAGTAACCTTAGTTTCGACAGTATCGTATTAGAAAATGGCCAAGTATTAACGCGCTTTAAAAATACCGAAGACCAGCTTAAAGCCCGTGATGTATTGGACGATAGCTTAGGTAAAAAATTCTCAGTAGCACTTAACTTAACGCCTAATACACCGGATTGGTTAGCGGCCATTGGCGGTATGCCAATGAAGTTAGGTTTAGATTTAAGTGGTGGTGTTAGCTTCTTGATGGAAGTGAACATGAAAGAAGCCATTAATAAAGCTAAAACCAGCATGGTAAGTGATTTCCGTGGTGATTTACGTAATGAAAAAATTCGCTACCGCAGTGTAAAAGAAAGCAATAATGGCATTGTGGTTATTTTCCGGAAAGTTGCCGATCTAGACGCGGCAGAATCACTACTGGAAAAACGTTACCGTGATTTATTGATAAAAACGGATGACGATAAGTTAACGCTTACCGCGAAAATGACCGAGCAAAAGCTGAAAGAAATTCGTGATTATGCCTTGGCACAAAACATTACTATTATTCGTAATCGTGTTAATGAGCTAGGTGTGGCTGAGCCATTAGTGCAGCGCCAAGGTAAAAAACACATTGTTATCGAATTACCCGGTGTACAAGATACCGCTAAAGCAAAAGAAATACTTAATGCCACGGCAACTATTGAATTTCGCTTAGTCGATACCGAAGGTGATTTAGCTAATGCGATAAACGGTCGCATACCGGCAAATTCTATTTTATTGAGAGATAAAGATGGTCGACCGAGCTTATTGAAAAAACGCGTGATGTTAACGGGTGATCATATTACTGATGCAAAATCAGGCTTTGATGAATACTCACGTCCACAAGTAAATATTTCACTGGATAGTGCTGGTGGCTCAAAAATGTCCAATGGCACCAAAAGTAATATTGGTAAACCAATGGCAACGGTATTTATTGAATATAAACCTACCGGTAAACGTGACGCCGAAGGTAATATTATTTTTGAAAAAGTCCAAGAGATCATCTCTATTGCGACAATTCAATCACGTTTAGGTAAAAGCTTTCGCATTACGGGTGCTGGCAGCCCAGCCGAAGCACATAACTTAGCGTTATTATTACGTGCTGGTGCCTTAATTGCGCCAATTACTATCGTTGAAGAGCGTACTGTAGGTCCTACATTAGGTGCTGAAAACGTACGACTTGGCTTTGAAGCCATTATGTTGGGTTTTGCTTTAGTCTTTATCTTTATGATTATTTACTACCGTGCTTTTGGTGTTGTTGCTAATTTGGCACTGGCGGCAAACTTAGTATTAATTGTTGGCATAATGTCATTGATGCCAGGTGCGACTTTAACCTTACCTGGTATGGCGGGTATAGTATTAACTGTAGGTATGGCCGTTGATGCTAATGTACTGATATTTGAGCGTATTAGAGAAGAAATACGCGAAGGTAAGACAATTCAGCAAGCTATTCATCAAGGTTATGATGCCGCGTTTTCTACTATCATCGATGCGAACATTACCACTTTAATCGCCGCAGTGATTTTATATGCGATTGGCACCGGACCTGTTAAAGGTTTCGCAATCACCTTGTCTATCGGTATTATCACTTCAATGTTTACTTCTGTTATTGGTACTCGCGCAGTCGTTAATGCTATTTGGGGCGGTAAACGCCTTGATAAATTACCTATATAAAGACAGGAACGATAAATTATGCAAATTTTACACTTAAAAGAAACTGTCAATTTTATGAGCTATCGCAAGATAGCCATGGTATTTAGTGCAATATTGATGATTGCTTCAATTGTCTCACTAGCAACCAATAAACTAAACTTTGGTTTAGATTTTACTGGTGGCACCTTGATTGAGGTCGGTTTTGAACAACCCGCTGATTTAAAGATAATACGCCAAGTAATGACTGATAATGGTTTTGCTGATGCCAAAGTACAATTTTACGGCAGCAGCCGTGATGTGGTAATTCGCCTTGGTTTACGTGAAGATGTAAAAGCTGAAATGCTTGGCAATGAAATCTTGGCTCTTTTAGAGTCTGGCTCAGGGCAGAAAGTTGATATGCGTCGTATCGAGTATGTTGGTGCCAGCGTTGGTGACGAGTTAGCTGAACAGGGCGGTTTAGCCATGTTAACGGCCCTTATATGCATACTTATGTATGTTGCCTTTCGTTTTGAATGGCGCTTTGCCGTTGGCTCAGTAGTGGCTTTATTTCACGATGTGTTATTAACTCTAGGTTTATTCTCTATTTTAAAATTAGAGTTCGATCTTACGGTACTGGCGGCCATATTAGCGGTTATTGGTTACTCTCTTAACGATACCATTGTTGTTTCGGACCGTATTCGTGAAAACTTTAGGAAAATACGAAATACAGAAGCTGAAGAAGTGATTAATATCTCCTTAACACAAACCTTGAGCCGTACCTTTATTACTTCAATAACAACCTTATTAGTATTGGCGGCTTTATTCTTTAGAGGTGGAGAGCTAATTCACGGTTTTGCTACGGCATTATTATTTGGTGTTTTTGTTGGTACTTACTCATCAATTTATGTTGCTTCGTTAGTGGCATTAGGCTTAGGTATTTCAAGAGAAGACTTGATACCGGAAGTGATTGAAAAAGAAGGTGCTGATCAAGAGGCTATGATGCCTTAAGCATTATTGTTAAATGATAATAAAAAGCCGAGTAACGAAAGTTGCTCGGTTTTTTTATTTTTAGCCTATTTATTTTGCACTACACTTACAGAAACTATTTATACCTGTTCGACCTGAAGCTGCAGAATTCAGCCATAACAGGTATATAGCCAAGCTACTTCAAGATGCTCGTTTCAGGGCGGAAGAGCGATTCATAATCAAGGCGCATATTTCATTAATGGTCATCCCCTTAATTACATACGCAACGATGAATATTATTTGCTCATACGCACCCTAGGGCTGGTTTAGAAACGTTTTATCCATCGTTATTGATTTCGATAAGGACGCTACATGGATGTCGCTTCTTAGAGAATGCAGGAGCATATTCTCCTGAGTAACCATTGTCTTCAATCAATGCCTTGCCTAAATACGTTTCTAATTCCAGCTGAATCCTGCACCTTGAGGTTGTTTGGGTATATATCTAGCTGAGTGAGAGATAACTTCATAGACTTGGTATTAACCTTACTGTATGCTGCCGCCCCTTCATACTGCCAACATTTTCATCCCGCTGTCAGTATTTGCTATTTACTAAAGAGATTCTTATGAGCGATACCCCGACAACCAAGTTTACTGATTTAGGTTTATCTGAGCCATTACTAAAAGCAGTGCGTGATAAGGGTTATGAAACGCCATCTCCTATTCAAGCGCAAGCTATTCCAGCAGTTCTTTCCGGACGCGATATTATGGCTGCAGCACAAACGGGTACCGGTAAAACAGCAGGATTTACTTTACCGCTATTACAGCGCCTTTCTACTAACAAAGGCAATAAAGTTGCATCAAACAACGTAAGAGCATTAATACTTACGCCTACGCGTGAACTAGCAGCGCAAATCCACGAAAGCATAGAGACCTATGGTAAGTATTTAAATTTACACTCAATGGTAGTTTTTGGTGGCGTGAAAATTAACCCACAAATAACGAGACTTCGCCAAGGCGTTGATGTACTTGTGGCAACACCAGGACGTTTACTCGATTTATACAATCAAAGAGCGGTAAAATTTAGTCAACTTGAAGTGTTCATTCTTGATGAAGCCGATCGTATGTTAGATATGGGCTTTATTCGCGATATTAAAAAGCTTATCGCAGTGCTACCAAAAGGCCGTCAAAACTTATTGTTCTCGGCAACTTTCTCTCCTGAAATCCGCGCTTTAGCTAAAGGTTTAGTCAATAACCCTTTAGAGATTTCGGTAGATGCTGAAAATAGCACGGCTGAAAAAGTCACTCAATGGTTGATGGCCGTTGATAAAAAACGTAAACCAGCGGTATTAACGCATTTAATACAAGAAAATAACTGGCAACAAGTGTTGGTTTTCACTAAAACCAAACATGGTGCAAACAAGCTAACTAAGCATCTTGAAGCTGAAGGCTTAACTGCGGCGGCTATCCATGGTAATAAAAGCCAAGGAGCGCGTACTAAGGCCCTTGCTGCCTTTAAAGATGGCTCGGTAAAAGTACTTGTGGCAACCGATATTGCTGCCCGTGGTATTGATATTGATTTATTACCACAAGTGGTTAACTTTGATTTACCGAATGTTCCTGAGGATTATGTGCATCGTATTGGCCGTACAGCCCGTGCCGGTAATACTGGACAAGCATTGTCATTAGTTTGTGCCGATGAGTTAGACTTATTGTGGGGCATTGAACATGTTATTCAGCAGCACATCGAACGAAAAGTTATTGATAAGTTTATACCTGCCAATGAATTAGGTGAATCACGTGAGATCAAACCTTTAAGAACAGGTAGACCGCCAAAATCTAAACCAAGTCAGAATTCAGGACGTGGTAGAGGTCGAGTTGAGCATAAAGATGGTCAACGCTCAGGTGGCAATGCTAGCGGCAATAATACCGGTAGAAATAACACAAAATCAGGTAACGACTCATCTAGACGTAAAAAGCCTGAATATGACGGTACAGGGCCTAAGCCTCGTAGACCTAGACGTACAAATAATAGCTAGTTCTAATTAGAACTTCTTAATAGATAAAGAAAAAGGCTTATGACGAATAGTAAAATATTCATCATAAGCCTTTTTTGATATTAGCTCAGTAGTCATTAGCTAGGGATTATCGAGTACTGTTATTCGAGCACTTAAGGCGTTAAATAGCCTAAGTTAGTCAATCGCTCACTGGCAAATATTCCCACGACATCACCAATAACAATTAAACTAGGTGGTGTTATCTTATGTAAGGTCACTAGTTCGGTTAAATTAGCTAATGTGCCTTTTATCACCTGTTGGTCTTGATGAGTGCCTTTTCGAATCAATGCTGCTGGCGTATTTATATCGCGACCTGCTGCGGTAAGCTGAGCAATAATTGTCGGTAAGCTTTTTATACCCATGTAAAAAACAATGGTTTGTTCTTTATCGTTTAATGCCTGCCAAGGTAAGTCTAATGCACCATTATCTTGCACATTTCCGGTGATAAAGGTGCAACTGCGAGCAACTTTTCGATGCGTTAATGGGATACCCGCATAACTGGTGCAAGCTGATGCCGCTGTCATACCAGGCACAATGTGACACGCTACGCCACGGCTTAATATAAACTGTGCTTCTTCAGAGCCGCGGCCAAAGACAAAAGGATCACCGCCTTTTAACCGTACTACTCTTTTACCCAATAGGGCATTATCAACCAGAAGTTGATTGATACCTTCTTGCGGAACTCTATGATCTGCTTGCTTTTTACCTACATATATTTGCTGACAGTTTCTAGGTAGTAATGCCATTATTTCTTCACTAACAAGGCGGTCATAAATAACCACTTCTGCTTGTTTGATAAAACGATAAGCTTGAATAGTGAGTAAATCAGGGTCGCCAGGACCAGCGCCTACTAGGGCAACTTCTCCTGCGACGAAGGCTTGTTTCGTGGTATTAATGTTTTCCATGAGCTCTCTTAACAAATGTACTAAAAACTATAGGGTTAGTCTAAAGCAAAAAAAGCGCCACAGTGACCTTATTTGAGTAAGGTCACTGTGGCGCTTAATATTATTCTGCTATTACTTAGGCTTATTAAGTTAACTCAGCTAGGAGTTACTTGCTAAGAGCATCACCTAAGTGAGGACGAATTTCTTTTAATACATCTTTTAAGATACGAGTATTTGCGGCAACGATATTACCTGATTGTGCATGATTATGGCCGCCAATAAAGTCAGTCACTAAACCACCGGCTTCAATAATTAGCAGTTCACCTGCAGCAGTATTCCATGGCTTAGTACCAATTTCGAAGAAACCATCAACACGGCCTGCAGCTACATAAGCAAGATCAAGTGAGGTTGAACCTGCACGACGCATATCAGCTGATTTTTGGAATAAAGCTGAGAACATTGCCATATAAGCAACGCTATGTTGTTTGTATTTAACAGGGAAACCAGTAGCTAAAATAGTACCTGAAATTTCTTTATTTTTATTTACACGAATTCTGAAACCGTTCAGTTGTGCACCTTTACCACGACTGGCAGTGAATAATTCACCACGAATTGGATCAAATACTACCGCTTGGTCTAGTTTGCCTTTTACTTTTAAAGCAATAGAAACGGCAAAATGAGGAATGCCTTTTATGAAGTTAGCTGTGCCATCAAGTGGATCAACAATCCATTGGTAATCGTCATCTTTACCTTTTAAAACACCAGATTCTTCACCGATAATAGTGTGATCTGGGTAAGATTTACGAATAGTCTCAATTATGGCTTCTTCAGAGCTAATATCAACACTGGTGACGAAATCGTTAGTGCCTTTTGATTCAATTTCAACTTTATCAAGTTGCTCCATAGAGCGAACGATAACTTTACCTGCTGTACGCGCTGCGCGCACGGCAATATTTAGCATGGGATGCATAATAGTGTACCTATTTGTAAATAATTTTTAAAAGAACAATTCATTTTCAAGCAAACATTGTCTTGAAAATCGAGCGCGCAGATTATAGCAAATAAAAAAACATTAAGCGATAGCATTAAAAAAATAGTCGTTTAATAAGTGAGCATTTTGTGGCTTTGTTTTTTTTAATAGAGAAAAATAGACTATTAAATATCAAATTACCATAGATAAATATGCTTATTAAGCGTGCTTTTTATTAGCTACAGCAGTAATCTTCTATGTTAGAATACTGGCCATCTAGATGGGTTAGATAAGCTTATTAAATATGTTTACTCATCCAATTAAACAAACAAGTAGAGCGAAAATGTCAGATTCTCAACAAGGTTCTCAGCAAAGTAACACCTCAGGTTCACTATTAGATCGCGTTAAAATCGTTTTAGTAAACACTTCAGATTGTCGAAATATTGGTAGTGCAGCACGCGCTATGAAAACTATGGGTTTAACTCAGCTTATATTAGTTGACCCAATTGAAATGCCTAATGGTCAGGCGCAAGCAATGGCTGCTGGGGCAACTGACGTTTTAGCCAATGCTAAAGTGGTTAGTACGCTAGCTGAAGCGATTGAAGATTGTGGCTTAGTTGTTGGAACTAGTGCGCGTTCGAGAACATTACCTTGGCCTATGTTAGAGCCGAGAGGCTGTGGTGAGAAGATGATAGCCGAGGCAGATGAATATCCTGTAGCGTTAGTTTTTGGTCGCGAAAGTAGTGGTTTAACTAATGAAGAGTTACAGCTTTGTCATTTTCATGTGCAGATTCCAGCGAACCCAGATTATAGTTCACTGAACTTGGCCATGGCAGTACAAACGTTAAGTTATGAAGTGCGTACCAGTTACTTACTGGCGCATGATCAAAGTTATCAAGAACGCAGTACCGGTAATGGTAAATCAGTGGCTAAAGCTAAGAATGAAGATGAAGAACTTTATCCTGTAAGTGAAGAAACAGAGCGTTTTTATCACCACTTTGAAAAAGCACTTAAAGCCACAGGCTTTATTGTAGAAAACCATCCTGGTCTAGTGATGACTAAGCTAAGACGCTTATTTAATCGCGCTAGACCAGATGTTAAAGAAGTTAAGATGATGCGTGGGATTTTTGCCTCGATGGAAAGGTCTAGTAAAGAGAAGTCATAACAGTTAATTGTGACTAACATAGCTGTTAGTCACTTAAGAGAAAGAGAAGGAATAATTTATGTTTAGCCGTATCAAAGAAGATATCAATAGTGTCTTTGATAGAGATCCCGCCGCTCGTACCAGTTTTGAAGTTATCCTCAATTACCCTGGTTTGCATGCAATTTGGATTCACCGATTAAGTCATAGGTTATGGTGCGCTGATTGGAAACTCATAGCGCGAGTTATATCAACTTTCTCTCGTTGGTTAACCGGAGTTGAAATTCATCCTGGTGCTAAGTTAGGTCGTCGAGTTTTTATTGACCATGGTATGGGCATTGTTATTGGTGAAACCGCCGAAATTGGCAATGATGTAACCTTATATCACGGTGTTACCTTAGGTGGTACTAGCTGGAAAGCAGGTAAACGCCATCCTACCCTAGAAGATAATGTTGTTATTGGCGCTGGTGCACAAGTACTTGGTCCTATCACGATAGGCAAGGGCGGTAAAGTTGGCTCTAATTCAGTGGTGGTTAAAGACCTGCCAGCTAACGCTACTGCGGTAGGTATCCCTGGGAGAATAGTTCCAGATAAACCAAGTAAAGGTGAAGGACAACAACGAGAAGCTGCCGCTAAAAAATATGGCTTTGATGCCTATGCTGTTTCGCACGATAATCCCGATCCTGTGGCAAAAGCCATTGGTCGTTTGCTTGACCATGTGCATCTCATGGATGATCGTGTTAGCGCTCTTTGCAAAGAAGTTAATACCCTAGGTGGCGATATTTGTGATAAAAACTTGCCTGAATTAAGAGTCGGCGAGTTTGTTGAAGATGAAAAAGAGGCGGCACAGCGTCGTGAAAGCAAAGTAACTAGCTTTGATCCTGAAATTTAATTTCATTAATAAGTAATAGTTGACTAAATTAGTCAACTATTACTTTTCGCTCAGTACTTCTTGGTGTACAATACTTGAGTAAATTACTCGGGTATTCATTTGACTAATCTGTAGGGTTATGTAGAATTGCGCAGAATTTGCAAAGCAAGGCATGTTTTTCTATGTATTGCGGTTAAATAGTTTTGACTTAGTTGTCCTACTAAATTGATATATTGAGTCCACCAACATAGTGTTTGAGAGTAGATTATGAAACTTACTTCTAAAGGTCGTTACGCAGTTACTGCCATGTTAGATGTTACTATTCATGCCATATCTGGACCTGTATCTTTGGCTGATATTTCAGAACGCCAAGGTATATCTTTGTCTTATTTAGAACAACTGTTTTCTCGTTTACGCAAGCAAGGGTTAGTAACCAGTGTTCGTGGTCCTGGAGGCGGTTATCGTTTGGGCCGATGTTCAGCTCAAATAGCGGTTGCGGATGTGATTTCAGCAGTAAATGAAAGTGTTGATGCAACTAAATGTGCAGGTAAAGGCAATTGCCAGGATGGCGAACAATGTTTAACTCATTCTCTTTGGGAAGGGTTAAGTCAACGAATTGAAGAATTTTTGCAAAACATCAGCTTATCAGAATTAGTGGCTAAGCGAGATGTGAAAGAAGTATCTAAACGCCAAGATGAACTACATATAAATGCTAATAAAAGCATAGCGTTAGATACACTAATAACCACTAAAAATATAATGAACGATTGGTAATTATTACCTATCGTGTCGTATTAAAGATTTACCATCGGAGAGAGTTAGCGAATGAAGCTTCCTATATATTTTGATTACTCAGCTACTACACCAGTAGATAAACGTGTCGCAGAAAAAATGATGCAATATATGACCACAGATGGTCATTTTGGTAACCCTGCGTCACGTTCACATAAATTTGGTTGGCAAGCCGAAGAAGCGGTTGATATCGCTCGTAATCAAGTTGCTGAATTAATTAATGCCGACCCACGTGAAATCGTTTTCACTTCAGGTGCAACCGAATCAAATAACTTAGCCATTAAAGGTGCTGCTAATTTTTATCACAAACGTGGTAAACACATTATTACCAGCAAAACTGAACATAAAGCGGTCTTAGATACTTGTCGAGAATTAGAGCGTCAAGGCTTTGAAGTGACTTACCTTGACCCAGAAGAAAATGGTTTAATTGATTTAAATAAATTAAGTGACGCCATGCGTGATGACACAGTATTAGTGAGCATCATGCATGTAAACAATGAAATAGGTGTTATTCAAGACATCAATGAAATTGGTGAGATTTGTCGAGCACGTAAAATTGTTTTTCATGTTGATGCCGCGCAAAGTGCCGGTAAAATTAACATTGATATGCAAACATTGAAAGTTGATTTACTGTCGATTTCTGCACATAAAATGTACGGACCTAAAGGTATAGGCGCATTATATGTGTCCCGTAAACCTCGCATTCGTCTTGAAGCACAAACTCACGGTGGCGGACATGAACGTGGTATGCGTTCAGGTACTTTAGCGACGCATCAAATTGTTGGTATGGGTGAAGCGTGTCGTTTAGCTAAAGCAGAAATGGCGCAAGATCTTGCTCATGTTACTGCAATGCGTGACCGTTTATGGGCTGGTGTGAACAGCATGGAACAAGTGTTTGTTAACGGCGATTTTGATAAACGTTACCCTGGTAACTTAAATGTCAGCTTCAACTTTGTTGAAGGTGAGTCACTTATCATGGCATTGAAAGATTTAGCGGTATCTTCTGGTAGTGCTTGTACATCGGCGAGTCTAGAGCCTTCTTATGTACTTCGTGCTTTAGGACTAAATGATGAAATGGCACATAGCTCAATTCGCTTTAGTTTTGGCCGCTTTACTACTGCAGAAGAAATTGATTACGCAATTAAGTTAATTAAAAACTCAATCGGTCACTTACGTGATATGTCACCGCTTTGGGAAATGTTTAAAGACGGTATCGATTTAGATTCAATTGAATGGGCTGCTCACTAAACTATATTTAACAACATTATGTTTAGTAAAATAGTTCAGCACTTTAGATAAATTTGGTGTCAAATAAAGTGTATTAAGTAATTTCTGGAATTACCTAATCACAATTTGGCACAAGTTAGGAGAGTAACATGGCTTACAGCGAAAAAGTATTAGACCACTATGAGAACCCACGTAACGTTGGTTCAATGGACAAAAACGATCCATCAGTAGCTACTGGTATGGTTGGCGCACCTGCGTGTGGCGACGTGATGAAGTTACAACTTAAAATATCGAAAGATGGCATCATTGAAGATGCAAAATTCAAAACCTACGGTTGTGGCTCAGCAATTGCGTCAAGCTCATTGGTTACTGAATGGGTAAAGGGCAAGTCAATTGAAGAAGCGGGTAAAATTAAAAATACCGATATTGCTGAAGAGTTAGCTTTACCACCGGTAAAAATTCATTGTTCTATCTTGGCTGAAGATGCCATTAAAGCAGCGATTGAAGATTATAAAAGTAAACAAGGTAAATAACGGAGAAAACAATGTCTGTTACCATGACACCTGCAGCAGCTGAACGTGTTCAGTCGTTCATGCAAAATCGTGGCACAGGGCTTGGACTTCGCTTAGGTGTTAAAACTACCGGCTGTTCAGGTCTTGCTTATGTGCTTGAGTTTGTTGATGATTTAAATGAAGATGATCAGTTGTTCTCTATTGATGATGTCAACATTATCATTGATGCGAAAAGCTTGGTTTTTCTTGACGGCATTGAGCTCGACTTTGTTAAAGAAGGCTTAAATGAAGGCTTTAAATTCACTAACCCTAACGCCAAAGGCGAATGTGGGTGTGGTGAGAGCTTCAACGTATAATTTGTCTATTGATCTCTGTGTTACTTTAACCAGGTTCATCGTCAGAAGTGCTCATTGACTAGCGTCAACTCCGCGCTCCTTCCTTGAACCTGAGCTAAAATAACTTTGAGCTAAACAGAAAATCTATTTCGTTACTTTGGTACTTAGAGAAAACTCATAGTGAATTACTTTCAATTATTCGGCATTGAAGCCTCTTTCGATGTCGATTTACAAAATTTATCATCAAATTATCAAACCCTACAAAAGACTGTCCATCCTGACAAGTTTGCTCACGCATCAGCGCAAGAACAACGCATTGCCGTACAAAAGTCTGCGCAAATTAATGACGCTTATCAAACGCTAAAACAACCATTATTACGTGCTGAATATATATTAATTCAACGCGGTGTGGATATGCCTAACGAACAGCATTCTTTTGGTGATACGAGCTTTTTAATGCATCAAATGGAATTGCGAGAAATGCTTGAGGACGTTAAGTCTGCCGGTGATGTTGATGCCGCCCTGCTTGAAGTTCAACGAGTGTTATCGAGTGAATACTTACAGCTCACTCAACTGATGAGGGCACAAATAAGTGAAAATAACTCAGCATCTAATGGTGCAGCATGCGATAATTTACGCAAATTAAAGTTTTATCAAAAGTTAAATGTTGAAGTGGATCGCCTTGAAGATGCTTTGTTTGATGACTAGCAATGCTAGCAGAAATCAATAATTAACAGCCAAGCACATTAGTATTTAACATTTAACATTTAACATTTAACATTTAACATTTACCATTAACCTAAACTCAGATCATTGAATTAACATCATGGCTTTATTACAAATTGCAGAACCCGGTCAAAGTACCGTTCCTCACGAACATAGATTAGCTGCTGGCATCGATCTTGGTACCACCAACTCCTTGATAGCCAGTGTGCAAAGCGGTAACGCACGTACTTTGAGCGATGGTCAAGACCGTGATTTATTGCCCTCTATTGTCAGTTATCAAGCAGACAATATCTTAGTGGGTCATACCGCTCAAGCATTTAGCATTGAAGATGCACCGAATACCATTACTTCTGCTAAGCGTTTAATAGGACGCTCACTGCCAGATATTCAAAGTAAATATCCATCTTTACCCTATGAATTTTGTGGTGACGAGAATCATCCTGAAATTATGACCAGACAAGGCGCTATTAACCCAGTGCAAGTGTCAGCAGAAATATTAAAAAGCTTAAAACTACGTGCACAAGCTGCTTTAGGCGGCGAGCTAACAGGCGTTGTTATTACAGTGCCTGCTCACTTTGACGATGCTCAAAGGCAAAGTACCAAAGATGCGGCAAAATTAGCGGGTGTTACTGTATTACGGTTATTAAATGAACCAACGGCTGCAGCAGTTGCTTATGGACTAGACTCAGGGCAAGAAGGTATTATTGCTGTCTATGACCTAGGCGGTGGTACTTTTGATATTTCTATATTACGTTTAAATAAAGGTGTCTTTGAAGTATTAGCGACCGGTGGCGATTCGGCACTTGGTGGTGATGACTTTGATGTTGTGCTTGTTGACTATCTCGTTGAGCAAGCCGGTCTACAAAGACCTTTATCTCCTTCGCTCGAGCGTCAGTTGATGCAACAAGCTTGTTTTGCTAAAGAGCAGTTAACCGATACCGAACAAGTTGCTATCAATCTATCGCTTGATAATGGTAAAAGTTGGTCAATAAACTTCACCAAGACGCAGTTAAATGAACTTATTGGCTCATTAGTTAATAAAACATTACGTGCTTGTCGACGTACACTTAAAGATGCCAGCATTACCATTGGTGAAGTGGTAGAGGTTGTTATGGTAGGTGGTTCAACACGTGTACCTTTAGTACGTAGCGAAGTTGAAAAGTACTTTAATCAGACACCTTTAACCTCAATTGACCCGGATAAAGTGGTTGCTATTGGCGCTGCTATTCAAGCGGATATTTTAGCGGGTAATAAACCCGATAGTGATATGTTATTACTTGACGTTATTCCATTGTCTCTTGGTCTTGAAACTATGGGCGGCTTAGTTGAAAAAGTCATCCCACGAAATACCACTATTCCTGTAGCAAAAGCGCAAGAATTTACCACTTTTAAAGATGGCCAAACAGCCATGGCGGTACACGTATTACAAGGTGAGCGCGAGTTAGTTGATGATTGTCGTTCATTAGCTCGTTTTGAGTTACGTGGCATTCCACCGATGACTGCTGGTGCTGCCCATATCAGAGTTACATTTAACGTTGATGCAGATGGTTTACTCTCGGTAACGGCGATGGAAAAATCTACAGGTGTTGAATCAAGTATTGAAGTTAAACCTTCATTTGGTCTTGATGACAATCAAATTAGTCAGATGATTAAAGATTCAATGAGCAACGCTGCTGAAGATATGCAAGCGCGTATGCTAAGAGAGCAACAAGTTGATGCATCACGTGTTATTGAATCAGTACAAGCGGCCTTAGCTGCGGATAGTAAATTGCTTAACAGTGATGAGATTAGCGTTATTGAAAGTGCGATTAAGCTCCTCGCTCAAGTAAGCCAAGGTAGTGATATTAAGGCGATAGAAAGTGCCCTTGATAAGTTAAACGATAGTACGGCAATATTTGCGGAACGTCGTATGGATAGTTCAATTAGCCAAGCCCTTGCTGGCCAATCGGTTGATAAGCTTTAGCTTATCTTCAGATAATATTTAATTTATATTTAATTCATATTTAAGAATGGCGAAAGCCTTGCAAGCAGAGAATAGATAAAATGCCAAAAATTATATTTTTACCTCATGAAGAATTATGCCCAGATGGCGCAGTTGTTGAAGCCGAAAAAGGTGAGAGCGTACTTAACGTAGCGTTAAGAAATGATATTGGAATAGAGCATGCGTGTGAAAAAGTATGTGCCTGTACAACTTGTCACGTTATTATTCGCGAAGGTTTTGACTCTATAGAAGAAGGCGATGAACTTGAAGAAGATATGCTTGATAAAGCATGGGGTTTAGAGCCGGAGTCTCGCCTAAGCTGCCAATCAATTGTTGGTGATGAAGATTTAGTGGTCGATATCCCTAAATACACAATAAATATGGTTTCTGAGAATCACTAGCTAACTGCTAATTACTCAGGTAAATAAAAGGCTAATAACATGAGAATGTTGTTAGCCTTTTTTGTTTGCCCAGGGAAGTTGGCAAACCCGATAGGCTGAAAGAAGCCTTATCACCCCGACTAAGGGGAAGGTAATCTGAATGGCAAAGGCGTTACTGGCAAAAGTGTCAGCCTTTGAACAAGGCCTTAGTCCGGGCTTTATTTATTCTTTACCGCTATAAAGTAAATCCTATCAAAGACAGACGTTAAATGAGAACCTAGGAGATTAAAGGCCGTTATGGTATTGCACATTGGTTGACTCAGGCACGAGAGAGTTAAGTGCGTCTTGTGCACTTACTTGCTCACTTGATAGTTCAATTGCATTGCCAAATGACTCGCTCTTACTGTGTTTAAGTAACAGTTCAAAATGCTCAATAAGGGCAACTTTGTCAGGTGACTCTTTATCGCCAGCACCAATATTAGTTAAATCAATCATAAAACCATCAAATAATTGCGTTAAATCTTTGATTATTTCGGTATTTAAAAATTGATCGTTATTATAAATACTTGGGTAACCCGCTTTTTGCTTATCAATAGCAAAAGAAACGCCTTTAAGATTGGTGATGCTGGTCGATTTATCGCAAGAAAGCATGCAGCCATTATCAATGCGAGGTTTTTCACAACCGACACTTTGTTGGAAGAAACACTGTCTGCTGGTCATTAATAAAATTGGGTGGTACACGCTGTAGAGCATTTTAAAGTTCTCAGGGCGAGCAATAGTCTTCATCTGTTGACGGTTAATTTCATTAGAAATAAAAGCGCCGCTACAATTAAAGCTTTCTTTCATCGCTAATAGTGCATAAGAATTGGTGGTATTTAAGAAAGGTCCGGCAATCCATTCAATGCCTAATTCAAACGCTCTATTGGCAATACCAGTATTATTGGTGACAATTAACTTAGGTTTAACTTGTTCTAAAATATTAACCGCAACATCATAATCTTTACCAATTAATACCGATGGGAACCAAGGAATAAGACGTGGGTTCTTTTGGAAAAATCCAACATATTTAGTACAACCACGTTTATAAGCATCAGGCAGTTTAAAGTAAATATCAGCATCAGTTACATCGCTAAGATTGATGTCGCTCTCATCGGATATTAATAGTGATAATTTAGCGACCTCATCTTTTTTCGCATGACGTACTAGTTTTGGTAGCTCTACTTCAGCTATTACTGGAGTACCGTCATTGAGTAAGGCGGCTATCTTATTCTTAAGAGCAGTAAGCTCTTTAAAAGGAATGGTGACACCATGTGGTATAGCGTCTGTATTTAATTCGTTTAAGTTAAACTCTGCGTTGTTAAAGCTTTTAAAACGCTTTTCAATGGCGCTATGGTCAATGCAATTCTTTTCGCTGGCGATAAGTGAACGTTCAGAGTGCATAACATACGTTTGCTCTGGCGTAACTTGCTCGGAAAAGCCAGTACTTTCCGCTGTATTAATTTTGATGGAAACGGTTAAAGGTTTGCCTACTTCACCTGTGAATACTAGTGAAAGAGTACGTTTTTCAATACTAAGGTGTTTTATTTTATCAAATACATCCGCGTGAATTTGTTCTTTTTCATCACTTAGTTTTTGTTCAACGTCTTGTATTTGTACCACAGAGATAGCGTTACTTTTATCTATAGCGTAATATTTTGAATTATCCCGGGGGTTTTCAATAAACATCGATTGGTTTAAATCACCACGTAAAAACGCATTAGAGAAGTCACGATTAAATACTTTATAAAGTCGCTCGCCGTCTTCAAGTAATTCACCGGTCGCAACAAAACCATCTATTTGTTTACGGAAACTATCAATAACGGTATGTACATAGCTTGCGCCCTTGATACGACCTTCCACTTTAAATGAATGAACACCCGCTTCTATCAGTGCCGGTAAATCAAAAAAGGCTGAGTTGTCTTTAATATTTAATGGGAATTTATTACCTGATTCGGTAGGTTTATATTCTTCACGACAAGCTTGGCTACAACGGCCTCGATTACCTGAATTACCCACACTAGCAGAGGTTGAATAACATAAACCAGAAAAAGCGACACATAATGAGCCATGGACAAATACTTCGGTAAGCACGTTTTCTTCCTGTGATACTTTAGTTATTGCGCTGATTTCTTTTAAGTTTAATTCACGCGATAAATTAACACGCGAGGCGCCCAGCTTTTTCAAAAATGGGATTTGACCAATGTTATGGGTAGTTAACTGGGTCGAGGCGTGAATATCCAGCGTAGGAAAATGCTTTTTAAGGATATAAAGCATGCCTAAATCTTGCACAATTACGCCATCAAGTGTGGTGTTAGCCAGTTTACTTAATAACTTAGCAAGGGTTTTAAATTCTCGCTCGAGAATAATGATATTAAGCGTTAAGAATATTTGGCAGTCATACTGGTGTGCGAGCCTAATAATACGGACGAGTTCATCAAAAGAAATATTAGCAGCACGGTTTCTGGCATTAAAAGTATCTAAACCACAGTACACCGCATCTGCGCCAGCAATAATTGCCGCTTTTATCGCATCTATATCACCACCGGGGGCTAATAATTCTATTTTAGGACTCATTTACTACAACTTTAGCCATTTAAACGGCGGTTAAATTTCAAAGGGGGGATTTTACTCGTATAATGGGCCAATGAATACTGTTTAAGCCGCTTATTTATTATGAGAATGACGACTATTAATAATATCGGCATGGGGAAATAGCTATCAATGACTGTAAGTTTTAATAAAAATGTTAATGACACGAGTACCTTACCTATCCTTTATTCGTTAAGAAATTGTCCATATGCCATGCGCGCAAGGTTAGCTATTTTTAAAGCGAAGCAGACGGTATTATTACGAGATTTAGTTTTAAGTAATAAGCCTGAAGAAATGATAGCGGTATCGCCGAAAGCTACAGTACCAGTATTAGTATTGACAAATGGCACAGTTATAGAAGAAAGTTTAGAGGTTATGTTATGGGCTTTGCACCAAACAGATCCCGCTGATTTATTACAAAGACACAATGGTGATCAGAAACCTTGTCAGGAAGAGGGCGCATTAGCTGAAATGCTGTCACTCATTAATGAATTTGATACCGGCTTTAAAACTTGCTTAGAAGCCTATAAATGCGCGAAACGCTATCAAGAAGATAATATTGCTCAGTGCCGCGAAGCTTGTCAGCAATATATAAATCAATTAGAGCAGCGTCTAACTAAGCATTCTTATATAATTTCAGATAAAGAAAGTTTAGCTGATATTGCTTTAATGCCTTTTATTCGACAATTTGCTCGAATAGAGCGTCAGTGGTATTTGCAATCACCTTACCCAAGGGTAAGGCAATGGCTAAATAATTATTTGCAGAGCCCGGTCTTTACCAAAGTTATGGCAAAACATCCGTTGTGGGTAGATAATCAGCAAGATGTTCTTTTTGGCGGTAACTAAGCCGCTAGTTAAGCATGTAACTAAGCAGATACTTAAGCAGGTAATGATTGCTTTAATAATTCACTGACAATAAGCTTTAATAAAAAGGTTTCACGTTCAATCGAGAGACCTTTCTTTTCACTTTGTGCAATAGTTTCTTCGTTGTGAACTATGGCCTGATGAATATTCATCCATACGGGGTGCATGCCATTACTCAGCTCATGGGCTTCAAGTTCAGGCTCAAGTAATTCATCATCAATGGTGCAGGTATAACAATAAGACTGCATATGCACAATATCAAAGTTATCTTTATGCCATGGTCTGAACTCCTCATAGAGCCCAAACTCAGTAATGTTTTTAACATTATGTGCACCAGTTTCTTCTTTAAGCTCACGAACTAGACCATCGATATTACTTTCACCAGCATCTATACCACCACCGGGTAAGCTGTAGTCGTGATATCGCTTAGTATAAAGTAGCAATATATTGTCACCATTAAGCACTATGGCTCTGCTGGCTTTACGGATAAAGTGTTGCTTATCAGAGGAACTAAGAGCAAGAGGGGTAATATCTGGATGAATAGTTGATTTAAGTAAGCGCATAATATGAGGAGTTATAAAATTTATACTGCTTTAAATGGGGGGGATTTTAAATTAATCAATGTAAAGCAAGGAATGACCATGAAGTTTTATCCATTGTTCTTAAGGTGACAAACGATTAAAATAGCCGTTATATATTTTGATTCGCTTGACTAATATTGAATTGAAATCAGTCTTACTGGTAAGTCCACTTTTTTTGTGTCGTACCTTTATTGTAATTGTTTTGAGCGTTATCTATGCAAATAATTGATCCTTGTTTTACTCGTTTTAAGTCTTCTATTGATTCTTATAATTTACCCGAACGTTTCACTTTCCCATTTTACTATCAGCCTCACCCTTTGTGTTTATTAGCGGCAGAAGAGCTGCAAGTCAGCCTAGATCAGAAAAAAGCATTGCAGCATGACTTTAGCCAAAGTGGAAAAATGTTTGGTGTACTTTTAGTAGAAAATGCTCAAGGGGAACTAGGCTACCTTTCAGGATTTTCAGGTAAATTGGCAGATAATAATGATCTTACTCATTTTGTGCCACCGGTAGATGATTCAATCAATACCGAGTTCTTTAAAGTAGAGCAAAAGGTAATTAATGACCTTAACGCTCAGCTTGCTTTGTTAGAAGCTAATCCCGGCATTGAAGTAAAGCAGCGCGTATTAGCCGAATTAACATCTGTAGCGAATAACGATTTTAGTCAATTACAAAGCCAAAATTCGGCACAAAAAAAAGCAAGGAAAGCACAACGTAACTTAGCTGCGACTTCTCTTTCAGATGCTGAACTCACTTTGCTAAAAGATAAATTGGCAAAAGAAAGTGTTGCTGATAAAAACGAATTGAAATATTTGAAACTATCTTGGCAAGAAAAGCTCTTAAAAGCTCAACAAGGGGTAGATACTTTACTTGATGTTATTGTTTCGATTAAAGAGCAAAGATCATTATTATCAAACTCATTACAGCAGAAACTATTTGAGCAGTATCGTTTTCTAAATATTAAGTTAGAAGAAAAAAACTTAACTGATTTATTTATTGATACGGCTTTTCATCATAAATATGGTGTTCCACCAGCTGGCGCAGGAGACTGTGCCGCGCCTAAACTTTTACAATATGCCTTTAAAGCTGGCTTGAAGCCTATCGCTTTAGCTGAGTTTTGGTGGGGCAAGTCGCCTAAGTCTGAAGTAAGGCAGCATAAAAATTTCTACACCGCCTGTATTGGCAAGTGCCAGCCCATTTTAACGCATATGCTTAGCGGTATGCTTATTGATGATAACCCACTGTTGAAAAGCTTATCAGAAGATAAAAACGTAGAAATTATCTATGAAGATGATGTGATGGCGGTGATTAATAAACCCAGCGAACTTTTGTCGGTACCAGGTAAAAGTATTAGTGACTGTGTTCATAGCCGAATGAAGTTACTCTTCCCTAAAGCAAGCGGGCCACTTATTGTGCACCGTCTTGACATGTCGACCTCTGGTTTGATGGTTATTGCGTTAACTAAGCAAGCTCATAAGAATTTACAACAGCAGTTTATCAAACGCACTGTAGAAAAGAGATATGTTGCTTTATTATCTGGCTGCCCAAAGCAGTTAGTAGACAATGAGGAAGGGTTAATTAGTTTACCTCTAGCGGGTGACTTTGATGATAGACCAAGACAAATGGTTTGTTTTGAAACGGGTAAAGAAGCTGAAACCAAATGGCAGCGTATTGCTTTTGAACAGCAAGGTGAGCAAACGTTAACTAGGATTCATCTATACCCTAAAACAGGTCGAACACATCAACTTCGAGTGCATTGTGCTCATCACCTAGGCTTTAATACGCCAATTGTCGGTGATGATTTATATGGGGCTAAAGCGAATCGATTACACTTACATGCCGAAATGTTAAAACTTAACCACCCAACAACAAATGAAGCTATGGCGTTTACTGTCGCTGCCAAGTTTTAAAGAGTAGCCGTTAACAAGTTAATAACTAGCAAAAAGTCGCGTTAAAGTAATATGTCTATAGGTTATATTAACGTGACTGACTTTTAATGGAATTTAGTTTTTATACTATTCAACTTCGTCGTGGAAAATATCTTCAATGGTTAAGTTAAATAATCTTGCCGCTTTAAATGCTAAGGGCAAACTAGGATCAAACTTACCCTTTTCAATAGCATTAATCGTTTGTCTCGATACTTCCAAGGCACTAGCAAGCTGAGCTTGTGTCCAGTCACGCTCTGCACGTAACACTTTCAAACGATTTTTCATTGGTACTTCCTATGACCTGAGACTACAGCCAACCCATAGATTATTACCATTAAGAAAACTATATGAGGTATTTCTGGTTGGTAAGTAATTAGCTTGATATCTTCTAGCAACTCATAACTTAAGCCAACAACTAAGCCAACAACTAAGCCAACACCTAAGGATAATGCCATGGCTTCTAGCAATATAGTGCGTTGCATTTCATCTAGACCACGTAAATAATCTCTGTTGGCAATTAACATTTTAAAACCTACAGCAAGGTTTATAAGCACAGCTGTAATTGTTAAAGCGGTGTTGAAGTCCCAAATAAACTTTGGAGCAAAAGTGGCAATAGCCATGGTGACTACCCAAGCTATAGTCCATGCTTTTAAGGTTACAGTATTAGCATTATTTTTTGTTTGGTAATTATTTTTTTCACAATCTTGCTTTACATAAAGATTGGTTTGCTAGTCTTTATATCTAAATGTCAGAGGGAAAAGAGCATATTATTGATGCAGTGGAAAAGCAGCCATGTGACGCTATAATTTTTAGTCAGATCTTTACTTAATATGTAAGTCTTTAACCAAAGGGATTTAACAAGATGAAAATATTAGTTGTTGATGACATGCCATCAATGTGCCAAGTTATGCTGCATATGTTAGCTAGTTTAGGTCATAACGACCCCGATGAAGCTAGCTGTGGCTTGCATGCGCTGAAAATGTTGCGATTAAATGATTATGATTTATTAATTACCGACTTACATATGCCTAATTTAGATGGCGAGCAGTTGCTAAGTAAAATAAGACAAGATAAAAAACTCCATAACTTGCCTGTGTTAATGGTGTCTTGTGAAGATGATAAGGCTCAATAATGATACTTATTGCCAGTGAAGTAACAGGCTTTATGGTAAAGCCCTTTAACTGTAATACCTTGAAAAACAATTGTATTGGATAAGTTCTAATAGGAATATTGCATAATAGCTATGATATCTAAGGGGTTATAATGTTATCAGTACAAGGTGATAGTTCTAGTGATTACTCTCTTGCGCTTGTTTTTCATGTAAGTCATGGCGTATTTTAGCTAAGTCAACTTGCAGCCAATGAATTAACTTTTTAGGGTCCATAGGTTTAGCAAAGTAATAGCCTTGTATTAAGTCTACTTTTAATTGAAAAAGTATCTTAAAGTCATCAAAGTTTTCAACCCCTTCAGCTACCGTCGTTAAGCCTAAATCTTTAGCAAGATTGACCGTGCTTTTTAATATTGCTAATTGCTGAGGCCTAGTAGCAACATTATCAACTAAAATACGATCTAGTTTTAACTCGGTGGCGGGTACTCTAGATAACTGTTGAGCATTAGCAAAGCCAGTACCATAGTCATCAATTGCCAGTTTAAAGCCTTTTAATCTTAATTTAGCTAGCGTCTCTATCGCAGTTGATATTTCGCCACAAATAGCATTTTCAGTTACCTCTAGGACAATTTCCTTTGGTTCAATATTATGGAGTGCAACTTGACTGGATATTTTTTCAGCAAGGTCATTATCTGCCAGAGATAGTGGTGATAGATTGAAAGCGAGATGAAAATTTATGCCATGATCTCGCCACTGTACTTTTTGTTTGAGTGCGATATCAAATAAATAATGAGTTAACTCAGAAATAATACCAAATTCCTCCGCGGCAGTAATAAACTCTACCGGAGATACGAAACCTAATTTGGGATGATTCCAACGAGCTAAGGCTTCTACGCCTTTGAGCAATAAGCCTTTACAGGTCAATTTTGGTTGATAAAATAAGGTGATTCGTTGCTCTTTTATACCATTAATTAAGTCATCAATTACTAACCTATTATATATTTTATGAGTTTCATTACTATTGGTATGAGTTTTTAGTCTATTCAAGCTATTAACTAGGTCATTAATTTGCATAGGCTTTTTAAATGTACCTAGGACAATTAAACCGTCAGATTCAGCCATGGTGCCAATACTTGAAATCAAGGACGGATCTTTTGAGCTTAAAATTATTACCGATTGTGCCAATTTGTTTTTAGCAATTTTTCGTGATAATTCAACGCCATCCATTATTGGCATTTCTAAGTCGATGAAAACGACATCAAATTTTTCCTCTGATAGTTTATCAATAGCGTCCACGCCATTAATGGCACCCACTACATTGCTAACACCTTGATCTAAGCACATGTTCATTACATGGTTTCGTTGCACATTACTGTCATCAACAACTAATACATTTAATTTATTCATAAAACTACTCATAAGGTTAATTTTACTATCAAGATAATCTTTACTTTTAATGCTTAATTAGCTCCGCTATTTCACTTAAATCAACAATCTTTTGCGCTGCACCCAGTTTTATTGCTTCTTTGGGCATACCAAACACTACACTCGAACTCTCATTTTGAGCCATAGTCTTACTGCCGACATTTTTCATTGTTAGTAAGCCTTGAGCGCCATCATTTCCCATCCCCGTCAGAATAATGCCAGTGGCGTTCTGTTTAGCACTGTTTGCTAGTGACTTAAACAACACATCAACCGAAGGGCAGTGTCTGTTTACGGCAGGACCTTCTGAAACAATGGCAATATATTGCGCACCTGAGCGTTTTACTTGTAAGTGTTTACCACCGGGAGCAATAAGAACTCTACCAGGAATAATTCTATCACCAGAGCTGGCTTCTAAAACTTCTAACTCACATAAAGAGTTTAGTCTATCAGCAAAGGCTTTGGTAAATTTCTCGGGCATATGCTGAACTACCACTATGCCAGGGCATGTTGCTGGCAGAGCGGTAAGTATCTTTTCAAGGGCTATAGTTCCGCCAGTGGATGAGCCAATAGCGATAACTCTGTCTGTGGTGTGAGTCATGGATACTAAGTCAGTTTCTGCAGCTAAATTTGAGTTACTTAGTACCGACTCAATAATAGATTTAGTTTCTATATTGTTAATTTCAGGTGAAGAGAGTTGAGTATTAGTAATGACCGGACTAACAAGGGGCTTTTGCAATCTAGCCTTTGCTGCGGCGCGGACAACAGATTTTATTTGAGCGGCTGCTTCTTCTAAAAAGTTCTTTAAGCCCATTTGGGGCTTGGTAATAATATCAACCGCTCCAGCAGCCAATGCATTTAAAGAAAGTTCAGCGCCTTTTTCAGCGAGAGATGAGCAAATAACGACAGGGGTTGGACGCTCAGCCATAATTTTTTTTAAAAAAGAGATACCATCCATACGCGGCATTTCAATATCGAGCACTATGACTTCAGGCCATTGCTTTTGCATTTTACGGTAAGCGAATATTGGATCATTGGCCACAGCATAAACCTCTATATCGGTTGAGTCGTTGAGTATTTGCGAGATAACTTGCCTGACTACAGCTGAGTCATCAACTATCATTACTTTAATGCTCACTATAGGCTCCTTTATCTTCTTTATAGTTAATAACTGTGATACTTCCTGTAGTCAAATCTAAAATAACACTACGACCATATTGACCTAAAGTATCTTGCTTACCAATCGTTAGCGCGTTTTTCTTTGCCCAGTTTTCGGCAAACTTAACATTAACTTCGCCAATGGAGGGAGAGGTTAAACTAGGGTACATATTACTGCCGCCATAAAGTGCTAAATCATACTCATCTAATGGGTGAAGTAAGGCCATTTTTTTTAATAAATAATCCAGAGCTTCGTCTCCATAACGATATTTTTGCATTACTTGTGATGATTTAGTGTTATCTGCTTCTTGTGTTAATAAGTAGTGACACATGCCAGCCGTTTTACTCTTTGCATGCCAAATAGTAACCGCCACACAAGATCCTAAAATTGTTTTTAACTGTTTTATAGCATTACTTTCTTGCAGCTGAGAAAAGTACACCTCGCCTGGCTGTAAAGTAATGCCACTATTATCTTGGCTCATCGACCTTCTCCCAATAAACTACTTTTACTTTATTAATAATCCTTAACTCGTACGTTGATAAATTGCTGGTTTTATTAATTCAAATGAGTGCTCTAAACCATGTAAGGTTTCGGAGTGGCTAATAAAGAGATAGCCATCTTTATTTAGACATTTTTGCAGACCATTAATTATTTTTTGACGCGTTTTATCATCAAAATAAATCATCACATTACGAATAAAGATAAGATCAAATTTTCCTAAACTGGCCATGTTGTCAAGTAAGTTGAAATAGAAAAAGTGTAGCCGCTTTCTTAATTCTGGCTTTACTCTCATATAACCTTCAAATTCGTCAGTGCCTTTAACGCAATAAGTTTGCCGGTACTTTTTAGGAAGTAATTTAGTTCTATCATCAATATATATTCCTTTGCGAGCGTGGGCTAATACAGACTTGTTAACATCAGAAGCGACAACGGACCAAGGCGTAGGACAATGTTCATTAAGCAGCATGGCAATACTGTAAGGCTCTTCACCTGAAGAGCTAGCAGCGCTCCATACTTTATACTCTCGGTTAGGGTTTATCTTTGGCAAGATTGCATTGGCCAAATATTCAAAGTGTTTCTCTTCGCGAAAGAAAAAAGTTTCATTTGTGGTCATCAACTCCAAAGCAACTTCTAGTTCATTACTATTATCAGGGTTGGTAATGAATCTAAAATAATCAGAGAAACCATTAACTTGGCTATGCTTAACGCGTTTTAACAGGCGGTGACCTAGCATCATGCGCTTTTGTTTGGCTAAATGAATACCTAGTTTGTCATAAACTAGCTTTTGAAAGAGGGTATAAACCTCCTCAGAAGGTAGTGTTTCCAATGTACTCATTATGGTTAACCCTTGCATTATGTAACCTTAACTCTTTATGAGCTACTAATTGCCACTGTAAAGTGAGTAATTAGTAGCTCAGTGTTATCACTAATAAAGTTTAATAGCTAACAAACTTATTATCGTCATCATCTCGATTACTGCCATCTTTGATTAATTTACTCACCGATCTTTTAGGGCTTGAACTTGAACCAGTATTTATTGATGAACTGCTGTTTGATGATATAGCTTTCGGTAGAGGAGAGGCTTCTAAGGTGAAATAGTTTACCGATTCTTGTAGCTGTAATGCTTGAATATTCATTTCTTCAGAGGTTGCACTGAGCTCTTCTGAAGCCGCAGCATTATGTTGCATCGTTTGATTTACTTGAGCAATGGCTTCATTAATTTGATGAACCCCAGAGGCTTGCTCTGAAGAAGCTGCGGCAATTTCTTGTACCAAATCTGCCGTTTTATTAATTGAAGGTACCATTTCTTTTAGCGATTTACCGGCCAAATCGGCACGTTTTACGCTATCTTTAGCTAATTCACCAATTTCTTGAGCTGCGACTTGACTACGCTCAGCAAGCTTTCGTACTTCTGAGGCAACTACAGCGAAACCTTTACCGTGATCTCCCGCGCGACCCGCTTCAATAGCGGCGTTAAGTGCCAAAAGGTTGGTCTGGTATGCTATATCATCAATAACACTTATTTTTTCGGCAATTTTTTGCATGGCATCAACGGTTTCAGATACTGCCTCCCCACCAATAGTTGCTTCTTTTGACGCTTGTTGCGCCATACCATTGGTGATGCCAGCATTTTCATTGTTTTGTGAGATAGACGCTGACATTTCTTCCATCGAAGCCGATGTCTCTTCAACACTGGCAGCTTGTACTGAAGCACCTTTAGCAATAGTTTGTGCGGTGGAGTTTACTTCTGTGGAGGCGGAAGATAAAGCTTCTGAAGATGACCTGACATCGTGAATAATGGTGGCTAATTGGTTTTTCATGTTAGTGATACTATAAAGCAGGGAGTTCTTATCATTGTGCTTTAATTCAATTTCAATACTTAAGTCACCATTGGCAACTTGATTACAAACATGCGCCGCATAACGAGGGTCACCACCTAATGTTTTAAATAAATCATTAAAGATAAATACCATTAAGCCTAAAATAATAAAGCCTTCAATAAAAGAAAAAGTGATTAAAGCAGATTTGTTTTTAGCAAACTCTTCCTCCATAGCCGTATGATTATCAGCAATTATTTCCTTGAAGTCTCTTTCTGTATTTTCAGCTAATTCGGTCATGCCTTTACTCGCGGGTCTATCAACACCACTGACACTTTTATCTACCTTCTTCCCTGTTAAGGGGTCTTTACTATTAAAATTATCCAAGGCTTTTAAGTAGGCAACTTTTAGCTGCTCATGGGCTAGTTTAACATCCTCTATGGCTTGAGAATCAAGGGATAACTCTTTGGATTTTTTAATAGCATGAGCTAATAACGATTGTACTTTATCAGAGCTTTTTTTAAATCTAGTAGCATACTTATCGAACTGTTTTTTATTATTGCCTCGAATTAAGATGTTTTTCCATTCTTGAACTTGAGTTTTAAAAATTACATGAGCATTGGTTAAAGCGGTTAATATCTCAACATTTTGTTTAACTAAAACAAAGCTCTTTTCGGTTGAATCTCGAAATTTCGAAAGTTCATTGACTGCCTCCCAGCTTAACAATACTAGTGATAATACTACCAGAAGTCCCAAAAATAGAACTTTGGCTTTTAAGCTTATTCTTTCTAACATGTTGTTATCCTCTGCTCTCAAAATTATATTTAGTGACCGTTTTATTGCAGCTCTGCTTCAACTAAGTGGGCTAATTCCACCGGCGACAATGTTTTTTCAGCATCTAATAGCACAATAAACTCATCATCTTTTTTGGCTATACCTTGAATAAATTCTGCTCTTATTTTGGCTCCAAAAGCAGGGGCGTCTTCAATATCGCTAGCGGAAATATCTATAACTTCATTGACGGCATCTGCCAGTAAACCTAATACACAATGTTTTTCGCTAGAGTGTAATTCAATGACGATGACACACGTTCTTTTATGTATGGTAATAGGTTGGCGACCTAAGCGAACGCTCAAGTCGATTACCGGTACCACTTCACCACGTAGGTTTATTACCCCAGATATAAATTGCGGCATTAATGGCACGTGCGTGATACCTGCGTATTCAATAATCTCTCTCGTTTGATGCAAGTCCATACCAAAATGCTCATCTGCAATGGTAAAGGTTAAGAACTGGCTGGTTTTATCCACCATTGTATCCTCCGAATTATCATTTACTTACGTGTTAAGTAAGCTACTTCTTAAAAGCTTATGACTTGCTGTTTTTTACTTTTACCCGTTTTTTGGTAATAAACTTTCGGGTACGATTATTTATCTGGGCTCTTAATACTCTCCGGGCAAGAAACCTTGTTGGCTATTTCATTGGCGATAGCTAATTCAATTAATTGTGGAACATCTAAAATAAAAGCTATTTCACCATTGCCGAGTAGGCTAGAGCCACCTATACCTTTAAGGGCTTTAAAAATGGGTCCTAATGGTTTGACAACGGTTTGGATTTCACCATTAAGTCTATCGACAGCGATACCCGCAACATCACTGCCAAACTGAACTATAACTAACTCTCTTTTAGCGGTATGCCTCGTCATATGATCGGCAGCTTTCATCTTTTGGCTTGGGGCAAGGTTAAATATTTCGGACATATTTAGATAAGGGATCATATCGCCACGTAAATTAATACAATGCCGACCTTTAATGTCTTGGTGATTGGACAAATCTATACATTCTATGATAGTCGCTTGTGGAATAATAAAGTGTGTGCCTTTAGCTTCTACATGAAAACCATCAATAATAGCGAGAGTTAGAGGTAGTCGGATTTTAAACTCTGAACCAATACCTGTTTGTGAACTAATATCAATACTACCCTGTAATGCTTCTACATTACGTTTTACCACATCCATACCAACCCCACGTCCAGAAAGGTTTGTCACCGTTTCAGCGGTAGAAAAACCAGGGTGAAATATAAGATGAAATAGTTCGTTATCGCTCAATTGAGAGTCATTATTGATAATACCTTTTTCGATAGCTTTTTCTCTTATGCGCACTTTATTAATACCATTACCATCATCGCTGATGGCAATAACAATGTGCCCGCCTTCATGGTAGGCCGATAGCTTGAGCTGACCTTTAATGTTTTTTCCAGCAGCTTGTCGATCTTCTGTTGACTCTAGGCCATGGTCCATGGCATTTCGAACAATATGAGTAAGTGGATCACCCAGTTTTTCCACCATCAAGCGATCTAGCTCAGTATCTGCGCCATCTATAATTAATTCTACTTCTTTACCTAGTTCTTGCGAGGTATCTCTGACAAGGCGTTTAAAGCGCTGAAAAGTGCCACCAATAGGGACCATTCTCAAACTTAAGGCGGCATCACGGATTTGATTAGTAAAATTATCAAAATCGTCAACGGCTTCTACTAGCTGGGGATTTTTACTGTCTTTAGAGAGCAACTCAATGCGTTGTTGATTGATGACTAATTCACCGATGAGGTTAATTAGATGGTCTAATCGGCTTGAGTCAATACGAATCTGTTTGCCTTCAGGGGCTTGGGTTTTAGCTTGCTTCTGTTTAGTTAACGCAGTATTTATTGTAGTATCGGGATCTTTTCGTTCTTCAGCAGGTGACTCGTCGGGTTGATCCGTAATGGTTTGTTCTGAAACAGTTTTTTCTGTACTTGGTGAAGCTAAAGCCTGCTCGAGAGAGTGTCTAGTCAGTGATCCGCACTTCACCAATATATCACCAAGCCTTTGATTTTCCTCTGGCAGCTTATCAATTAATGTAAGGTAGTCTCCAATGGTTGCACTGGGTGGTAAAATGGTGATGTCAGAGTCATCTTGGACAAACATAAAGGTATTTTCTATTTCTTCTAAGCTAGCGTCAGACTGTAGTGCTATTTCATAGGCGAAATAAAGGCTTTCAGCATCAAAGTTATCAAGGGAAGGGAAGTTATCGACAATGGTTTCTATATGCTTGATCTCACCTAGGCTAGTAAGAAATTTGATGAAGGATAAGGGGTCCATGCCATTTTTAAGGCAGTCTGTTGATAGACGAAGGGAAATATGCCAAAGCTTGTCAGTACCTCCATCATCAGTTAGCTTTTGTTCGGGTTGGCTTTCCATGGCAGTACTAGTTTTTTTTACTGCGTCAATATTTTCTGTACTTGCCCAAGGAGCTAATGCGGCAAGTAAATCATTGTCTATTTTTTGTAGGTCCGCTTGTGCATTAAATTCATCGAGTGTGACACCAACTAAGCTTTGCATGTGATCACGACATTTGAAAATAACGTTGATTAAATCTGTATCTATTTCGATTTCTTTGTCTCTAGCACGGTCGAGTACATTTTCGACTACATGAGTAAAATTAACAATATGATCTAAGCCAAAAATACCTGCAGAGCCTTTGATAGTGTGCGCGGAACGAAAAATATCATTAAGCATTTCGTCATCACATTCACCCTCATCCATTTTTAGCAGCATATTCTCCATTGACTCTAAATGCTCTTGAGCCTCAACAAAGAAAGTTTGTAATATGGCATCTAAGCTCATTGCTTATCCTCTGCATTATCCGAGGTCAGTTCGGTAAAATCTTCAAAGTCAATAAAGTAGCGATTTAGTTGAAATAAGTTACTGTAATCGGTTAGTGCTTCTCCTAAGGTCGTTACTTGGTAACTACTCTTTTGTTCGCTGACTATCTTCATCAGCATAATCAGTAGTTGTACACCTGCGGTATCAATTTCACTAATATTGCCAAATTGGAATAATGTTATTTCTTTTACTTTTAGTTGCTGAAAGTGCTGTTGATAAGCATCCATAGCACAGTAAATAGTAAGCTCACCACTAATGGTGATTTCAGTACTATTATTCTGCTTTTGAGTGATTTTTATTTCAGCCATATTCTCTCAACCATTGTTATTTATTAAGCCTTCCTGACTGTAATATCAAACTTACTTTTGCTAAATCTGTTAAGTAAGCATAGTCACCGCTTGCAACATTTGTTCGGGCTTAAAAGGTTTTACCATCCAAGCTTTTGCTCCTATCGCTTTGCCTTGCCTTTTCATATCATCAGATGCTTCTGTGGTAAGCATAATGATGGGGGTAAACTTATATGCAGGCATTTGCTTAATTGCTTTAACCATATCAATACCGCCCATAATAGGCATATTGACATCGGAGACGATTAAATGGATTTTTTTACCGTCAAGTTTACTGAGGCCGTCTTTACCATCAACCGCTTCAATAACCTCATAACCGGCACCTTTTAACGTCATAGTAACTACTTGTCTGATACTGGCGGAATCATCGACTATTAAAATTGTTTTACTCATATTTCCCTACTATTTTTAGTATTAAGTGTTTTTGAGTTGGGTTTTTAAAAAAAGGTTATTTCATCACTTTTATTATCTTGTTTTTGTTCACTGCCATCATGGACTGACACTTGTTCTAATGTAGTGTAAGTACGTTTAATATTATTCAGCCATTGTTGGATATCTACAGGCTCTATCGGCAGTCCTTGGCTTATATTGTATTGGCATTGCTGATAGTTTGGGGCTAGCTTATTCATGTCATCAAAAATATGACCAAGTATTTGGCTTACCCTATCTTGGAATTGTAGTGATACCAGTACATCATCTATCGCCAATTGAACCGTGGTGTTTTCTTGTTCAAGTTGGTTAGCGCTGAGCATTATTTTTTCCCCTGCAACACTGTAATCATCGATGACTTGTTTTATTGTTTCTTCAGCGTTGTTAATGATAAGGGCGTCTTGCTCGGTAAACTCTTGGGTCTTGGTTAGGGTGTTTTGTAATGTGGCGTTAACTTGCTCAATGGTTTTAGATATTCGGGAACCTGTTTCTCCAGAGCGTGTTGATAAGGTTCTAACTTCATCGGCAACAACGGCAAAACCTCGTCCAGCTTCACCGGCACGTGCTGCTTCAATGGCGGCATTAAGCGCGAGCAAGTTAGTTTGTGAAGCTATCCCTGCAACTTCATCACCCATTTTAGACAGCTCTTCAGCAATGGAGGATAAATTATTTATTTCACTTAAAATTTGATCACGACCTACCATAGCGTCGTGTAAGGATTGAATAATGGTATTTAAAGACTGTTCAGATTGACTAATAATATTGGTTAAACCACTTTCGCCACTCATGTCGCCAGAGGTTTCTTGAGATGTATGAATAGCTTCGGCTAATTGCTCCTTAATTTGAGCAAAATTTGTTGCCAGCTGATTTATATTGTCATCACCTTGACCTCGCGCTAATGACGTTTGTCCAGCCCAGACCTCAATAATTTGATGGGCTAAATCTAAATATTGCTCTATATGAATATTATCTTGCTTCCTTGCTGAGGATGATTGCTCGGCTTCTAGCCGCTCTTTTTGATATGCCAATGAGATGTTTTTCTGAAAATAAAAACAAGCATAACCGCCGGCAATAACAGCTATGCCAAGGAGAATTGCTAATAGTATGCTTTGCCCACTATCAAGTAAGGCGAGTAATACGGAGATAGTGACAATGATAAAGCTAAGATTTAGTTTTTTTTGCAGGTCAATAAGCATTATTGTTCCTATAGATGATGGCGTGTGATTTACAATCAGTACATGGAAACTTTACCTTAAAAATAAAGCTAAAAAAGTAACGCTATAAATTAGCGTAGACAATGAAATTCAATAAAACAAGGATTGCTAGTTATATGCTAAGTGACTGACCGAACTAACTATTGTGATTATATTACTTTGGCTATTTTAGCTTTTTCTGTAGAGAAAATAGTCATAACAAAAGTTAGCAAGTTACCGTTAAAACTGGGTATAATTCCTTCAACGTTGTTTTGTAGATGTTTTTGTCACCTTAAGGTGAGCTCGTCTGAGCAATAACATCTATATCACCTGATTTTCCCATAAACTTTTAAATGACATTTTAGGAACACCTCTTGAATAAATACCTTATATCTCCTTTATTGCTCACCTTATTTCTGCAAGGTTGTGGTGGTAGTTCATCTAGTACTCCGCCAAAGCCACCAGAGCCAGTTGAATACAACTTCTCTTTAACATCACAGTTAACTAATGATTGCGGCGTTAGTAGTGCCTTCACTGACGTAGAACTGTTACTTCAAGATGAAACTTGGCAAACGATTAAGGTGTATCAACCGAATGAAAATGGTGAGTTTAGCTTCATCACTAATGATGAATTTATTAACTATACCTTAGTGGCACAAGACCAACAGGGCAGCGAAGCTCAAGGCTTGAATGTGGTTAGCTTTTATCAAGCCAGTAGTGCAACACCAGCGTATTACCAAGCGCAGTTTGATGACTAAGTTGATAATGCTAGTTGTGAGTGTAT
>NZ_JABSOV010000003.1:35173-39357 GCF_013215345.1 Colwellia sp. | reverse complement strand
TGACGGCATTGCAATTGAAGAGCCAAAAGATATACCAGAGCCCGCGGGCTTAGCTTTATTTGGCTTGGCTTTAATGGGTTTAGTTAGAGCCAGAAAAAGAAAGCTTTAAGTTGTCCGCTATTTTATGTTATTGATAACATAGGTATAATATTTTTAAAAATGCCAGTTAGTGACTAAATTAACTGGCATTTTTTATTGTGTTTGCTGCATACTTTTTTATACAACAATTCTGAAAGAGTAAATGCAGCTAATATTAGGTTGTTAAATTCCAATTTTTAAATAGCCCCATGTTGCTTAATATTATATTAGTGAAGCTTTTTCTAACTCAATCTGAACGTATTTATTGCGCCGCTAGTTTAAATGCCTTAGCTGATATCATCGACTAAGGTTTGTGCTTTTAATTGTTGTTTGGCCTCTTCTAACTAGGTGATGTCTCTGCTTATACCAAGAATGCCAGTACTTACGTGGTCATAAATAAAAGGAATTTTTTTGTTAACAGGTAAACTATACTGCCATCGGGATAGGTGACCCATTCTTCATTCGTTCTGATGTAACCTTCGGTTTATAGTTTTGACGGAATAGATTGGCTAATTCATGATCGAATATTTCAAAGTCATCTTTGCCGATTAACTCCTCAGCTGACTTATTAATGAAATTGAGGAATGCGGTGTTGCAGCCAAGGTATCTAAAGTTTTTATCTTTATAAAAGATTAAGTCATCAATTAAATCAATGACAGAGTTTAGTAGTAAGTTACTATTTTCTAGCTGTTTCATAAATGCCCCTAGTTTATTCTCACAGATTGATATCGCGAACTAATAAATGGTTAAAAAACGAACATGCAACTAATATACCCATAAAATGATTCTTTACGCAAAAAAACAGCAAATACTTGTCACTAGCTTTCAGCTACGGCAAAATAGCCCTAACATTTATTATTTGAGAAAAACATGAGCGAACAACTATCAACCGCACTCTCTAAAGCCGAGAAACAAATTAGCCAAATGCTAATCATGCAAGATGCGATGAACAGTCGTGTTAGTGATACCTGGCGTGAAAATGGTTATGAGTGGTATCGTGCCATATGGGTGGAATGTGCAGAGATGTTAGATCATCATGGTTGGAAGTGGTGGAAACACCAAGAAATTGATATCGCTCAAGTGCAATTAGAGCTTGTCGACATATTTCACTTTGGTTTGAGCTTACGCTTGATGTCCAACGATAGCCCAGCGCTTATTGCCAATGAACTAGCGAAAGAATTACACCAAGGTACGGCAGAAAGTGACTTTAAAATAGCACTAGAAAACTTGGCGTCGGCAGCTGTTACTGCTAAAGATTTTGATGCTAAAGCCCTGGCTGATTGTATGTCGTTAATGAATATGGATCTTGATGAGCTATTCCGTCAATACGTTGGCAAGAATACATTAAATTTCTTCCGTCAAGATCATGGCTATAAAGATGGCAGCTATATCAAAGAGTGGCATGGCGAAGAAGATAATGAAGTATTAGCTAAACTCGTTAGTACTTTAGATGCAGGTGCGGAAGATTTTCAACAGCAATTGTATAAAGCGCTAGAAGAAAAATACCCAGCTTAAATTAATAGTTAAGCTAATTAGCTACTATATATAAGTACTACTATATAAACCGAGCTATATGAGTAGTAAAAAAGAGAGGTGCAGTATTTTGACACTGCAGCTCTCTTAACTAAGTAACCTATAAAAAATAAATATAAAGCTTGGTAATAGTTGTCAGTAAAGTCGTAAACACCTTAGTAGCAAACCTCCTCTTAAAAATCACCATAATACATAATGATCTTTGGCACACATTCTGCTTAATCCTAAGAAAGTAGTGCGTTTATTCTCTGAAAAGGGAAAAGCGTCAAGAATTTGAATCATACCAGTCAAATTCGTTAGATAAACAACATTCAATGAGAATTAATTTCCAAGTTCAAGGCACGGGATTGAGTAATAGCTGGCTATTGCGATTGAACGCAACGCAGAAATTGTAGATTTAGACCATTTGAAGATGATTAAATAATGAGTGCGGTTGGTAATAGGAGAAGTATATGGAACTGATATTATTTACCTTGATTACCTTAGTGGTAATTGTTGCCGTGTTAGCGAGTCGTTTAAACGATAATAGTTTCCCATTTCCTTTTGATAGTAAAAAAGCCATTTTTACTCCAGCAGAAAAAAACTTCCAAAACTTAGTTGAACAAGCACTAGGGACAAAATATCGTGTACTAAATCGGGTAAGATTAAGTGATGTGGTGACTATTCGTAACGGTGTTTCAAGTCGAGCTAGTCAAAGTGCTGCTAAAAGTGCCGAAACAAAGTACTTAGATTTTGTCATTTGTGATCGCAGTAGCATGAAGTTACTTGGCGCTATTGATTTAGTTGATACCCAGGGTAAAGGTTATAAAATCAAGAAAGATTGGTTTGTTAGTGGCAGTTTAGAAGCCGCTTCAATTCCTCATCTTCGAATCAAAGTAAAAGCGAATTATACCCTAGAAGAAATCAGAACATGTATCCATACCCGATTACTGGGTAAATCTGCTGCTAACTTTGCCCCGCAGCCAAAAATAAAAGGCCGTGTTATTCCTGCACCTATGGTTAGAGCGAGAAATAAGCCAGCTGGCGCATTAACTGCAGCAGCAGCTAGAGCACAAGTTGAGCAACAATCGCCAGTGTTACCACGAATGTCTGCCGGACAATTAGGCTCTATGCCAGCCGCTTCATTGTCACATTAAGTTTTTGCATTTTTAGTTAGAAATTTTTATTAGAGAACAGCACTACTATACCCGTTCCACTTGAAGATGTTCGTTTCAGGAAGTCTGAGCGGCTCATAATCAAGGCACATTTTTTTATTAAGGGTTATTCCCT
This sequence comes from Colwellia sp., assembly GCF_013215345.1. Classification (GTDB taxonomy): domain Bacteria; phylum Pseudomonadota; class Gammaproteobacteria; order Enterobacterales; family Alteromonadaceae; genus Colwellia. The sequence goes on along the minus strand of NZ_JABSOV010000003.1, from coordinate 36,477 downwards.
TAAAAAGAAATGTAACGCAGAGTCTGATTTGCTCAGCCTTCCCCAAGGGCTGGTTTAGAAACGCTTTATGCTTCGTTATTGATTTTGAGAAGGGAGTAACCATTCTCTTCAATCAATGCCTTGCCTAAAGCGTTTCTAATTCCAGCTGAATCATGCATCTTCAAGTGGAACGGGTATATATAGTGCAAATAATAGAGTGAAGAATGGGCCTTAAAATAGCTTAACTGCGAAAAGTACAATAAAACAATCAATCCGCCATTATATCTCTAGATAATATAATGGCGGATTTTTTACTTTTACCAGCACTAATATGCAGCTAAGCGGTTAAAGTAACCATACCTTGAATAAAAAATCAGCAAACAAACAATAAACAGCTAAAAAGTGCAAAATATTTCAATTTAGCTATTGCAAGGGGCAAAACATTACACTAGAATTCGCACCACTTAATGTAGTGCCGACTTAGCTCAGTTGGTAGAGCAACTGACTTGTAATCAGTAGGTCGCCAGTTCGATTCCGGCAGTCGGCACCATTAATACTTATTAAGACAATGTTATTAATAAGGTACCTTGATCAAAGGTATGGCTTTAAGTGGAGGGGTTCCCGAGTGGCCAAAGGGATCAGACTGTAAATCTGACGGCTCAGCCTTCGGTGGTTCGAATCCACCTCCCTCCACCATATTTCGATTTACGCTTGTTGCGATTTATTCAACATGAGTGTAAGTCAAAAAACAGAGATAATCTGATAGAGTAAGCGGGTGTCGTATACTGGCTATTACCTCAGCCTTCCAAGCTGATGAAGCGGGTTCGATTCCCGCCACCCGCTCCAATCTTTGTATATGTACGCTGATATGGCTCAGTTGGTAGAGCGCACCCTTGGTAAGGGTGAGGTCGGCAGTTCGAATCTGCCTATCAGCACCATTCCTTAGATAATTCTATCCAGATATTTCAAATATTATAAAATTAAACTTAATTCTATACCCAGAGGTATTTTAAAATGGCTAAAGAAAAATTTGAACGTACGAAACCACATGTAAACGTTGGTACAATCGGACACGTTGATCACGGTAAAACAACATTAACAGCCGCTATCTCTGCGGTATTAACTAAAAAATTCGGTGGTGAAGTTAAAGATTTCGCACAAATCGATAATGCTCCTGAAGAGCGTGAACGTGGTATTACTATCAATACTTCTCACATCGAATATGATACTGAAGTACGTCACTACGCTCACGTAGATTGCCCAGGCCATGCTGATTACATCAAAAACATGATCACTGGTGCTGCACAAATGGATGGAGCTATCTT
>NZ_JABSOV010000003.1:0-35073 GCF_013215345.1 Colwellia sp. | reverse complement strand
AGGTTTACGCTTCGCAATCCGTGAAGGTGGTCGTACTGTTGGTGCTGGTGTTGTTTCTACAATCCTAGACAAGTAGTTGATAACTTATTGATAAGTAATTTGCGCTAGAATTTGTCTTAACGGCATTGGAAGTACTCATTGACTAACGTCAACTCCATGCTTCCGCTTTGTTAAGACTGCACCTAGCAGCAAATTAATCTATCAATATCTAAAGAAGGTCGCTAACGCGGCCTTTTTTGATCTTAAAATCCGCACTATAATATCCGTCGTCATTTCCGAAATTTCTGAGCGGACGTTACATGGATGTGACTTATTAGAGAATGCAGACGGTACAGGAAGTACCTTATTAGATAATGCAGGAGCAATTATCCTGAGCATATTCTCCTAAATGCATTGTCTGGATATTCCAGTAATTAAGTAAACTAACAAGATCTCTCGTAGGAACTCACATGACTTGGCAAACCACACTCACTTGGCAAAATGCACAAAAACGCGCGGAAGTTTTGCAACAAATTAGACAGTTCTTTGCTGAGCGAAAAGTTATTGAAGTTGAAACCCCCGCGTTATCTCAGGGCACAGTGACTGATGTATATTTAGATGCCTTCACCTGTAAATATAACTTTTTAGCCGAGAGTCCGGCTGATCAGTCAGCTGATTTGTACTTACAAACTTCGCCAGAGTTTCATATGAAACGGTTGCTTGCTTCCGGTTATGGCTGTATTTTTCAAATCGCTAAGGCATTTCGTCATGAAGAGTCAGGCCGCAACCACAACCCTGAGTTTACGATGCTTGAATGGTACCGTATTGGCTTTGACCAGTTTGATTTGATGCATGAGGTGGCTGAGTTACTGCAAGTCGTTTTAGGGGGGGATAAGGCGGTATTATCAAGTTACCAAGATATATTTATGCAAACCGTCTCTATTGATCCATTAACAGCAAGTTTTGATGAGCTTGTTGAGCTATTAAATAAGTACCATAAAAGTGCGGACTGGCTAATTGAAATGCAAAACGCAGACCTGTTGTTGCAGTTTATTTTTACCGAGATCATTGAACCAACAATAGGCGTCGACCAACCACAATTTATTTATGATTTTCCCATAGCTCAAGCATCACTGGCCAGAGTTTCAATCGACGATTCACGGGTAGCTCAACGATTTGAATGTTACTACCGGGGTATCGAACTAGTTAATGGCTTTAATGAATTAACAGATGCTAACGAGCAGCAAGTTAGATTTGAAGAAGATAATGCTAAAAGAACGGCTCAAGGCTTGCCTGTTAAGCCTATTGATAAAAACTTCATCGCGGCATTAACGCATGGGTTACCACAATGTTCGGGGGTTGCTTTAGGTGTTGATAGACTGGTGATGTTAGCGCTTGATATCAAAAATATAAGTGAAGTACAGAGTTTTTCAATAGAGAGAGCTTGATGGAAATAAAACAAACCCGAGATACGCCATGTCGAGTTTACTACTGCATTTTGTAAGAGCGCTACGTGTGAAAATATTGTCCTTTAGTCTGAACAAGACTATAATTAGGATCTTCAGAACATGTGCCTATTTTACTTATTATATAGGTAAAACAAAGGAACTACACAAAAGCATAGTTCATTTAATTTGACTCTTATCTAAACCCTTTATTTTATAAAGGGGATACGCGATTATGCCTCTTGCGCAGGGAAAGTATTATTACTCCCAGACCAAAAAGATAAATTGAAGCTGGCACAGGTACTGCTACAGTGATGTTACCCTCACTCTCACCAAATGTACGGAAAGACATGCTATTACCATTGCTAATCCCTGCTCGATTTGTAACATTTTTACCAATCAAAGCATCAGAAAACAATAGATTAGAAGTAAAAGGATTTTCACCAATATCTACACGCAATATGAAATCATCCATATTTTTTCCATTAATATCAGGGCCAAATCCATTAAAATTAAAGGATATAAAACCGTTGTTTGACTTGCTGATTAAATAATATGAATCTATTGTAAATATACGTTCTTGACCATCATTCCATGTGATTTCACCAGATGCTGAGTTTGAGCCTACTGATTCATTAACCTTTTGGCCTGTTGCTATTTCAAAATTTAATGAGATAGATAGAACCGTTGATGAACCACCAAAGTAAGGGGCAAGAACAGAGTCGTTACCTACTGTTGACGTTCCATCAAAGTTGATAAGTGTTGCATGTGCATTCAGGCTAAGGGTAGCCATTGAAAAAAGAGCTAAGGTTGTAATTAAAAACTTAGTCATTAATATTTATTCCGTTAAGTATATTTGTAATCTTGCCGAAGTAAGCAAAAATCATTCCGTTTATTTTATTCTTATTATAATCAGTTTGTTATGTACTTCTCAGTAGTCTTTGGAATTAGTAGTGTAAAGAAAATAAACACTAATAGACATTAATCAGCGATATAATTTCGATTTATCAAACAATATTTAAACGAGAATGTAGCAAGGTAAAAATCTTTGGAAATACTGCCACCCAAAAAATGGGACACAAAGTGAGCACAAAGTGGGACATCCATACTTTGTCACAAAGTGGGACATCCATACTTTGTCACAAAGTGGGACATCCATACTTTGTTGAATAAATAACGCCTTTTTACTATGGTTAAATAACAACCAAGAGAAGAGGTTTTATTATGACCCAATCACGCAGTAAGCAAGTGTCTTTACAAGATACCCGTTATTATCACTTAATTTCACGTTGTGTTCGCCGTGCCTACCTTTGCGGTGAAGATGCTTATAGCAAACAAAGTTATGAACACCGTAGGCAATGGATGGTTGACCGTATTCGTTTTTTAACGTCCCTTTTTTCGATTGATGTCGCTGCCTATGCGGTGATGTCGAATCATTATCATCTGGTTGTTTATGTTGATGAAAGTGAAGCTATGGCATGGAGTGATGAAGAGGTATGCGAGCGTTGGCAAAAGCTTTACCATAACCACCCACTCGTTGAGCGTTTACAAAAAGGACAAAGTAGTTGCCAAGCTGAGATTGATAAGGCAAACGAGATTATCAATAAATGGCGTATGCGTTTAGCTGATTTATCGTGGTTAATGCGCAACTTGAATGAATATATCGCCCGCAAAGCCAATCAAGAAGATAATTGCAAAGGCCGGTTTTGGGAGGGGCGCTTTAAATCTCAAGCATTACTCGATGAAAAAGCAGTATTAGCCTGTATGGCCTATGTCGATTTAAATCCCATTAGAGCAAAAATGGCTGATTCAGTACAAAGTGCGCAATATACCTCTATCTTTGAGCGTATTCACGACAAAGCCAGCTTTATTGATAATAAAGCGCAGTTCCCCTTTATTGTTAAGCCTTTACTTGGTTTTATTGGTAATGAACATCAGCAATCACCAAAAGGAATTTCATTCTCATTGTTAGATTACTTAACCTTGGTGGAAGAGACGGGAAAAATAATCAGGGAAGATAAAGGAGGGCACTTGAATACACAAACATTTCCACTATTACAACAACTAGGGTTAAACAGTGAGGACTGGCTACAACTCGCGCAACACTTTGGCAAACAATATCATCAAGCGGTCGGTACGGTAACTGAACTATCAACCTTTGCTGCTCACACAAGTAAGCGATGGATAAGCGGTCACCGACAGCAGGCTGACATTTTTCAATAAGGCATCTATCATCAAAACTTAACATCAAAGCGATTTATCGTTAGCTTTTATGTGGCTGAAATTTAAGTTATTCTGGTATTTAGAAGGGATTTATCGCAGCAAAGTGATAATCTAAGGGGGTAATTAGTTAGCCGGTTTTTGAATAGACATTTTTGCTGTTATCGCGATGATAATTTAGCTGTTTTAAAGTATGGATGTCCCGCTTTTTTCTTTTTTAAAGTATGGATGTCCCGCTTTTTTCCGCTCTTTGGACTCCCTCGGCGCTGCTACATCAAACGTAATCCTGCATTCAGAACAATTCTTGACGTAACAGCAATGAAGGCACATCAGGACAATATGCTCCTGCATTTTCTAATAAGGTACATGCTGTACCGTCATGTGCCACATTGCTTTTGCCATCATCCATGATGGCAATACGTGAATATTGTACTTCACTCCGGCGTTTGAAGAAGCAGACTTGGTGCTGGCTGCTATAGTGGTACTTTTAACTGTCATTCCCGAAGTGTTTTATCGGGAATCCATGTCACTAAGAACTGGATCCCCGACTAAGTAACCACGGGGATGACAACTGTTATTTCAGCTATCCGTGCTAAACACTCCAAATCCCATCTCAGCAATTCAATCACCAACTAGCAAGGGTAGGCCTCTACTCGAGACACGATGTCGAGGGCTGCCGTTGTTCATGGACGATAAATCGGCAGGAATCGTGGCTTACGCTAGATGGTGATTGAATGTTCTGCTGAGTAGGGCGTCGCAGGGGTTCCAAGGTACGTCGCCCCTTGGGTGTGGTCGCCACCGCGACGCCAAGCAGGAAACATAAACTCCAAGCCTATCGATAAATATCAAGCCTATCGATAAATATCAAGCATCAAGATTGAACTGAAAAGGTAGAGCAAGCTAAAAATTAAGTGCCAATAATTTTTCTTTATTATCACGTCGCCAGTATTTATTGGCATTATCTTGAATATATTGAGAGTAAAAATCGTAATTAACTTGTGTGTTGGGTTCACTACATAATAGCAGAGCAACGTCTAGACTCTGCCGTGTTTCGCCAGCCAGTCGAGCTTGTTCAAAAGTACGTTGTGCATGGTGATTAAACAGTTTTGCATCTAACATTGCTTGGGCTAATAAGGCTCTAAGATAAGAGTTTTCGGCATTATCCGTAGTCACATTGGCAATTAATACTTTCGCTTCACTTAGCCGGTTTTGCTTAATGAAATGGCGCATGAGTGCTTTTCGACTAGACTGGGCGACCCAATGATCTGGGGTCAATTTGGTATATTCAAGTACTTGTTTCCAGTGGGGTTCTTTATCCGAGGGCGTTTTAGCAAAAAAAGCATAATGAAAGGGGATTTTAGCAAAATGATAAATTGGCAGTTGATAGCTTTTCATCTTATTTTCGGCTTGTTGTAAGTACAAGTACTTATCGCCTGCCTTACTATGTTTATAGGCCAGTATTGATAGGTAAGTAAGGGCGTCTAGTTCGCGCGGGATATCATTAGCTTTGAACGATAAGTCGGCAGACCTTAGTAAACTATCTTTAATTGCAGGATAGTTGTCTTCTTGGTGATCAAGCCATGAATGGGCGAACCAAGCATCAGCTTGACGTTTTAAATCGCCAATTTGTTCAAAGTAACTAATAGCGGTGGTGAGTTTATGAGAGCTTAATTCATAGAGGTCTTTCTGGGTAAGTACTTTACTTTGAAAAAGCAAAGCATTACCTAGTTGCTGCCAGTTGCCTTGTTGTGCAGAAATTTTGGCTAACTTATCGGCCATTACCATGGCTTTTTCCAGTTCATCCATCATGATATAGACATTGATTAATGCGCCTAAGATGATGAGGTCGTTAGGTGACTTTTGATGGGCGATAGATAAGTTGGCTTGTTTCAGCTCAGGAGCTTGTGCCGTGTTAAGCAAGTCATAAATAACTTGCTGCTGTAAATGTTTTTGCAGTTTTTCAATTACTTCTTTGCTTGAAACGCCGGATAACTGTCCTTGCCAATCACCAGATGGGCCTTTAACAATAAAATCGATATAACTGTGTTGATTGTGGCGACGCATCTGTGCGGTTAATATCAACGGATGTATTTTTGCTAACTCTGGATAGGTTAACTCCAGATTATTATGAAATTCATCAGTGGTAATGTTGTTTAAGGCAGTGAAATCAAAATGTTCATTATCTGCTAGGGTAAAATTATCGCCATCTTGAGCGGACGAAATAGGAATATAAGCAATTTTCTTCAGTGCAACTTTGTTTTCTATTGCAGGTTTATTTTGAAAATTTATAGCAATAATGACAATAAGCATTATTGTGGCCAAGAGCGCATATGGCCAATAACCCTTGATTTTTCTCTGTGTTTTACTTGGAAAAGTGTTTGCTAAGCTAGTTGGTGATGCAGTCACAGTAGTGGCGGATGACTTTTGTGGAGTGATCTGAGTCGCGGTTGATAGCTCTTCAACGGCTAACTGCCATTGGTAGCCGCGTTTAGGAAAGGTTTTAATGGCGCCATTGCCAAATAAACTTCTTAAATGACTGATATTTTGAAATACCGCTTGTTCAGAAACTACTTTATCTTGCCAAACCAGTGATAATATTTCTTCTTTACTGAATACCTTGTCTGTTTGCCCAAGTAAGAGTGTGAGTACTTTTGCCTCGTTGTGGCGAATGGCCAATGACTGGCCGCTTTGTCTTAGCACTAAACTGTCACTGTCAAATTCAAAGTTTTTAAAGCTATAGCGCATGGTATTTAAGAAGGTGCCTGAATAATTGTTTCGTAAACATCTTAACTGATTCGTCATAGCAAGTGGTTAATTTATTAATCTGCTTAGTATTTTCACAGCGGTCGAGTAATTTGTTTAAATATATTGCCACTTGGACTATGACAACTTTGACTTAAAGACTTGTCACTCTGAATTTTACTGGCATGATGTAGTCATTATTTTCATTATTTTTACCTTGTTTGTTTTGTCGACGATATAATTTTTTAATCAGGCAAAGCATGCTGAAGTTAGCGGAGTCATGAATGTTTTCAAGTAGTAATCGCTTAGCCATCATTATTATGGTTTTTTGCCTGGTCGGCTTAAGCGCTTTTGATGCCATGGCACACGGTGTTGATGAAAGTACCCGGTTGTTTTTACAAAATAATACCGGCGTACAGTTTTTTGCCTTTATGTATATTGGCGCTAAACATATGGTGACCGGTTATGACCATTTGTTGTTTTTAGCTGGCGTTATTTTCTTCTTATACAAGAGTAAAGATATTCTGCTTTATGTCAGTATGTTTACTTTGGGTCATAGCTTAACCTTACTCTTTGGTGTGTTGTCGGACATACAAGTAAATGCCTATATTATCGATGCCATTATTGGCTTATCGGTTGTTTACAAAGGTTTTGATAACTTAGGCGGTTTTCAGCGCACGTTAGGCTTTAGTCCCAATGCAAAAGCAGCGGTACTAATCTTTGGGCTTTTTCATGGTTTTGGTTTGGCGACAAAATTACAAGAGTTTCAACTGCCACAAGATGGCTTATTTGCCAATTTAATCGCCTTTAATTTAGGGGTAGAGTTAGGGCAGTTTGCTGCATTAACTTTCATCTTACTTGTTATAAGTTTTTGGCGAAAACATCCTTCATTTAAGCAATTTTCCACGGCAAGTAATACCTTATTGATGAGCGCAGGCTTTATGCTTATTGGTTTTCAGTTAACCGGTTACTTTACCAGTTAAGTTAGATAAATTAGTTAAGTTAATCAATTATTCAATGAACGCAATCAGTCATTTTAGCGTTCAGACATAAAGAGAAGAGAAATAGATATGCAAGATACCTTATCAAACCAAGCATTGCTCAAATCGACCGTTATAGCTTTGCTTATTGCCGGCTTAGCGCTGATTAGCTTTATTTTACCGGCCGAATATAATATCGATCCAACAGGCATTGGCGCTAAATTGGGTTTAACGGCTTTGGCTAACCCAGAGGCTACTGCTGCCGCTTCTTCAGCTACTAAGGCTCAGCAAACTGGACAGCCAGCTGCAGAGAAAGATGCAAGCGATATCATTGAAGTTATTGTCCCAGCAGGTCGTGGTGTTGAGTATAAGTTTGCCATGACACAATTTAAGAAAATGCAGTATCAATGGCAAACAGGTGGTGAGCCATTGTTTTTTGATTTACATGGCGAGCCAGAGGGCGATACCACGGGCTATTATGAAAGCTATGCCATTGCCACCTTAACTGAAATGAAAGGTAGCTTTACCACACCGTTTACTGGTGTTCATGGTTGGTATTGGAAAAACACATCAGATAAAGCAATCACAGTTAAACTTACCGTTAGCGGTGAATATAGCGTTATTGGATTAAAAAAATAATGACTACGAATTAGCGAGTTATCGATAAAAAGGCGTTAACAACTTTATCCCGGTGAGAAAAAACTGTTTTAAAGTTACCGGGATAATAACAAAAAGTGCCGTGCCTTTAGCAAATTCAGGATTTAGCTGGCAATAGAAGTTAATTTCTTCTTTATCACTTGTTTTAAAATTTGCTACTTCTTGGGCACTATAATTGCTAGCGCGGCCAGCCGTGACTAGACAAGGCACTTTTAAAACAGGGCTGTCAAAGCCGTCTTTATTAAATTGCTCAAATAATTGCTTTGCTTGTTCTTTGCCATTAGCGTTTGGCCAAATAATGGCGAGTTTTTTAGCCATAGCGCGATACATAGCGGGACTTAACATGGTATCGGCGTAATAGATATTTTGTCTCGGGCTTTTCAACCAGCAGATAAATGCCTGCTTCATCGAATACATAAAAGTATTACCACCTTTTCTATATTGGGGGTAAAAAGCTGCGGATGCCCTGATTAATACATTCTTGCCACTTTGACTAAAATTTATTAAGCAATAACCGACCACTTCATTTTGAGCAAAGTACAACCTTAACTTTCGAGCAAAGACATCGTTAGCAACAAAGTACTTGTTAAAGTAATACTCAGCATCAACGTCGTTAAAGCTGGCAGAAATTAACTTAAGTAATGCCTGTTTATGTGCATCATTTAGCCAGTTTTTATTTTGAGTGTAATCAATGAATGAGGTTTTCATAAGTCGTTGTGGATTTTTCTTCTATTACTGCTGCTTTGATTGAGCTTAACATGACAATATATAGGCAACAACTTAGCTTACTTTTCTGCTCTTATAGCCGCTATTTGCACTTACATTCATCTTTTTAGCAACATAATTTGTTTATAGGTTTAATAAAATATTCCCATTCAGCTTATATAAACTCTATTTTGCCTCTATTGCCCTCTATTGCCCTCATTTGCTTTGACATTAACGCTTAGCATTGGCAAAGTAATTTTTTAAATGCGAAAAGATAATAATAATGAATCAAATAAGCAGTAAGTCTGTTAAAAATTTACCTTTTAAATTATCACCATTAATGGCTGGTGTGGTTTTATCGTTAGGTGTAGTGGTTAGTGGTTGCCAAGATACTAATTCAGTAACTCCAACTACCAGTAAGGTCGTTGAGTCAGCTCAACAGGTAGAACAAGTTGCTGAAGTCAACCATACAGCATTAGCCGAAGAAATCGCTAAAAAATACATTATTACTGATGGCCATATTGATGTGCCGTACCGTTTAGAAAGTGAATTTGAAAACGTTGCCGAGCATACAGCACATGGCGATTTTGATTTTCCAAGAGCAGTTGCTGGTGGTTTAGATGCCCCATTTATGTCTATTTATATTCCAGCTAAGTTTGAGAGAACTGGTGGCAGTAAAGCGCTTGCTGATAAATTGATCACTATGGTTGAAAATATAGTTAAAGCGGCACCAGATAAATTTGCTTTAGCTTATTCAACGGCTGATATTGAAGCTAACTTTGCTAAGGGTATTATTTCGCTGCCTATGGGCATGGAAAATGGTAGCCCGATTGAAGGTGATTTAGCCAACCTACAACACTTTTTTGAGCGCGGTATTCGCTATATCACTTTAACGCATTCAAAAGCGAACCACATTTCTGACTCCTCTTATGATGAAAATCGCCCAGCAGGCGGTTTAACAGATTTTGGTAAAACTTTAGTAGTAGAAATGAATAATATTGGTGTCATGGTTGATGTTTCTCACATCTCAGATGAGGCCTTTTATGATGTTATGGCGATAACTAAGACTCCAGTTATTGCTTCGCATTCTTCAGCCCGTCATTTTACTCCCGATTTTGAACGTAATATGAGTGATGAGATGATTCAAGCGCTAGCGAAAAATAACGGTGTGATTCAAATAAACTTTGGCTCTAGCTTTATTTCACAAGCGGCTATTGATTACGGTAAGTTGCGCAAAGCAGCGATAAAAGTGTTTATCGCTGAAAACGACCTTGAGAAAAATAGTGATGAGGTAAAAGCGTTTAAAGAGCAATACAAAGTTAGCAATCCATACCCTTTTTCTAGCTTAAGCGATGTGCTTGATCACTTTGACCATGTGGTGAAATTAGTTGGTATAGATTATGTCGGTATTGGCTCTGATTATGATGGTGTTGGTGATAGTTTACCTACTAACTTAAAAGATGTAGCTTCATATCCTAACTTGATTGCAGGCTTGTTAAAGCGTGGTTATAGCGAGCAAGATATTGCCAAAATCCTTTCAGGTAATGTTATGCGCGTTTGGCAAGCTGCAGAGGCTTATGCTGCACAGCATTAAGTTTTAAAGTGTTATTAGTCCTCATTTATCTTAGGTTAACTAAGGTAAATGAGGACTTCTTTGTAAATTAATAATTGCCAATCACTTTGCTTGCGGAGCATTGATATGGGTAAATTGAGTACCCTCTAAGTCCATTATTCTCAGTGGTAATGTCATTACCTAAGGTAATAGTTCAATGGCGCGAACTTGTAGTATCGCTTCACCGCCATCTTTATCTGTCATACTTGGTGTTAAATAAATGGCATTAATATGCTCAGGTAATAAACCATAATCTTTCGAGCTAGCTGGTGTCCAATCAGGACGGTAGAAATCTTTTAAAGCAACTTCCTTGGTAAGCCACTGCTTAGACGCGGGTAACTTTATTTGGTAATGGGCATAACTTTGGTCGCCATTTTTACCGTATTCTTGCTGTGATAACTTAATGATAAGTGGAATATCACACTGGTAGGTTAAACGTATTTTCTGATGACCTGCTAAAGAAGTTGTAGGTAACTTATGAATCAATTCAACCCATGAATTACGTTTTTCATCCACTCGCGGAACACGTTTGAATTTTATCCAAATACCGCCGTGCCTAATAAGTTTTTCATTAATAATAGCTTCACTACCATAAGGGTCAGTATCATAAGTCCATTGATGTTTATTCAAGGGCGGATAAGTGACATCTGCTTGGACGAACGTTGTCATTAATAGTAGTAAACTAGCGACGCTAGCAAGCAGTGTTGATTTGATGAAATGCATTTTAATCCTTTAAAAGTAATGTGCGGGCCTAGATAGTCGGTTTTCTATTGAGTGAAATATTACGGCTGCTAGTTGGTGCTTGCTGTTGCCAGTCGGTCAGAGCATATTTTGCTAATATAGTGTCTAGCTTACCACTTCGTCTAAGTGTCATTAAGCCGTTATCAAATAGCTGAACTTGCTCCTTGCTGAGTAAAGATGAAAAGCCTAAAAATAATGGGGTCAAGTCCCCTTGACTACCCGCATAAATAATCGATGATTTGGTCAGTGTTGACAGTTGGTATTGCACAGTAAATCGAGAGTCTAACAAAATATCTAATCGGCCCATTTGCAGCATTTTTAATTGCTTTGCTAGGGGCGAGTTACCACTGGCTGGAAATACATGTGCAGTATTGCTTCTAAGTAACTGATTTAGCTGTTCACCATAATGATAACCATTAATGGTACCTAAAATAGCATTGTCTTTTAAGGTCGCGGATAAGTGAGCGATACTCTGAAAGCGCCAAGGGTTACCAGCTCTTACATAAAAATCATTATATAAGCAGCCAAAGCTTAACTGGCTTTGCTGCAATTGAAGATCAGCAATATGTTGCGAGGTTAAGGCAAGTAATATATCGACTTGGCCTTTTTGAGCTAGGTTTAATGCTCGTGCTAACGGCATTAAGGTAAACTTTACCTCTAGAGCATTGTCTCTAGCTATCTCTTTGACTATTTCAACCAAGAATCCAGGTAAAACACGATCATCGCAAATGTAAGGGCACCACTCATCAGAGACAACCGTTAAGGTTTTTGCTTGGGCTGGCTTAATCGCAATACTTGACCATAGTAAGAAAAATATGAGGCTAAGCTGCAATAGCTTGATAGGGATTTTTATCATGGGCTATATTCTATAGCTAAAGAGCTAGTGATAATAGTAAGCGCTAGCACTAACTACCAAGGTTGCTGATAAAGACAAGTGACAGCAGTAAGTGGTCATTGGAGCCACTTACTGCTAATTAACTCTGCCTTATTTAGTTAGCATTAATGTCTTTTAGACTTGAGGCACGCCATAAATAATAAAGTACAGGCAATACTAACAAGGTTAATAACATAGCACTGGCCATGCCGCCAACCATAGGCGCGGCAATACGACTCATTACTTCTGAACCTGTACCTGTGCCATATAATATTGGTAATAAACCAATAATGACTGTGCCACCGGTCATCATAATAGGTCTAATTCTTAAACCTGCACCATGCAGTACTGCTTGTAATATTTCCGCCTTGGTTGTGGCTTTTCCTTGGGCAGCATTGTCAGCCAGTAAGGCGTGGTAGGCTTGGTTTAAATACACCAGCATGATAACGCCAATTTCTACGGCCACGCCAGCTAGGGCAATAAAACCAACACCTACTGCAACCGAGAAATTGAAGCCTTGTAAGTACATTAGCCAAATACTACCGACCATAGCCAGTGGTAGTGTGCCTAAAATCATCGCTACTTCGATAACATTGCGGAAGTTTAAATACAGCAATACTATGATAATGGCTAACGTTAACGGCACCACGTAGGTTAATTTAGCTTTTGCCCGTTGCATGTATTCATACTGACCTGCCCAAGCAATTGAGTAGCCTGCTGGCAGTTTGAGCTGTTCATCAACCACTAGCTGAGCGTTTTCCACATAGGTACCAACATCGACGCCTTCGATATCGATAAAAGCCCAGCCATTTAAGCGGGCATTTTCTGATTTGATACCCGGCGGACCATCTTCAATAAAGATATGTGCAACATCGCCTAGGGAAATTCGCTGACCATTAGGGGTAACTATTGGTAATAGTGACAACTGCTCAGGCGAATTTCGGTAGTCTTGCGGGTATCGTAAACTGACCGGATAACGCTCTAAACCTTCAACAGTTTTGGTAACATTCATGCCACCAATGGCAGTAGCGACCACTTGCTGAATATCACTAATATTCAAGCCATAACGGGCTGCCTTAGCGCGTTGAATATCAACCTTGATATAGCGACCACCAGCGACACGTTCAGAATAGACTGAAGCCGTACCAGGCACGTCAGCTAAAATAACTTCTAGCTGCTGTCCTATTTCTTGAATAACATCGAGTTTCGGCCCTGCTATCTTGATACCTACCGGAGTTTTGATACCTGTTGCTAACATGTCTATGCGCGTTTTTATCGGCATAACCCAAGCGTTGGTTACCCCAGGGAGTTTCACTAAGGCATCCAATTCTTTTTTCAAACTTTCGATGGTAACCCCTTCACGCCACTCACTTTTTGGCTTTAACTGGATAAAGGTTTCTATCATGGTTAAGGGCGCAGGATCGGTTGCCGTTTCAGCGCGACCCACTTTACCAAAAACAGTTTTCACTTCAGGTACGGTTTTAATCAGCTTGTCGGTTTGCTGTAACAGCTGCCTTGCTTGGCCAATAGAAATACCCGGATAGGTGGTGGGCATATACATTAAGTCACCTTCATCAAGGGGCGGTATAAACTCACTGCCTATTTTATCTAACGGATATAAACCTATGAGCAGCACGACAAGGGCAGCTGACAAGGTGGTTTTAGGATTATGTAATACTGCTTTTAGCGTCGGCATGTATAGTGAAGTTAAGAATTCATTTACCGGGTTTTTATGCTCCGCGAGCACTTTTCCGCGAATAAAGTAGCCCATTAATACCGGTACTAAAGTAATGGCTAAAGCTGCTGAGGCCGCCATGGCATAAGTTTTGGTGTAAGCCAGAGGCGAAAACATTCGACCTTCTTGCGCCTCAAGGGTAAATACAGGCACAAAACTGACCGTGATAATTAACAAACTAAAAAACAGTGCTGGACCTACCTCACACGCGGCCTCGGTGACAATTCGCCAACGATTTTCATCGGTTAGTGGCGTTTTCTCCATATGTTTATGCATATTTTCTATCATGACAATAGCGCCATCAACCATAGCGCCAATGGCAATGGCAATACCACCAAGCGACATGATGTTGGCGTTTAAGCCTTGGGCATGCATAACGATAAAGGCCGTTAAAATTCCAACAGGAATACTAATGATCACCACTAACGATGAACGTAAATGAAAGAGGAAAATAACACAGACTAAGGCAACGACAGCAAACTCTTCTAACAGCTTCATCGCTAGGTTTTTGACCGCGCGCTCAATCAAGGTTGATCTGTCATAAACAGTGATAATTTCTACGCCATCGGGTAGACCTTTTTTCAACTGCTCAAGCTTTGCTTTTACACCTTTAATAACTTCCTGGGCATTTTCACCAAAGCGCATAACGACAATACCGCCAACAACTTCACCTTCACCATTAAGCTCGGCAATACCGCGGCGCATTTGTGGCCCTGTGCCAATTTCTGCGACATCTTTTAATAATAACGGTGTACCATTTTCATTGACGCCAAGGGGAATATTTTCAAGATCCTCAACACTCTTGATATAACCGGTGGCGCGCACCATATATTCGGCTTCAGCCATCTCCACCACAGAGGCGCCAATTTCTTGGTTACCTTGTTTTATTGCCGTTTGGATTAGCGATAAAGGAATACCAAAAGCACGTAATTTATCGGGATTAATTTGTACTTGGTATTGTTTGATCATGCCGCCGAGTGCGGATACTTCGGAAACCCCTTTGACAGTTTGTAGTTCAAATTTTAAAAACCAATCTTGTATACTACGCAGTTGGCTCAGATCATGTTGACCGGTTTTATCAACCAGTGCATATAGATATACCCAGCCAACACCAGTGGCATCAGGACCTAGTTGTGGTCTAGCTTCGCTAGGTAAATCGGGGGCAACTTGACTTAAATACTCTAAAACTCGCGAGCGCGCCCAATAAAGATCGGTATCTTCGTCGAAAATAACATAAACGTAAGAGTCACCAAAAAATGAGTAGCCACGTACGGTTACCGCGCCAGGCACAGATAACATGGCGGTGGTTAATGGGTAAGTTACTTGATCTTCAACCACTTGCGGCGCTTGCCCTGGGTAGCTAGTTTTAATAATAACCTGCACATCAGATAAATCTGGCAGGGCATCAATAGGGGTGTTTTTTACTGAATATAAACCGACCCCGACGAGTATCATGGTGGCCAATATGATAAAGAAACGGTTGCCTACCGACCAGCGAATAATGGCAGCAATCATTACATCTCTCCCTTCATTGGCATAGCGCTAACAATAATAAACTCACCGTTTTGAATTTCGAAGGTAAACATTAAATACGCATTGATAGTAAAGAGTGACATGTCAACTGATTCACTCACGATGAAATCTACCGTGTCAGCGGCTCGATCCCATTTTTCTATGGCTTCACGGTCGATAGTAACCATGCGGTGCGCTGGCATCACTGATCTTACCGTGCCATTTACCGTGGCACTACTAAGCGGTTTTTCACCATTTTGTTCAATTTTGATTATGCGGTAATCGCTATCGCTGGCTCTTTCAATTTCAACACGGATAGTCATAGCTACTTTTAATTGAGAAAAGTCGACTGAGTCTAATGCAGTGAAGTCCATGGTCATTTCTGGCCAGTCCCATGCGGGGATAGGGTCATGAGTTAAAGTCAGCACCTTGTGATCTGCCATTAGGCTAATGATACTGGCGTCGACCCACACAGTGCTAGGTACAGTTTCAGGGCTCATACGTTTGAAATCAGAGGTTTTACTCGATTCAGAGTCGAGTAAAAATTGCGCTGAGCTAACTACTTTTTCACCTGCGCTCAGACCAGATAATATTTCCACACTATCACTATCAAAACGACCGACGCTCACAGCGATAGATTTAAAGTTGCCTTCACCTAATGCTAATACCACACGGTCTTGGTTGCCGGTGCGAATTAGCGCCTCCTTCGGAATTAACAGCGCTTTTTCATCGCTGTTAGTATGAATAGTAATTTGGGCAAACATGTTGGGCTTGAATTCGCCATTTTCATTATCAAAACGTAACCTGACTTTTACCGTACGGGTTTTTGCATCTAAGATGGGATATACATAATCTATCTTGCCTTGCCAGGTTTTTCCAGGTAGATAATCTAAGCTCATGGTTACTGCTGTACCTTGCACTACTTGGTTGGCTTGGCGTTCAAATACTTCAGCGACCACCCAAACTTGTGACAAGTCACCAATTGACATTAAGGTTGAACCGGGTTTAACAAAAAATCCTTCACGTATTTCTAGGTTTTCAATAACGCCATTTTGTGGCGAATAAAAAGTGATATTTTGTTGAACCTTGCGCATTTTTTTAAGGCTCTTAATAGCTGATATGGGTAATTGCAGTGCCACTAAGCGATTTTCGGCAGCAGTAATTAAACGGCGGTTTTTTCTGTCTAGGGCAAGTAAAAACTCTTCTTGGGCATTAACTAGCTCAGGAGAATAAATATCGTATAGCGGTTGGTCTTTTTTTACTACATCACCAATGGCTTTAACATAAAGCTTTTCCACCCAGCCTTCTACTCTCGGGTGAATATGTACTAAGGTATCTTCATTAAAGGTGACATAACCTACGGTATCTATTTGTGTATGTAAGGTTTTAACTTCGGCATTAACGGTACGTACACCTAGGTTATTAATGACATTCGCTGAAATACGAATAGTGCCGACACCTTCATTTGGCCCTGAGCCATCATCAGCATAGTAGGGAATTAAATCCATGCCCATTGGCGACTTGCCTGGCGTATCACGTCGGTAATTAGCATCCATAGGGGCAACCCAATAGAGTGGTTTCGACTCACTGCTGGCGTTATTTTCTGTATTAGCTAAGTCACTTGTCGGCATTAATATTGAGTAAGCGACAAAGGTAAATACTGAACCAATAATTAAGCCAAATAGGCCGGCTTTAAGTGTTGAGGGTTTAGTTGCTGTCATTATTTTTCTCCAGCTATGATATTTGCGGTACTTAACGAGCCAACAAATAAATAATTTAATTCTAAGATGATTTTTTGCTCGGCGACCTGAATGACTAACTCGTCAATTTGCGCATTCAGCACGGCAATGCGAGAACGTACTACCTCCGCAAAGTCACCATCATCATTGGTATAAGCTGTTAATGAGGCTTCAGCTTGATCATGAACTTGTGGTAATAGTCGCGTTTTGTAGAGATTTTTTCGCTCTTCTAAGCGCAACAAACGTCCTTTACCACTGGAGAATGCACCCAGTAGTTGACGTAATAACAGTATTTTTTCGGTTTTAACCGCTTCCGTTTTTGAAATGGCAGATTTTACTGTCATATCTTGACGGTTTTCAGTAAACAGCGGTAGATCGAAGGTAACACCGACAGAAAAGAAGTCTGAGCGGCTATTGCCCATAGGATCATCATCACGATAACCATAACTGGCATTAACTCCCCACTCTGGCTTATATTGCTGTTCGGCTAAATTAATACCTGTTTTGCTAGCCGATATTTTTTTATCAAGGGCAAATACGGCTGGGTGGCTGGAAAAATGTTTAGCCAATACATCAACAGAGAACCAGGTCTTGCTATAAACCAGCTCATTATTGAGTAAATCAAGTTGTGGTAACTGCTGGGCTAGTTGTATGTTGTGTAATTGACTGATTGCATCTTGTTGGCTACTTTCAACAAAGGCGGTTGATAACCATTGCGCCATCATGCCCAAATAGGCATTTTGCTGTTGCGCTAATATATCTAGTCTGTCGTCAAGCCGTGTTAACTCAAGTTGCGCACGCACAATATCTTGTTGGCGTGTTTTTCCTAAGGCGGAAGAATAACTGGCTTGGGCAACATCAGCTAATTGTTCAAACAAAGATCTATTTTGCTCAATAAGGGCAATGCTTTGTTGAACTCTATAAGCATCAAGCCACAAACTACCAACGGTTACCGCGACTTTAGCTTCTCTATCGGCACGTTGAAAAGGATAGGCTTCACTTTCAATGCGCAATTGTTGATTTTTAATGGCTAGGGTATCGCCACGTGGAAACATCTGGGTAATGCCAACCTTAAGCTGGGTCATGCCTTCTTGAGAGAAGTCGAAGCCATCGGTAGGTAAATTGGCCAGGCCAACGGACATTTTTGGATCAGGCATGGTGGCTGCGGCATGACTCAATGCTTCAACGGCTTGTTGCTGATGTTTATTTCCCGCTAGCCAAGGGTCATTTTTTTGTGCTGCTTTTACCGCGCTATTAAACGACCAAATTCGTTCATTGTTTGCCGCTTGACTGGTTTGACTAAATACAAAAAGGCAAGCTAATGCTATGGCACTGGCAACTGAGCTTCTCTTCGTCTGAATTAGTTTATCTGTAAGCATTAGAATTGCTCCTGATAATTATTAAGCTCGGCGTAAATATCATAACTACCGTCAGCTTTAAGTAAAATGACTTGGTATGGCATAAATTTATTACCAACTTCCATTCCCGGGGTGCCAATAGGCATGGCAGGTACCGATAAGCCAATGGCATTTTTTGGTGGTTTAGCTAAAAACTGATGAATGAATTTAGCAGGCACATGACCTTCAAAAACATAGCCGTCTTTTGAAACGGCGGTATGACATGAACGATATTGTGGCGCGATACCCTTGTTGCTTTTAAAAGCCGATAAATCAGTTTGATTAAAGGCTTTTGAGCTAAAACCATGTTGGTCAATGTGCTCAAGCCATTTTTCACAACAACTACAGGTTGGGCTTTTATAAACCTCTAGCACTGGTAGTGCTTTTATGGTCTTGCTGTGCTGTTTCTCAATCGAAATTTGGCTATTTGTTTGCTCAGCAACTAAAACTGCTTGCTCGGTACAAGCGCTAAGTAGCAATAAAAAGAGCACAGTGACTATGACTGCTTTAATAGCAAAAGAAAATGAATACATAACTCCCTCCTAGGGGAATAACTTAACGATAATATGTAGTTAAAATAATTTAACTACAGGGTATTGATTAAATTTTTAAATATAACTATTTAAAATACGTTTAACGTTTGTACTGCTTAATGGAAAAACACTAAGGTTTCTGCCTTTAAATTTGTCGCAGCGAAATTTAGACGTAATGAGGCTGTGTTTAGCTCAGAATAGGAGGTCGATAAAGAGAGGTAAGGGTATTGCTGGCAATAAAAGCACTGGGGGAAACTATTTTACTCGATATAGCAATTTCAGCGTAGTAATTAATACCTGTTGAAAACGCCGATATAGTTGAGCAGCCACTGATTGAGCAGTCACACTCTTGTGCACAACATTCTTCAGTGCTAGTTGTTGAGCAAGCCGTTGTCATATCGTCTTGTTCACAAGCACTTATATTAGCCATGGTGCCCATATGATGATGTGAGCTGGTCGTTGATATAGATGACAGCTCTTTGCTATTAGCCATAGATTGCATACTTGTCATGGAATAAAACATGGTCATAGATGCCATTGATTGACCAATGAAGATCAAACAAAGCAATAACACCATTACTGTTTTATTTATAAAAGTAGGCACAAGCAACACACAACTAGGCAATAAGAACTTTAATTCTAGCATTAATAAAAACAAGATATCAATAAAAGAGCAATCGATTAAGTAAAGGAAATTGTAATTTTTAAGTAACAGCGTGAATTGACTAATTAAATTTTAAGCTAAATAAAATAGCAACGTAGGCAAACTAGCAGACGAAAACATAAACATGCCTCTAAAGCCGAGTAGGGTAAAACATAATAACTGAGGCAACAACTGACTTTGTATTTTGCTCTTTTAGATAAATTGAATTCTTTGACATATTATGTCAAAAAGTGTAGTTTGAAGGTATTAAATACTTGAACGGCTTGACCTTTCAGTACACTTCTAATAAATTTGCATTCTGATTTAGGTAACGGATTACTATATGATTGAATTTCTTCTCGCGGATATAAATGTAGGTTTCGCTATAGCATTATGCTCGGTATTAGCTTTGGCAATACTCGAAGGGGTTGGCATGCTTATAGGGTTAAGTATGCTCAATTTACTGGACCATATCTCACCCATTGATCTTGATATAGACGTTGATGCGGATTTACCTATGACAGGACTTACACCCCTGTTAGGTTGGTTATGCTTAAACCGTTTACCTTTATTGATATGGTTGGTACTATTTTTAACCAGCTTTGGCATAACAGGTTATACGTTAAACTACATACTGTTAAATAGTTTTACGGTTAATATATCTGAATTTTTAACCTATAGTTTGTCGTTCATCTTGTCGTTATATATCACACATCATCTTGGTGTACCGTTAAGTCGCCTACTCCCTAAAAACGAATCCTCAGCAATTTCAAACAATAGCTTTAATGGCCTAATTGCCACAATAACTATTGGCACAGCAAAACAAGGTAGTCCCGCAGAGGCGTCGTTAACAGATAGTTATAATCAAAAACATTATGTCTTAGTTACGCCAGACAGCGATGATGAAGAATTTAATCAAGGTCAACAAATTGTGCTCGTTGAGAAAAAAGAGTCTTTCTGGCTCGCGATAAAATTTAATCAATAATCTTTAATCAGTAATATTTAATTAATCACATTTACAACAACTTATAAAATAATAAAAAGGAAATTTACTATGGAAAATTTGGATGCCAATAGCACTTTTATTTTAATTATGGTCGGTGTAGGGCTAGTCTCTTTTATCACGATGGGGCTTATTTTTGCTAAGTTATATGTTCGTGCGACTAAAGAAATTGCTTTTGTTCGTACTGGTATGGGTGGAGAAAGAGTTGTAAAAGATGGCGGCGCTATTTGTCTACCTGTTTTACATGAAACGATCTCCGTCAACATGAACACACTTCGTATTGAAGTAGAGAAAATAGAAAAAGACTCTCTTATTACCAAAGATAGAATGCGTGTTGATGTAAAAGCCGATTTTTACTTGCGCGTAGCGCCTCATAGTGAAGGTATTTCTATGGCGGCTCAAACACTTGGTAGCCGTACCATGCGAGTTGATGAATTAAAAATACTGATGGAATCGAAGTTTGTTGATGTACTGCGCACGGTTGCTGCTGAAATGACTATGACCGAAATGCATGAACAAAGAGCTGATTTTGTCCAAAAAGTTCAACAAAACGTCGCCAATGATTTAGAGAAAAATGGTCTTGAATTAGAATCTGTTTCATTAACGGGGTTTGATCAAACTGATTTACGTTTCTTTAATGAAAATAACGCCTTTGATGCCGAAGGTCGCGCAAGATTAACGAAGATAATCGAAGAAAAACGCAAAGAAACCAATGATATAGAGCAAGAGAATCGCGTTAAAATCCAACGAAGAAACCTTGATGCAGAGCGTGAATCACTAGAAATCCAAAAAGAGGAAGAAGAACTTCGTATCGCCCAAGAACAAGTTCTAGAATTTAAACGTGTCGAGCAAAAAGCTGAAATTGCGAAAACTCGCGAATACAAAGAGCAAGAAGAAAGAGAAGCTCAAATATCTAAAGAGCAAGCGATTGAAGTAGCTGAAATATTAAAAAGCAGAGATGTTGAGTCTAGAGAAATTGAGAAACGTACAATTTTAGAGCAAGCACGTATACAACAGCAACGCGATATTGAAGTAGCTGAGCAAGATAAACAGATAGCTGTAGCAGAAAAATCAGAAGCTGAGTCAGCAGCAAGAGCACAAGCTGCAGGCGCTGAAAAAATTCGTGTAGAAAAAGAAGAGGCGGTAATAACTGCTAGAGAAGTAGCAGAAGCAAATCGTCGTAAAGAAATTGAAGTGATTGATGCTAAGAAAGAAGCAGAACGAGATGCTGTAGGTATCATTGTTCAAGCCGATGCGGAAAAACGAGCTGCGCAAGATAAAGCAACAGCGGTACTTACCGAAGCGAAAGCTACTGCTGATGCTAAAAAATTAAAGGCTGAAGCAGATGAGAAAATATATGCCGTTGAAGCCGCAGGTAAAAAGGCCTTATATGAGGCAGAAAATACACTCCGTGATGAGCAAATTGAATTACAAAAATCGTTGGCGATTTTAAAAACACTGCCAGAAATGATAGCGAATTCAGTTAAACCATTAGAAAATATTGATGGTATTAAAATCCTGCAAGGGTATGGCAACTCGAATGCAACAATGAGCACAAATGAGAGTGCAGGAAGCGGTGGATTAGCAGAGCAAATTACTTCAGCAGCATTAAATTATCGAGCTAATGCACCTATGATCGATTCAATGCTGCAAGAGCTTGGATTAGTGAATAAAGAATCAGGTACATTAAATGATTTGATTATGGGTAAACATTCTTTAATTGAGGATACTAAATCAGTTGTTCAGCAATCCAATATTGCACAAGTAAAGACTAAAATGAATGGTCATCAGGTATCAGCAGAGTAATGGCTAAAAAATAATATAAATTACAGAGGTTGATTTTATGCGTGGAGCAGGTGGTACATCGGGTGGTTTAGGGCAGTTTTTTATTGGCTTATTTATGATGTGCGGAGGTTTTTATTTATTGTTAAATGCCATTACCGTCAGTTCGAGTTTTGGCATGGGCATGCGCCTCTATGGCTTCTCTGCCATGGGCGGTAGTTACAGCATAACCAGTGGTATGGTGATGATCCCATTTATGTTTGGTGTCGGGATTATTTTTTATAACAGTAAAAATCCCATTGGCTGGATATTAGCGCTAGGCTCCATTACCGGCTTGATCTTTGGTGTGATTTCTTCGATTCGCTTTAGCATGAGAACGATGACTTCATTTGATTTGATTGTCATCTTAGTACTAGCCATGGGCGGCTTAGGCATGTTTTTACGTTCATTGAAGAAAATTGATGCCGCCATTCCAGCGGAGTAATAGTTCATTTTACTAAAAGTTTTTCTGTGTGATAACTAATTACTCACTTAATTTGCTAATGAGTGACGCTGTTTAGCTGCTGTTTTAATTAGCTTTAGCGATATCTAGCTTTTATAAATTAATGTTTATTACCATTCAAGTAACTTATGGCAGAGAAAAATTTCTTGAATGGTGTGATTTTTTGTGTAACATAAAAGCGATTCTTATTCTTCGTGAGCTTGCATGTTCCCTTCTATCTCTAAAGCCTTAATGGTGTTGTTACTGTGTTTGACCTTTATCGGTCAAGTCATGGCTACTAGCCTTATGCCTTATCAGATGATGAATATGAATACAGTGGATACTCAAGCACAACCTCATGATATGTCAATGATGGTCCACAGTAGCGATCAAATGGCGAGTGATGTGGATAATCCTACTATGGATTGTTGTGAAAATGACTGTGCCTGTTTTATTGGCGGCTGCTCAACATTAGCTGTATTAACTAATATTATTGATACCGAGCTCGTTGTCACTGCTACTGCAAAGATAAAATCTATAGCTAGCCTAGTGCTTAGCCAACAATTAACCTCCCTATACCGTCCACCAATATTTAGCTAAATAGAGCATAAATGTGTCCAAAGTTTGGTGCATTTACTGCGTGTTAGCTTGTATCCGGTACTTTGACTGTTAAGTCAATTCAACTTTATTGTAAAAATGCCTGTTAACTTGCCTTCTCGCAATGCTTTTTGCTGCTCTTTAAACCAATATTAGCGATAACATCTTTAAAGAATGCCTTTTATGGCAGTACGTTTACCTTGTTAAACAACACCCAGGAACACACATGAATAAAATTTTAATATTACTTACCGTTACTTTATTAACTATTTCGTCATCGGTATTAGCCCATGCCGGTTTAAAAACCTCATTGCCAAAAGATGGCGCTATGTTAATGGCAAGCCCAACAGTATTGCAGTTAGCTTTTACTAAGGATGTTCGTCTAGTAAAACTTACCCTTGCCGATAAAAGCGGTGCTTTGATGCCAATTGAATTTAAAGCTTCGACAAAAGCATCGGCTAGTTATAGCTTAGCTCTACCCACGTTACCTAGCAGCAACTACCAAGTTACTTGGACCATTATGGGAAAAGACGCTCATAAAATGAAAGGAAAATTTTCTTTTATGGTTCATGGGCAGACTAATACTAAGGGCATGAAAAAGCATAAAGATAACCCATCTAATGGCAAGCATAATCATTAGGAGCTTTTAACATGGAAATATCACCTTGGGACATCGCAATTATTATCAGTAAAATGATGATCTACCTTGGCATATCTGGCTCTGTTGGTGGTGTTTTCATCTATTGGTTAGTTATTAAAAGAGCCCCCCCATTTAATTTACGGCAGCACTGCCAACTGCTGATTTTTATTGGCATAGTTGGCACATTGTTGAATTTTTTTATGCAAGTAGCTGCTTTTGCCGAATCAGGGCTATCAGGTGTCTTGGACCCCTTTTATAACTCCTTGCTGTGGCAATCTAATGCCGGTGATGCACTATTATATCGTCTAGCTGGTTTTGTGCTGGCGTTAATTTCAGTGACTAAGTTAATGGCAACTGAGCAATGTCGCCGCTTCTTTTTAGTTACTTTTATCTTAACTATCTTACTGCAGGCGCGTTCATTCAGTGTTATTGGCCATACCGCAGAGATGACTATGATTAGCCAATTGTTGCTTAATTTACATGTACTGTTGGTTTTCTGCTGGTTAGGCTCATTGTGGCCGCTATGGAAAGCGTGTGGGGTTTTATCTTTACCTGTTTTACATAAGGTTATGCAGCAGTTTGGCTACTATGCCAGCTATGCTGTTTCACTATTAATCGTTTGTGGCTTAATAGTGGCATATCAACTCATTGGCTCAATACATGGCTTGTTTTTCACCAGTTATGGACAAAGCTTTTTACTCAAGCTTGTCTTAGTGATAGGCATATTGTTGATGGCAGCTCATCATAAATTTAACTTGGTAGCTCAGCTAATAAAAAGTGAGCAGGGTAAACAAGCCTTGGCTCGTTCTATTCAATGGGAAATGGTTTTAGCCTTGTTGATTTTACTAACAACCACTTGGCTGACTACCGTTGTTGGCCCTGACTATTAAAATTTTAATTACAATCAAAACCAAACTAATAAACAAATAAAAAAACTATTTATCAAGAGAGATAAGCTTATGAAAAATTATAAATTACTATGTTTCACCTTACTATTTTCGACCCTTATACCAACAAGTTATGCTCATGAAGATGCTAAAAAAGCAGAACTAAAATCAAGCATGTTTATTGGTGTTAATTCTATGCCAGCTAAGATCGTTAAACGTTTTCATCATGCACTAAAAACAAGCGACAAAGTTACCGCACGTCAGTTACTCGCCGACGAGGTACAAATATTTGAAGGTGGTGGAGTAGAGCGCTCTGCTGATGAATACGCCAGCCATCATATGTTGTCAGATATGAAATATCTTGCCGCAGTAAAGAATAAAACCTTAGAGCACAATGTAAAAATTATCGGTAACAGTGCTGTTTCTATGTCTCGTAGTCAAACTACCGGAACATATAAGGGAAAAGAACAGAATTACCAAAGTATGGAAACTATAGTGTTAGAAAAACAACATGGTGAGTGGAAAATAGTCCGTATCCATTGGTCTAATTAAATAAGGTTTGGAGTTAGAACAGGTATAGCGCAATAGCATTGCGCTATACCTGTTCTACTTATAGTAAAGGGTTATTTCTCCTTCATATTCCATAAGATATCTTGGCCACTACCCATTACAGTTGTAGGTAATTTACCATCCCAGCGCTGAGCTTTAACGTATTCAACCAAGGTTTTATTGGTTTTAATAGCTTGTGCTTTTTTTAGTATAGCTTCAGCTTCAGCTAGTCCTTTGACTCTTATCGCCTGAGCTTGTGCAATAGCTTCAATTTCAATGGCATAAGCACTACCATCGGCACGAGCTTTTTCCGCATCACGTTTGGCTTCTGCGGTATTCACTTCTCGCTGTGCTTCAAGTTTTTGACGCTCTAAGCGATGTTTTTCTGCGGCAGCTAAATTCTTTTCAGTTTGTTTGGTTTCGATGCTCTGTAGATATTTTTGCGGTAATACTAAGTTTTCAATTTGCACACTATCAAGTTTTACCGGGAAATCACTCATAGCCGAAAGTAGTGTTTCTTCGATCTTTTGAATAACTTGTCCGCGATTTTGAATAATTTGCTCTGCTTTAAAGCGCGCTAACGCATCTTTAGTTGCTGATCGTAAACGGGGATCTAAAATACGGTTTTCAAATTGATCTAAACCACCGTAACCCTTGTACAATTCAAATGCTTCTGCGCGAATCACGGTCCAGTTAACAGAGACTTCTGCTTGCACTGGCATTTGCTCGAATGTTGAAGCTTTGAGGTTTTCAGTGTTTTTACGAGTACGAATTTCGAGCTCTTCCACCGTGTCAGCAAAAGGAATTTTTGTATGTAAGCCGGGATTAACTTGCGTGGTTGCTTCACCGAAACGTTTAACGATACCTACATGACCTTCGTCAATAGTGTAGGGAACTTGCCATAATATAATACCAGCAACAACCGCTACCGTAATCTTGCCAAAATGTTTGGTTATCTGAGTAGTATCAAGGTCGACTGGGCTTTTGGTAATTCCATTTTTTAGCATATATTTTCCTTCATTGTTATTAATCATTGCTACGTTATATGTGTAACAGAACTGTTAACAACAATAAAGCCTTGACATATTATGTCAAGGCTTTTGTTTTATTGTACTTGCTTAGGGTAGAATTTAGTTGATAGTATTAATTCAAAAAGGTTTGATAAGCTAGGTTGTCGGTTTCTTCTTGCCATTGATAACCCAAGGCATCAAGGTGTTGGAAAAACTCAGCTTGCTGGTTGTTATCCAGATCAAAACCAGCAAGTACCTGACCGAATGCTGCGCCATGATTACGGTAATGAAACAAGGTGATATTCCAATGTTCACCCATAGCTGCTAAGAATTTCTCTAATGCTCCTGGGTGCTCGGGAAACTCAAAACTAAATAGACGTTCATCATTCTGTTCATTGTTGCTTTTAGCCACAGAATTAGCACTTTTACCACCAATCATGTAGCGAATATGCAGCTTAGCTAGCTCATTATCGGTGAAGTCACGCACTTGGTAATTAGCTTTCACTAAGCCTTGCAGTAACTCTTGTCGTTCTTGCACGCTACCGCCTAGACGGACACCAACAAAAATTTCAGCACTTGGTTTACCAGTATAACGATAGTTAAATTCGGTGATTGCTCGGTTACCTATGGTTTGGCAGAAACGTCTGAAGCTGCCTTTTTCTTCAGGAATAGTTACCGCTAAGATCGCCTCCTTTTTCTCGCCCAATTCACACCGTTCTGAAACATAACGCAAGGTATGAAAGTTCATATTAGCGCCAGAAAGTATTGCCGCTAATGATTCGCCCCCGGGCTTGTTATCAGTGATCTGTTGCTGACAGTATTTTTGTAAACCGGCTAATGAGAGCGCACCAGCAGGTTCGGCAATAACACGGGTTTCTTCGAATATATCTTTGATTGACGCACATATTTCATCAGTAGATACAGTGATTACCTCATCACAAAACTCTTGAATCAAACCGAAAGTATGTTCACCAATACGCTTAACCGCAACACCATCAGCGAATAAACCGACTTGCTCTAAATCGACTGGTTTGCCAGCGGCAAGTGCCGCCTTTAAACAGGCTGAGTCTTCAGCTTCAACGCCGATAATTCTAGTCTTTGGGCTTAGTTGTTTTAAATAAACGGCCATGCCGGCAAGTAAACCACCGCCGCCAACTGGTATAAACACCACATCAGCATGGGGCAATTGTTGTAACAGTTCTTTGGCGACAGTGCCTTGGCCAATAATGACTTCAACATCGTCAAAAGGATGAATAAGCGTCTTACTTTCTGCTTTGGCGTATTCAACTGCAGCGGCTTGTGCTTCATTAAAACTATTACCCACTAATCGCACTTCACCACCAAAACGTCTAACATTATCGACCTTGATGTCAGGAGTAGTCTTAGGCATAACGATAGTCGCTTTTATGCCAAGCTTATTAGCAGCTAATGCTAACCCTTGCGCATGGTTTCCTGCTGAGGCAGCGATAACCCCATGAATACATTGTGCTTCGGTTAAACTATTGAGCTTGTTATAAGCGCCACGTAACTTAAAAGAATGCACCGCTTGCTGATCTTCACGTTTTAAATAAATTTGGTTATTTAATCGTGATGATAATTTATTCAACGGTGTTAGTTCAGTTTCAACGGCCAGATCATAAATAGGGGCGAGTAGAATACGACGTAGGTAATCTAATGGTGTTTGTGGTGATGTTTGCTTGAGTGTTTCTGTCATTAGATTTACCTAGAAATTATATTAATTACTTGAAGTTATGGCGCTAACTCTTGAGTTATCATGCTCGAATTCTCTTGTCGAGCATCCATTCACTAAAAGCTAGATTCCCGATAAGAACACTCGGGAATGATGGAATAAAAATGAGCGGTTTTATTAGCTATTTAGTATTATTGTACGTAGTTTTTATAGTGATTAATCGACTAAACCATCAAGTAATGCTCTGTTTCGAACAGCACCTTTATCGGCACTAGTTGCTAACATTGCGTAGTTTTTTAATGCATAGCTAATTGGACGAACTCTGTCTTTCGGTTTCCAAGCATCTTTACCTTTAGCTTCCATCGCAGTACGACGGGCATTAAGTTCAGCCTCAGGTACTTGTAAAGTAATCTCGCGAGTAGGAATATCAATGTGAATGATATCACCTTGTTCAACTAAGGCGATTGTACCGCCGTCAGCTGCTTCAGGAGAAACATGACCAATTGATAACCCGGAAGTACCACCTGAGAAACGACCGTCAGTTAATAAGGCACAGGCTTTACCTAAACCCATAGATTTTAAGTAGGTAGTTGGATACAGCATTTCTTGCATGCCTGGTCCGCCTTTAGGGCCTTCGTAACGAATTACCACCACTTCACCGGCAAGTACTTTTTTGTCAAGAATGGCTGATACCGCTTCATCTTGGCTTTCAAAGATATGGGCAGGACCGGTAAACACTAGGTTATCGTCACTTACACCTGCGGTTTTAACAACACAACCATTAGGAGCGATATTACCTGAAAGTACCGCTAAACCACCTTCTAACGAAAAGGCATTGGCAAGATTACGAATACAGCCATTTTCTCTATCATCGTCTAAAGTATCCCAACGACAATCTTGGCTAAAGGCCTTAGTAGTACGAATACCAGCAGGTCCAGCACGATAGAATTTTTTAATGTCTTCATCGTCAGTCAAGGTAATATCATATTTAGCAATAACATCAGCCAATGTGGTACCTAATACATTAGGAACGTCTGTTTTTAATAAACCAGCACGCGATAGTTCACCTAATATGGAAATGACACCACCAGCGCGATGCACATCTTCCATATGATACTCAGGCGTTGATGGCGCTACTTTACATAACTGCGGCACAATGCGTGATAATTTATCCATGTCTTCCATGGTGTAATCAATTTCTGCTTCTTGTGCTGTTGCCAATAAATGCAAGATAGTGTTGGTTGAACCACCCATAGCGATATCTAAACACATAGCATTGTGTAAAGCCTCTTTACAGGCAATATTACGTGGTAGGGCTGATTCATCATTATCATGATAATAACGCTTTGTTAGCTTAACAATCTCTTTACCCGCATCTAAAAATAACTTCTCACGATCTGCATGTGTTGCCAACATAGAGCCATTGCCAGGCAAGGCTAAACCTAACGCTTCAGCGAGACAGTTCATTGAGTTTGCCGTGAACATACCAGAGCATGAGCCACAGGTAGGACAGGCAGAACGTTCAATTTTATCGCTGTCTTCATCACTTACTGTTGGATCGGCACCTTTAATCATGGCATCAACTAAATCAAGCTTGATAATTTGGTCACTAAGCTTTGTTTTACCTGCTTCCATCGGGCCACCGGAAACAAAAATTACCGGGATGTTTAAGCGCATTGCTGCCATCATCATGCCTGGCGTGATTTTGTCACAGTTTGAAATACAAACCATGGCATCAGCACAATGAGCATTGATCATATATTCAACGGAATCAGCAATTAAGTCACGTGAAGGTAAGCTATACAACATGCCAGCATGACCCATGGCGATACCGTCATCAACAGCGATAGTATTAAATTCTTTGGCAACACCGCCAGCTTTTTCAATAGCGCCAGCAACGAGTTGGCCCATGTCTTTTAAATGCACGTGACCTGGAACAAATTGGGTGAACGAGTTCACTACTGCAATAATTGGTTTGCCAAAATCACCATCTGTCATACCTGTTGCACGCCATAAAGCGCGAGCGCCAGCCATATTTCGGCCTTGAGTCGAGGTTGCAGATCTTAATTTTGGCATTTTTTTGATTCCGATTATTGATTATGTTTGAATTTTTTATTTTGAAAGTTAACTTTATGATTACTGAGTTAAATGAACTTTAAAAAGGAGGATTCTTTTTCTCTAATTGCTGACGTTGTGGCTGCTTAACTCCAAGTCAGTTGGTACTGTAACAAAGAGGAAACACGGAGCTTATGAATATAAGTGAGTATTTCCGATGCAGCTACAGTATCAACTGGCAAAGAGTTGAGTAGTTACTAACTATTGCACTGGTTCTAACCAGTTCTCTGGTACTGTGGTGGTGCCATCAAAGATACCGAAGAAAGCATCTTGAATTGCTTTAGTGATAGGACCTCGAGCACCGTCACCTACAGGCAAACCGTCTACTGATTTTACTGGCACTACTTCTGTCGCTGTACCACACATAAAGAATTCGTCAGCAAGGTATAACGCTTCACGAGCAATAGATTCTTCACGTACTTCGTAGCCAAGTTGTTTAGCCAAGTAAAATACTGCATCACGGGTTAAGCCTGATAAAATAGAGGCTGAACCTGGCGGGGTATAAATAACACCTTTTTTCACTAAAAATAAGTTTTGACCTGCGCCTTCACTTACCATGTTATTTATATCTAGTGCTACACCTTCAGCATAACCATGGCGAGCAGCCTCTGTTGAAATAAGCTGTGAAGACAGGTAGTTACCACCAGCTTTAGCGGCCGTCGGCATAGTATTTGGTGCTAAACGGTTCCAGCTAGAAACACCTACATCAACACCATTTTCAATCGCATCTGCGCCTAAGTATGCTTCCCAGCTAAACGCGGCAATCATCAGGTCAGCTTTAGCATCAATTGGTGGACGAAGTCCCATGCCAATATCACCTAAAAAGGCTAATGGACGAAGGTATGCTGATTTTAAATCGTTTTTCACTACAGCATCTTTACACGCTTGCACAACTTCTGCTTGAGTGTATGGAATATTCATACGGTAAATTTTGGCAGAATCAAACAAACGCTTGATATGTTCTTCCAAACGGAAAATACAGGTGCCTTTGTGTGTTTCATAGGCACGAATGCCTTCAAAAACTGATGAACCGTAATGAAGTGCATGACTCATTACATGAACAGTAGCGTTTTGCCACGGCATAAGTTCACCATTGAACCAAATATATTCTGCATTTACTTTAGCCATTTTCTTTTCCTAATTTTGTTGCTCTTGGATAACTAACCAACCCCGACGTTAATGTCAGAGTAATCTTAAGTTATCAGGAGCGAATTTTTATTATTTGCGGGAACTATTATTAATAATAACAGTTAATAGTACTTATATTGCTTGTTGTTTAAGCGCTATATTGCTGTATTTGCACTTCACTATTGTCTACTTTGACACTCTTGATGTCGATCAATTTGTTTATTTGATCAACAAGCAGAGAAATAGGGCGCTCACTGCTGACAGTCATAGTGATAGTAGCAACATTATTACCGGTATTTACTTCAGCATTCATGGCGTTGATAAGAAAACCGCGATAACGCGTCACTTGCAATATTCGTTCTAACACCACTTGCTTATCATCAGCCATAATAACTAATTGATACATATTTAGAGTCATAGCATTCATCTTAAACACCCTCCATCATTTTATCGTTTGCGGTATTTGGCGGTACTAATGGCCAAACATTTTCTGCGGCATCAATTTTTACTTGTAATAAGTAAGGACCGTCGTGATCTAACATCTCTTCAACGGCAGCTTTAATTTCACTCTTTTTAGTGATCTTCTGTGATTTTATATCGAACGCCCGCGATAACATGACAAAGTCAGGGTTATCTGATAAATCTGTTTCGCTTAATCGACCGTCAAAAAATAGGTCTTGCCACTGGCGAACCATGCCTAGCTTAGCGTTATCAATTAGCACAATTTTCACTGGAATTTGGTAGCGTTTTATCGTGGCTAATTCTTGGATATTCATCATAATTGAGCCATCACCCGATACGGCAATAACAGTATCGTGAGGACGTGAGATTTGCGCACCAATCGCTGCCGGTAAACCAAAACCCATGGTACCCATGCCAGCACTGGTTAAAAAGTTGCTTGGATCATTAAAAGCCATATGTTGTGCTGCCCACATTTGATGTTGGCCAACATCGGTAGTAACACAAGTGTTACTTGGCATAAGATCACTAACCGTTTTTAATACCGCAGGGGCAAAGATATTGTCGCCTGGGTGATCATATCGCCAAGTAAAATCAGTTTTCATTTGCTGTAATCTTTGTTGCCAAACTGAAATTTCTAAATCAGTGGTTAGTAAGGGTAAGTTCCCTTTTAAATCACCTAAAATGGCAGCATCCGCTGTACGACGTTTATTAATTTCAGCGGTATCAATATCAAAATGAATTACTTTAGCGTTAGGAGCAAACTCGTCTAGTTTGCCGGTCACTCGGTCATCAAAACGAGCGCCAACAACGACTAATAAATCACTTTCCTGCACAGCAATATTGGCAGCCTTGGTACCGTGCATACCTAACATGCCAAGGTAGTTTTCATTATCCGGGTTAATTGCGCCTAAACCTTTTAATGTTGAAACACTAGGCATACCGGTTTTTTCAGCAAACTGACGTACTTCTTCTACCGCGTTTGCCATGCCAACACCACCACCTACGTACAAAATAGGTTGTTTAGCATGGGTTAATAAATCAAGGGCTTTACTAATATCAGCTAAAGGCAATTTAACTTTGTTTCTTAAGTGAGACAGTTTGTCTAGACGTTGTGTTACTTCAGCTAACTGCACGTCTTTTGGAATATCAACAAGTACTGGACCGTGACGACCTTCTAAAGCAATTTCAAAGGCTTGATGTAATACTTTTTCCAGTTCATTAATATCGGTTACTTGGAAAGAGTGTTTAGTACAGGCAAGCGATAAACCAAAAATATCAATTTCTTGGAAGGCATCACTACCCATAGCCGCGGTTGGTACTTGTCCGGTGATGGCAACAATAGGAATTGAATCGGCAAGCGCATCGGCAAGGCCGGTAATTAAGTTTGTTGCGCCTGGACCTGAAGTGGCGAAACAGACACCAACAGTACCAGCGGCACGAGCATAACCAACAGCAGAAAATGCTGCACCTTGCTCATGTCGGCATAGAAAATGTTTTACATCACTGTCGTATAAAGCGTCATAAATCGGCATTATGGCGCCACCAGGGTAGCCAAAAACGTGCTGTACGCCATGGTCTTTTAACACTTCAAATAATAATGAGCTGCCTGTTAGCGTTTTACTCTCGGTCATGATGATTCCAACTTTTATCTTGTTAAATTCTATATTTTCAGCAGTTTCTTTAATAAACACCTAAGAAAAGAATTTAGTAAAAAAGTGCTAAAAGAAAACCCTCGGTTCTTGCGAAGCGAGGGTTTGTTATTTGTTTGGCTGCTTTTCTTTAGCTCAACAAAACCCTCGAGATGATTTAATAATCACCACGACGAGAAGGTTAATAATAATTGAGTTAAATTTTTGCATTTTATATCTTTCTTTGTTTTATTTTGCGTCATCTGATTGTTGTTTATCTGTTCAGAGTCGCTTGCTTATTAAATTAGTACCATAGCTCTAATCCTTTGTGCAAGTCTTTTTGTTATAGCTTTTTTGTACAGTAATCAGCAATAGGTAATAAACCCATTTAACAAAAACTGAACTACACTGGAAAAAAGGAATCAATAAAATGGAACTTTTATGTCGCTTTCTTGTGTGTACAGTCGAGCTAAAATAGGTCTTGAATCTCCCCTTGTTTCCGTTGAAGTTCATCTTGCCAATGGGCTACCGGCATTCAATATTGTTGGTTTACCAGAAGCCTCGGTGAAAGAGTCTAAAGATAGAGTCCGTAGCGCAATTATCAATTGTGGTTATGAATTTCCCGCCAAACGAATCACTATCAACTTAGCGCCGGCGGACTTGCCCAAAGAGGGCGGGCGCTTTGATTTACCGATTGCTGTGGGAATTCTTGCAGCTTCTGAACAATTGCCGCCAGTAGATTTATCCCAGTATGAATTTGCCGGGGAACTGGGTCTATCGGGTGAACTACGCGCTATTGTTGGTGAAATCCCTGTCGCCATGGCCACTAGCCAAAGTCAGCGGACCTTGATAATCCCCATGCAAAATATTGAGCAAGCCAGTTGGGTCAAGCAAGCAAAAATTCATGGCATTAGCCACTTAACCCAGCTATTTCCCCATTTTGCCGGTCAACAAGTTTTACCTTTAGTCACTGAACAGGATGTAGCGCAAGAGTTACCTGAGCAAGAGCTTGATATGAGTGATGTCATGGGCCAGCCCCTAGCAAAGCGAGCTTTAGAAATTGCTGCCAGCGGTGGACATAATTTATTATTTATCGGTCCACCGGGTACAGGGAAAACTATGTTAGCCAGTCGTTTAGCGGGAATTTTACCGCCGATGACCGAGCAAGAAGCGCTGGAAGTTGCTGCTATTCAATCGATTAGTCATCAAGAGCTTAGCCGTAAATCTTGG
The DNA here is from genome assembly GCF_013215345.1 of Colwellia sp. Lineage (GTDB taxonomy): Bacteria > Pseudomonadota > Gammaproteobacteria > Enterobacterales > Alteromonadaceae > Colwellia. The sequence goes on along the minus strand of NZ_JABSOV010000003.1, from coordinate 357 downwards.
TTCACTCGACCATTTCGGGCACCACATCACACGGCTTCGTCAGCGGCTTTAGTCGGCGGCGGCAGTCAGCCACAACCGGGAGAAATTTCTTTAGCGCACAATGGTGTACTGTTTTTAGATGAGTTGCCTGAGTTTGAGCGGAAAGTGTTAGACGTTTTACGTGAGCCAATGGAATCGGGGGAGGTCACTATTTCCCGAGCTCTGCACAAGCAATGTTTTCCGGCGCGTTTTCAACTGATTGCCGCGATGAACCCTAGCCCTACCGGATTTTATAACGATAAGCGCAGTACGCCAGAGCAAGTACTTAGATATTTGAATCGGCTATCAGGACCGTTTCTTGACCGAATTGATATTCAA
>NZ_JABSOV010000029.1 GCF_013215345.1 Colwellia sp. | reverse complement strand
CTTTTATTACACTATTGAAAATAAACTGTCGAACCAATGATTTTACCTGTTTTTAGTCATTGGCAAAACAGTTACAATGCTAGACAAGTAAAAAAATAGGAAATTATTATGATCAATGCTAAAAAAATTGAAGAAATAGCTAAACAAGTCACCGATGCTATCCCATCAAGCCTGAAAAATATGGCCAATGAATTTGAAGATAAAGCCAAAACTGTTTTGCAAAATAAATTGTCACAACTTGACGTGGTCACACGCGAAGAGTTTGATGTGCAAACACAAGTATTGCTCAAAACACGTGCTAAATTAACCGAACTTGAAGCTAAGCTAGTAGAACTTGAAGAAAAAATAGCAGCAAGCTAGCAAAAAAATAGTCAGTTAATCACCAAGCGTTAAAGTTTAGCCCTATGATTTTTTAAATCACTCATAAATTCATGCCAAATATTAGTAAGGACGAGATTATTCCATGTCATCATCTAAAGTCGCCTTAACATCAGGCCCCTCTGCAATTACCTGTTTCAAAGCTTATGATATCCGCGGAAAATTAGGCGAAGAATTAAATACTGATGTTGCTTATCGCATCGGTCGTGCTTTTGCCCAACATACCCAAGCAAAAACGGTAGTGGTTGGTGGTGATATTCGTTTAACCAGTGAAGAATTAAAGCAGGCACTGTCTGAAGGCTTAATGGCGGGCGGCACTAATGTTATCGATTTAGGCTTAGCGGGCACAGAACACATTTATTTTGCCACTAGCCATTTAAATTGTGACGGCGGCATCGTCGTGACCGCAAGTCATAATCCTATTGATTATAATGGTATGAAGTTAGTACGTGAGAACTCAAAACCTATTAGTGGTGATACTGGCTTGTTTGATATTCAAGCCCTTGCGGAACAAAATGACTTTGTTGAAGTAGCTGATAAAGGTACTTTAACAACGATTGATATTACCAAACCTTATACCGAGCACTTGTTAACCTATATTGATAACAAAAATATCACGCCATTAAAGTTGGTAGTGAATGCCGGCAATGGCACCGCAGGTCCAGCGCTTGATGCCATAGAAAGCGCGTTTAATGCCTTAAATGTACCTGTTGAATTTATTAAAGTACACCATGAGCCAGATGGTAGTTTCCCAAATGGTATTCCAAATCCATTGTTAGTAGAAAATCGTGCCGCGACGCGTGATGCTGTCATTAAACATGGCGCTGATATGGGCATTGCTTGGGATGGTGATTTTGATCGTTGTTTCTTATTTGATGAAAATGGCGACTTTATTGAAGGTTATTATATTGTTGGTTTATTAGCAGAAAATTTTTTAAGTAAAATTGACGGTGATAAAGCACAAGCCAAAATCATTCATGACCCAAGGTTAACTTGGAATACCATCGATATTGTCGAAAAATCGGGTGCACAAGCTATTCAAAGTAAAACCGGCCATGCTTTTATCAAAGAGCGCATGCGTAGTGAAGATGCTATTTATGGTGGTGAAATGAGTGCTCATCATTATTTCCGCGATTTTTTCTACTGTGATAGCGGTATGATTCCTTGGTTATTAATTGCCGAGTTACTTTGTTTACGTAAACAGCCATTATCAAGTTTAGTGAAAGAGCGCATCGCGGCTTACCCATCATCAGGTGAAATTAATAATAAAATTGTCGACCCTAAGTCTGCTATCGCTCGTGTACTGGATTTTTATCAACCCCAAGCGCAAGTAATTGATAAAACCGATGGTATTAGTATGGAATTTGGCAATTGGCGCTTTAATTTGCGTAGCAGTAATACCGAGCCAGTGGTACGGTTAAATGTTGAGTCTAAAGGCGATAAGGCCTTGATGCAGGAAAAAACTGCGCAAGTATTAGCTTTGTTACTAGCTGAGTAGTCTTCTTTATGACAGGGAGCTTAATAGACCAGAATGTTCAGCTCTCTTATCGTGAGCTTTCATTTACTGAGTTTACTCATCGCTATAAAAACAGTATGCCCAAAGCGAGGTTATTTGAGCTAACCTTGCCTTGGCTAACGGCAACTGCAGCCTTTATGCTCCCTGAAAATAGCCAAGTGCTGGTGCATTGTCTATTTCAAGTCAGCAAAGGACGAGAGCCAGTATTAAGCATTGCTTGGCCTTTGGTTCACAACCAAGCTGAGAAAAAGATAACGTCACTAACCAGCTTTTATTCTGCGGTGGCCGAGCCCATATTTCTTACCTCGCCAAGTAAAGAAAGTATGGCGCAACTGCTCACTTATATTCAGCAACATCATCAGTGGCATAGTATGCAGCTCGGTGCTTTTGAAGAAGGGCTAGTCAGCCAAGCACTATTTGAGTCTTTTCCTTATCAGCGGATTTTTTCTAGTACGGACAATGTCTATCAATCGGGTATCAGTGATTACGTCAGCTATTATCAACAAAGGCCCAGTCAATTACGTAATACTATAAAAAGGCGTGAGAAAAAACTGAGTAAAGCGCACCAATACCGCATCGAAATAATTACTGAACTTAGCGGATTTTCCTCGGCGTTTTCGGCTTATAAAAACATTTACCAACAAAGCTGGAAAGGTGATGAGTTTAGTTTCGATTTTATTGAGCAAGTATCTCTAGCTGCGTTACAGGAAAACAAATTACGTTTGGGGGTATTGTTTGTCGATGATGAGCCAGCGGCAGCACAGCTGTGGTTCTTACAAACTAGCCATAATGATAGCGGAGCTGTTGAAGTAACGGCCTCTATTTTTAAGTTAGCTTATGCACCTAAATATCAAATGTATTCGGTCGGCTCTATTGTATCGTTAGCTTTATCTGAACATGTCATCAGTGAAGATCAAGTCACTGCTATTGAATTTGGTATGGGCTCTGAGCCCTATAAACAGGATTGGCTAAGCGCGAAAAAAACACGACAAAGCTATCAAATTTTTAATCAGCATAGTATCTATGGTAAGTTAGCTATTATTCGCCATCTAGTGCTACCGCGGCTAATTAAAATATTCACAAGGAAAAGTAAGTAAATAATGACTTCTGCACCATTTACCGATAAAACTAACGAGCAAAAAAGTGGACAAACCACAGCGCAACTGATTAAGTTATTAATCGCTATTATTCCAAACTATGAAGAAAGTTTCTGGCATGTCGATACCGAACTTTTTGGCGCCATTGCTGAGTTTGATTCAATGACTTTAGTCACCTTGATCGGCGAAATAGAAGAGTCTTTCGATATAAGTCTTGATGATGATGACATCAGTGCGGAGAATTTTGCTTCCGTGGCTAGTTTAACTGAATTAGTCCTAGAGCGTAGTTAAGCGCTTTGGCCATGATATCGACTCATGTTGAATTTTATCAAGGCACGAAAGGGTCATTATTTCGAATAATTCGTACTCCAGAGCACGTACTTGCTCATCTGCTATGTATTGCTCCCTTGTTCGAGCAAGCTAATCAAACCCGCCACCATATCACCCGTTCAGCTATTAATGGCTATCACCAAGGCTTGCAAACTATCGTTTATGATCACTATGGCACAGGTGATAGTGGTGGTGAACTAGTCGAAGCTAACTTAAGTTTGTGGCAGCAAGATATTCAACGCCAAATAGAAGAAATCAAAGCCAATTCAGCCAAAGCTATTTATTTATCCTTACCCTTATCGGCAGTATTATTATTATCGGATGAAATGTTAAGCCTTGTTGATGGCTTAATACTTTTGCAACCAGACTTTAACGGTAAACGCTTTGTTCAGCAGTTTAAGCGTCTAGCGTTAGCAGCCAAGTTAACTCAAGCTGATAAGAAAAACCCCACTGAAATGAATGGTCAAGAGAACCTCGAGATTGCCGGCTATACCATAGATAAAAAGCTGCTCGAACAGCTAGCAGGGCAGAATTTATCCCAGCTAACTAGTTTTAATGTCGATTGCTATTGGTTTGAATGGTTGGCCAAGACAGATGAGTTGAGCCCGGGACGACTAAAGCAGCAACAAGCGCTAGCGAATAAAGCGAATAAGCTGATTGTACAGCAAGTAGCAGCGGTGAAATTTTGGCAGGCAACTGAATTACAACTTAGTGCTGAGTTTTTAGCGCAAGAGCAGATAGCTTTTAGCCAGTTACTCTCTCACTCAGCGGCAATAAGCTGATGATAGAGCAAGGTGTTATTTTTAATAGTCAGGGTAAACAATTAATAGCCATTGAACATTTGCCCAGCTCAGCAATAACATCAGTGGCCAGTAATCAGCAACAGCCTAAGAAAGGTTTAATCATTGTTGTTGGCGGCCCACAAACCCGTGTAGGTAGTCACCGACTGTTTGTTTATTTGGCCCGAGCGCTAGCTAAAAAAGGTATCACAGTATTTCGCTTTGATTATAGTGGTGCCGGTGATAGCGAAGGTGAGGTGAGTAGTTTTACTGAAATTCAACATGACCTTGATGCTGCCATTCAAACCTTTAAAAGTCGTCATAGTGATATAACTGAATTGGCTTTATGGGGGCTATGCGATGCAGCATCGGCCATTTTGCTTTATCTCAATGATCACCCTGCAGAAGAGAAAATAAAGCAGTTATTCTTGATCAATCCTTGGGTCAGGCAAGCCGAGACACAAGCACAAATCTATCTTCGCTCGTATTACATTAAACGATTGATGAGTAGAGGTTTTTGGCGGAAACTATTTAGCGGGAAAGTTAAAGCACAAGTAGCGTTTACTGAAATTAATCAATTCCATCAGCAAGGTAAAGTAAATAATAAACTTCACCTTGAGGACAATTTTGTTACTAAAATGCTACAGGGCTTGGACAAGTTTACTGGTCAGAGTCATGTCATCCTTAGTGGTAATGATTTAACCGCAGATGAATTTAAGTTATTGGTTAAAAGTAATAAGCATTGGCGCCAGATAATGGCTAGCGCTACTATAACTCAGCAAGTCATCAGCCAAGCAGATCATACTTTTTCGCAACAGCATAAGAAAAAGCAACTGATAGCATTTACCGTTAGTACTTTAATTAAGTAAAATAGTTAACCTGAACTCTGGATAATGAATGTTATAACGCTATGAAATTTTAATAGTAAATTACACGTTATAGACAATGATGATAGTTTAGCCGTTATCAAGGCATTTTACCTACCTAATAGTTGGCTATTGGTAGTAGAAATAACGCTGAGAGCAGTAAAAATAGCTTTGTTATGCCATATTGCTTATCCAAAGCTCAGGTTGGTTAACAGTTGGTTAAAAAATTCACTTGAGTTCTGTTACATGTGTTAGTAAATGCTTTACAATTACCCAAGTAGATAAAATCAGCAGAATAAATCTAGAAACTTTTAAGGAAGCAAGATGAAAATAGGGATCATCGTTGGCACTCGGCCAGAAATAATCAAAATGGCGCCCGTTATTCGTGAATGTAAAAAACGCGGTATTGCCTATTTTATTATCCATTCTAATCAACATTACTCTGAAGAGATGGATAGTATCTTTTTTAAAGAACTAGAATTACCTGCACCGGATTATAATTTAGGTGTTGGTTCGGGTTTACATAGTAATCAAACCGGTAATATATTGATTGAAATGGAGCCTATCTTATTGCAAGAAAAGCCTGATGTAGTGCTGGTACAAGGCGATACCAATACGGTACTTGCCGGCGCATTGGCTGCTTCAAAGCTTGATATCAAGGTCGGTCATATTGAAGCTGGTTTACGAAGTTATGACCGTACTATGCCAGAAGAAACTAACCGCATATTGACTGATCATATGAGTGAGTACTTATTTGCCGTTGGTCCTAATCAACATGCTATTTTGGCAAAAGAAGGTATTGATGGCGATAAAATATTCACGGTCGGTAATACCGTTTCTGATTCTTTATTTCAGCATTTAGATATTTCAGCCAGCACCAGTACTATTCTGGCCGACTTAGGGGTGTCGTCAGGAGCGTTTTTCTTAGTGACTGCCCATCGTGCTGCCAATGTTGATGTAATGGCAAATCTATTAGAACTGTTGGTATTATTTGATAAGTTACATGCAAAATACAGTCAAACTATTGTCTGGCCAATTCATCCAAGAACCCAAGCTAAACTGAAAGAATTTTCTATTGAATTGCCGAGCTATTTACAGCTTATCCCTCCCGTTGGTTACTTAGACTTTATTCAATTACAAAAACATGCTCGGCTTATTTTAACCGACTCTGGCGGAATACAAGAAGAAGCCTGTTTATTAGGTGTTCCCTGTATTACTTTACGCGAAAATACCGAGCGTCCTGAGTCAATTGAAGTCGGTGCTAACGTATTGGTTGGCCGTGATGCCGATAAAGCGTTAGCTGCGGCAGAGAAATGGCTTGCCAATGATGCTGGTAACTTTAACTGGAATAATCCTTTTGGTGATGGTCATGTTGCTGAAACTATTTTAAATATTATTACTAATTCAGTGCCAAATACCCTTGATGCTGAAATTATTGCTAAAAACGAAACACTGAGTGTTATCGGTATGGGGTACATGGGTTTACCTATTGCTAGCCTACTAGCCGAAGCCGGTTATAAGGTGACTGGTGTTGATTTAAATATCGATAAAGTTACCGCTATTAATAAGGCGCAATGCCCCTTTGATGAAGCCGGTTTACCTGACCTTATTACTAAGGTTGTTTCCCAAGGCTTCTTAACAGCCAGTATTGAAATACCTTCAAGCGAAACCTATTTAATTGCTGTGCCGACCCCTCATAAAGATAACAGCTGTGATCGCAGTTATGTTTTTAGTGCTGTCGATGCTATTGCGAAAGTGGCTAAAAATGGTCAAACCGTTATTGTTGAGTCAACTATCTCGCCACAAACAAGCTTAGCGGTAGCGCAACGTTTTGCTGATGCCGGTTTAACTATTGATGTAGTTCATTGCCCAGAGCGTGCTATTCCAGGACAAACCTTGCATGAGCTTGTGCACAACGACAGGATCATTGGTGCAGCAAACCCGGCAGCACAACAGAAAGTTAAAACGATTTACCAAAGCTTTGTTAAAGGCGAAGTGTTTTTAACGGATTTAACCACTGCCGAATGTATCAAGTTAGTTGAAAATACATCACGGGATGTTGGTATTGCTTTTGCCAATGAGTTATCTGACATCTGTGCAGAGCTTGAAGTGGATGTCTATGAAGTCATTCGACTCGCTAATCGTCATCCAAGAGTAAATGTTTTAACGCCAGGCCCAGGTGTCGGCGGACATTGTATCCCAATTGACCCTTGGTTCTTGGTTGAAAACACCAAAGCAGGTGAATTTGTCCGTTTAGCCCGCGCAATTAATGACAAACGTCCAAGTATCGTTGCCCAGCAAGCCTTGGATTTATTGGCTCTATCAGCGAGTTCATTGGCAGGAAAAAGAATTGGTATTTTGGGCGTAGCTTATAAAGCCAATGTTGATGACTGCCGTGAATCACCTGCCGATGCCATTCATCAGTACTTTATCCAAGCAGGAGTGGCAGTGAATTATCATGATCCCTTCGTGCCTAGCTGGCATTGTGAGCGTCAAGAGTCGCTAACCGCCATTGATGATTGGGCTGATGTATTAATCTTGGTTACCGATCATGAGTGTTATGGCAATTTGGCGTTAGCTACGCCACTGCTTAATACTCGAGCATAAAAATAGCCCATTAGCTTTGCTGTTAATGGGCTTTATTTTTTGCTAGCTTAGGGGCTATTGATATTTCAGGGTTAAATTTTGTTCGAGATAAAAGCGTTTTAGTCGCGGCGAGTAGTGTGTAGCCTAGTCATTCTAAGCAAATACTACTCAACAAAGAATAAAACGCTTTTAGCCGAATCCTTCGGACAGCGTTTGTTGGGCATTTTTACTGCGTTATCGCCTTTTTATGTGGAATAACCACATGACAAAGGATCTGCCTTGTACAAATACCTAACAATACGCTGCAAAAGTAATCTCGAAAGATCAACAGCCCCTAGAATATGGATAAAGTTTGCCAATACGATAGTTAAGGTATTAGCTTCAATAATAATTAGAATAGCAAAAGGAAATTCGAGATGAAATTTGTAAAAGCCTCCCTCTGTTTAAGTATCGCGTTGGCACTTACTGCCTGTAGTGAACAAGTCTCTGATGAATCTCATCTAGAAAATGCCAAAAGCTATCTCAGCAATAAGCAAATCAATGAAAGTATTATTGAGTTCAAAAATGCTATTCGTGCCGATAGCAAAAATGCTGAAGCACGATTTTTACTGGGTCAAATTTATTTGAATTTAGGTGATGGTCTTGCCGCAGTAAAGGAACTTGAACGAGCCCATCAGTTTGACTATGCAGCTAATAAGGTACTGCCATTACTTGCCCGTGCATATACTTTAACGGACAGCGATGCTGATGTTTTGGCCTTAAGTGATGAGGCGGAAAAATTGGCTAATGAAGAACAAAGCCATTACTTAGCTTATAAAACCCTAGCGGCATTGCGAAGTAAGCAACCTGAGCAGGCAAAAGAGAGTGCCGCTGTAGCGCAGTCCATCGCCAATCAAAGTTTATATAGCATGTTGGCTATGGCCTACCTGCAATTGGCAGAGAATAACTATGATGAAGTGAAAACCTTAATTTCACGGATTTTAGCCATAGATGCGCAGCAAGTCGATGCACTTATGCTGCAAGGGCAAGTATCAATGGTAACCAAGGACTATGAGCAAGCAGCGCTAAGCTTTAAAGAATATTTAGATTTACAGCCTCGTTCAGGAATTGTGCAATTATTGTTAGCGGATGCGTTACTTAAGTCCGGTCAAGATGAAGAAGCTGAAAAGTATGCCGATGCCATCTTAGCCCGAATTGATAGCCAACCTTTTGCCCATTATATAAAAGCCATGGTTGCTTTTAATGGCAAAGTATTTGATAAAGCCAGTGCACATGCGGAAAGGGCATTATCGGCGAATTTTAACCAAGCTAACTTAAGATTAGTCGCGGGTGCGAGTGCCTTTTATCTAAAAAACTGGCAACAGAGCCATCGTCATTTATCTATGGTGGTTAAATACTTGCCGAAAGATCATCAAGCTAGGCGCATGTTGGCTGTTACCCAGTTAGAACTGGGTTTCGTTGATGAAATAAGTGCCACGGTAGGTGATTTTTCGGCAAGCCGAGAGGGTGATGCACAATTTCTTTCTTCATTAAGCTATAAGCTACTAGAACTTGGTGCAATGGCGGAAGCAAAAAAATTACTTGAGCAAAGTGCAGCGACTACTTCTACTAATGCCGGAGATAACGCTAGGCAGGGTATTTTAAAGTTGATGATGAATGACCCCTCAGGTATCCAGGACTTGCAAGATGCGGTTAAACTAGATCCAAGCTTTATTGAGGCTGAGTTAGCATTAGCTTATGCTGCGCTACAAAATAATGATATTAAACAAGCGCGTGAGATAGCCATTAAATGGCAGGACAAATATCCTGAAAAACCGGGTGGTTATAATTTAATGGCAAGTATTGCTATTAAGGAAAAAAAATATGATAAAGCAGAGCAATCGTTAAAGCTGAGCTTAAAGTTAGAACCTGATAATATTTTCGCACTTACTGAGCAGCTTAGGTTGGCTCGTCAACAAAAAAATGAAACTTTGAGTAAAGAGCGCGTTGATTATTTAATGAAACTTGCGCCAAGCAATAATAAAGTCTTGCGACATTACTTTGGCATCTACCGCAATGAAATGGCATTAGAGAAATTACAAGCAGCCTACCAAGCGGATAACAAGGATATTAACAAAGCGATATTAGTGGCTGAAGCTATGGTGAGCTTAGCGCAATATAAGCAGGCCGAAAATTTACTGACTGACTTTGCTGATACACCTAAATTACCAAGACGCTATTGGCAATTAGTGGTGTTTAACCATAGAAAACAACATGACGGTAAGAAAATGGAATCGGCTTTAGATAGTTGGTTAAAAGCTAGCCCATACCATATAGAACCTGTAGTGCTATTAGCCGATTTACATGCTAACCGTGGTAATAATGAGCGTGCCTTGAATATAGTGAAACGTGGTTTAGATTATCATCAAGATAATTTGGTGTTACAGCTGGTAAAAATGCAATTGCTGCTTAATAGCCAACAAATTACACCGGCTAAAAGTCTCTATAAAACACTAGCTGTTACCGGTATTAACGATGCGCTAAAACAAGGCTTTCTTGGGCGGATTCTACTGTTAGAAGAAAAGCATAGTCAAGCAGTACCTAAACTAAACAAGTTCTATCAAGTTTACCCAAGTAGTCAAAATGCCGTATATTTAGCGGGTGCTTATATGGGCAATAAAGAAGAGCACAAAGCTGTCAAAGTACTAGAGCATTATTTAACTATAGAGCCTAATGACAGCCGTATTAAAACTATGCTGGCGGGTATTTACTTAGAGGGCGATACCAATAAAGCCATTGCTATTTATGCTGACGTAGTTAAAAATCAACCGAAAAATGTTATTGCTCATAATAATTTAGCTTGGCTGTATTTAGAGCAGAGTAAACTCGATAAAGCATTAATACATGCAAAAGAGGCTTTTGCCTTAGCGCCTCACATTCCAAATATTGCCGATACTTACGGTAAAGTGCTGCTTAAGTCGGGTGATAAAAGGGCGGCATTAAAATATGCCACTAAAGCCTCTGATTTAGCTCAAGGACAGGATATTGATATCCAGCTTAATTATATTGAAGCTCTGATTGCCAATAGTCGAGCAAATGAAGCAAAAGACTTATTAAGTAAAACATCTCCGCAAACAGATGAGCAAACTGAGAAAAAAGCTCAATTACAAGCACAATTATAATTAGGTTAACTGGCAACAAAAGCGACTGCTACGACAGTCGCTTTTTTATAGTCGTGAGGAATATGGCTTCATTTTGTCAAGTTACTATCACCCTAGCCCTAACTCAAAAAATCAGCTCTAAATGCCAATAAAGGATTTATCATGAATAAAATAATAATTACATCAGCAATAATCTTGGCGCTTACCTTGAGTGCTTGTAGCGAGCAAAAGACTGCGGAACAATTAATGGCAAGTGCAAATGTGTTTAGCCAGCAGGGTAAATTTGCTACGGCTATTATCGATTATAAAAACGCTGTTAGATTAGACCCGAAAAATTCTGCTGCTAGGTTCTGGCTTGGCAGGGCATACCTTAACCAAGGTAACTATATTAGTGCCGAGAAAGAATTAGAAAGAGCGGTGGCCCTTGGCGCAAGTTTTGCGCAAACGGCAACACTATTAACACAGGTAAAAACTCGTCTCAATAAATCTGAAGAAGTTGAGCAATTGGTCAGAGCAAGTGAAGTCCTCAATGATAGTGACTATATTGTGATCTTGACCTATGCCGGCATGAATGCGCTAACAGATGGGTTAGTGACTAAAGCACAATATTATTTCTCTCAAGCGGTTGCAATTAATCAAGAGAACGTTTTTAGTCAACTTGCGAGTGCCTATTTACTTTACAGTGAAAGAAAGTTCGCGGCAGGTCTAGAGCTGAGCAATAGCTTGCTAGCAGAAGATAGCGATTTTTTCGAGGCATTGCTGTTACAAGGCTATTTAAATTTTGCTTCAAATAACTTTGAACAAGCAAGCAAGGATTTTTCGCGCTATATAATCGCTTACCCTTATGATAATAACATTCGTTTTTTTCAGGTGAACACCTTAATTAAAGCGCAAAAGTTCGCCCAAGCAAGTACGCTCAATGATAGTTTGTTAAAGGCCTTTGAAAATTCACCACTAGCCTTGCAATATAAAGCTCAAATTGCCTTTCAACATGGCAATTATATGGCCGCTAGGGAGTATGCGAGTCAAGCTGTTGGTCTTAATGATACTTTTGTTATTGCCAAAATGATTGCTGGAGTTAGCTCTTATAAGCTTGATGAATTGGAGCAAGCTTACGGTTATTTGATTGCTTTGGAGAGTCTGTTACCAGCAACACACCCTATCAATGTTATTTTATTATCAATAAAAATAAAACTAGGTCACACCGATGATTTAGCCCTGTCGGAGGCTAAATTGAATGAAATAAAAAATAGTGATAGCGACTTATTACAAATAACCAGTGTTGAGTTAATGAAGGCTGGGGACTATGCCAGTGCGCAAACATTAATAAATAAAGCTGTACAGGTATCGCCAAACAATGCGGCTTTACAGGTTCAGCAAGGCTCTCTATTACTGAGTCAAAGAGATTTATCCGGAATTAAGTCGTTAGAGCAAGCACTAACTATTGACCCAAGTTTACACGATACCGAGTTCGCTTTAGCTCGTCAGTATTTGCGAGGTAATGAAGTCGCTAAGGCACAAGTTATTGCCAATAAGTGGCTAGACTCTGACAGTCATCAGGTGTCAGGCAATATCTTAAACGGACTTATTGCCATGAAGTTAGAAAAGGTAACTGCAGCGGAAAAATATTTTCTAAATGCTCTGAAAATAGCGCCTAAAAGTATCAGTGCCATTTATAATTTAGCAATCGTTGCCGCTTTTCATAAACAAGCGACAAAGGCCATTGCTGGCTTTAAAGAGGTCATCGAGCTTAGCCCTAATCATCATAACGCTATTCGCCGCTATACTGTTTTGCAAACAAGGCAGGGACGTTCTGCAGAGGCTATTTTATTTTTAAATGCGTTACATCAGCAAAGTAAACTCAATGGTAAGCCTATCCATAAGAATTTAGTTATGGGTTTGGCTCAAAACCTACGTATTAGTAAGCAGGTACCTACAGCCATTTCATTGTTAGAATCGATCAAAAGTGAAAAAAACTTATCGCCACGTTATTGGGCAGTCTTGGCGGCTAGTTATACACAAATGCATCAGTTTAAACGCGTGTTAACTACCTATGAACAGGGTTTAAAAGAGCACGGTAAAAGTTATATTCTTCGTGTTGGCCATATTGGCACACTGGAAAAACTAAAACAATTTTCACCGGCCTTAGCGTTAACTAAAAAGGCAAATATAGATTTCCCTGACGATGATAACTTGATGACAATGCGAGCCTATTTAGAGCTAGCTAACAATAATATTCAAGCCACTAAGCAGCAATTAAAAGTATTAAAAGATAAAGGTGTCTCTAACAATATAATAACCATGACAACAGCTAAGGTTGCGATACAAGAAAAACAATATGATCTAGCAATTGAACTTTATAGTGAATTATATGAGCAAGTACCAAATAGTACTGGTGCCATTAACTTAGCAAGAGCCTTGCAGTTCTCTAAGCAAGGCGCTGAAGCTGAATTGGTTTTAGAAAACTACCTCACTAACATTGTTAACGATAATAGGGTGAGAATGTTACTTGCAGAGCTTTATGGCATGAACAATGTCGATAATAATAAATCTGCCAAGATCATTACTATCTACCAAAGAATTATAAAAGATCAACCTAATAATTTAGCTGCGTTGAATAACCTAGCTTGGCAGCAGTACCAGAGTGATGATTTAGTTAATGCGCAACTGAATATCGAAAAAGCCTTGTATTTAGCACCTGACAATAGTGCTATTGCAGAAAGTTATGGTGTGATTTTAGTCGCTAATAAGCGTTATGAAGAGGCGATTGAAGTGCTCGTTAATGTCATTAAGCAAGGCCCAATAGATGTCAGTGCTAAAGTGAGCTTGGCTGAGGCCTATATCGCCTTGCAGCAGCATGAGCAAGCAAAGCAGGTCTTATCTGGTTTGAGTGCCCATGATAGTAAGTTAAATGTAAAAATAGCTAAGTTGAAACAAGAGGTAGAGCAATATTAAGTTAGTTATGCAAGTGGCAGTCACTGTCAGTAAATTTTACAAGTTTGTGACTTTCTTAATAGCTGTATAAGGCAGCAACTAGCTTAACTTATGATTTATAAACGAAATGGTGAAAGTTTTCGTTTTGGCATAAAAAATGCTCAGTACGAGGAGTATTATACAAAACTTTGAATATCTATAAGGAAATTCTATGAACTTATTGAAAACTCTTGCAGCAGCGTCAGTAATTGCTCTGGCAAGCTTTGGTGCTAATGCATCACAAATAACTTCTGGTGGTGTTACCTGGGATCCTGATTTTGATAATGGGTTTTTTAGTGACTTTACTTCGAATGGCTTTTTTAAACAGTACTATGTTGCGGGTACTTCACGAAATGGTATTAATGTAGGTGATATAATAACTGATTTTAGTTTGGTAACTCTTGCAGACACTTTGCAAGGTTATGGCTTTTTAACTAGTTTAAATGGTCAAAATCAGGGCGAATATTGTGTGACTTGTCAGCTTTTAACTTTCACTTTTACTGACTTCGAACTTGTGAATCTAACAGGTACAGGCTCACCAATATTCTCTGGTGGTAGTGCTGCGGTTTATGCTGATACTGGTGGTTTACCTACTGATTATGCTTCGGCATCAGATGATTTACTGTGGTTAGAATTAGAGGCTGTGATTAATCCGTTAGCAGGGGATGGTGCCGGCTCTACTATCGATGTAGCAGGCAATGTAACGGATGGTGCATTTGGTAATGCATATTTTAATGTTATTGGTGGTTTAGTTGCTAGTAATTTTGATACCAATGGTCAGATTTTTGGTAGTGACTTAGCTTATAGCTCTGTTCGTACTGGAGGCACTGATGCCGGTACATTTATTATGAATGGTAACTCTATTCCAGAGCCTACTAGCTTAGCTATCTTTGCTTTAGGTCTTTTAGGCTTAGCTGGTGCAGCTCGTCGTAAAGCTTAATGCTGAAGTTATATTGATGAATTGGTAACCTAGTTATCAGTTTAATTGCAAATTTAAAACCTCACTGTAAATAAACAAAGTGAGGTTTTTTTATGTCTAAGCTTTAGCAATTACCATATGAAGTGTTTAGCTAGTGGTGACAACAAAGCTAACAACGCTAGGTTGAAAATCACCGATAAAAAAGCCCAGTTTAACTAAGTTAAACTGGGCTTTTGACAGGACTGATTTTATTCTGGCAGAAAAAGCGGAAGCTTATTTCATGTTAGCGTAGTAAGCCGCTAAGTTCTCTATATCAGTAGGAGTAAGCGCCATAACCATACCTTTCATAGTAGGGTCATTACGTTTGCCTGATTTAAAATCGGTAAGTTGCTTAACAAGGTAAGCTTCTTTTTGACCAGCTAAGTTAGGGTAAGTTGGCACCGCTGAAATACCGGCAGCACCGTGACAAGCCGCACACATCATTGATTTTGCTTTACCGGCTTCTGCGTCACCAGCAAATACAGGCGATGCCATCATAACTGTTGCTGTTGCCACAGCAAGCATAAGTTTATTCATAGTTTCACTCTCTTTGGTTCAAAGGTATTTGTAACCAAGGTAAAATGCAAGCATGATACTCAAGTTACAAAGATAAAATCCTGTCTTGAGTATATGGAAATTAGACTTACTTGTCGTTGATTTTTTTGTTAAAAGCCCTGATTAACATCAAACTTTCATCGTATAATTAGCCATATTCGATAAGATAATAAAATGGTGCATTATGATCCCTGGAACAAGCTCACAGAGTATTAAGTCGCTCACATACCAAGCAGACCATTTAAGCGTTTATTTTGAAAATGACTGGTACCAAGAAAATATTGCAGCACTAATAACGCTCCTACTTTCGCCAATCATGCCGGTTACTATGCAAGAAAATATAATTGGCGCAGACCGAGAAAATATTCGCTTTTCTTGGCAAGAGCATTATTTTGTGTTGAACTTTGATTATTATAGCCAATCTTGTTGGTTAGAAGGGCGAGGTAGTAAAAGCACTGAGTCTTTAGCTAATTTATATGCGGAGTTAGAAAAATAATGGCTAGTAACAAGCAATGCTTTGATAAGATTTTGATCAGTGCCTGTTTTCTTGGTGAAAGAGTACGCTATAACGGTGTAGTCAAAAGCTTAGTCAGTCAATTGATAAGTCAATGGCAGCAGCAAGGTCGTTTTATCTCTGTTTGTCCTGAGGTTATGTCAGGCTTACCAGTACCAAGACCGCCAGCTGAAATAAATCCCAAGACCAAGCAAGTGCTAACTATTGAATCCGTTGATGTTAGCCAACAGTTTAAAAAAGGTGCTCAGCTGGCTTTAAGTTTATGCCAACGGCATGATATTCGTTTTGCTTTACTAAAAGAGTCTAGTCCATCCTGTGGTAGCAATACTATTTATGATGGTTCATTTAGCCAAAAAATAATTGTTGGTGAGGGCATCACGACAAAACTGCTGCGTCAACATGGTATTAAAGTGTTTTCCGAGCTATCCCTTGCTCAGCTAGAGCTATTATTGGACCAGTAAGCTTGCAGTTAATTCTGTCTAAATTGGATGTGATACTATTGATAGCAAAGCCTATGAGTGCAGGAGCTTACTTAATGGGTAAACTTGGCTTCAGAACTGGTCCGTTTAAACCGCTGAAATAAAAAACCACTTGCAGGTCTGACCAGTATGGATGACAATGCAAGCATCAATTAATTTATCAAAGACGTTACTTATGGCTAATCAGTTTAATAATATTGTATCAAAGATCAATTCAGCACCTAGCTTTCTCCGCTCTTTTTTATTAACAAAGCTATTCACCAGTAAAGTTAAATTTGCCGGCACAAGCGGTATTAAAATTAATGAGATAACTAACCATAAAACACAGTTGTTTTTAGCGAATAAAAAATCGGTGCAAAATCATATTGGTGGCATACATGCAATTGCTGCGGCTGTGCTAGCAGAATCAGCAACAGGTATTGTCTTTGGTATGAATGTGCCTAACTCAAAATTACCCTTATTAAAGTCTATGAAAGTCAATTATCAAAGGCGCATGCAAGGGAGCTTAAGCGCTGTAGCTCAGTTAACCGATGAACAAATTAAACTGATTGAGCAAGAAGACAAAGGTAGTATCTTTGTGCCAGTAACTATTGAAGATGAATCAGGGCAATCCCCGATAGAATGTCAGATGGAGTGGGCATGGGTAACTAAAAAAAGTGGTAAAAAAAAGCACTAACAAAGACCAAACTAAAGTTGTAAAGCTTAATGTCTTACTTGCCTATATACCCGTTACCATTCAAAGTGCTTGAGCAACATCACTTCATCGTTACATCAATTTGAAATGGAATAACCATGGCTACATTGATATGCCTTGAATTGAAATTGCTCAAGCACTCTGAAACATGTATCTTGAATGGTAACGGGTATATGGTATAAAATATTGTTCAAAGGAACTGAACTATGTTGATGAGTAATGACTACAAATAAAACGGATAAAAACGCTGCTAATTTGCCTAGTAAGCAAGTGCTTGTAGCGCCTTGTAACATTGCTAGTAAGCCATTGTATCAATACTTTAGCGGATATTTACTGGCAATCTTCCTGATTGTTGTTGCAGTATTATCTTCGGCACTATGGTTCTCTGCTCAGCAAGCTAAGCTCTCTCAAGCGTTAATAAGTGAACAGCTAGTACCCTTACAAAAGCAACTTATACAACAAAGCTATCTGAGCAAAGCGAATAAAACTATTGATGAAATATTACAAAGCGTCAATACGAATGACGTTATAGCCTTACAGCAAGAGCTGGCTTTGCAAAGTAAAAAATTATCATTATTACAATCTCAGTATAAAAACACTTATCAACAATGGTTTACTCAGAATAATGCTGCTATGAGCCTTATTACCCGCATTGAATCTAATCAGTTAATAAATATACAGTTAAAAGATAAATCCTTAATTCAGCTCGATACTTTACTTGATGCCCTAGCTATCCAGGGAGAAAATCAAGACATTGACTCGAATAAAGTACAGCTATTAACAGAATTACATGGAAAATTAACCAATATAGTAACTATGCTGACCCCGCTAAGTTTACAAACTTCGCTTGGGACATTCGAGCAATTACGTCAGAAAATCGATGAAGTGTTTATTGCTGATTATACTAAGAAGTTAGCGAGTCAGCAGCATGAAAGTCAGAGTACGGCAGATATTGTTAGAGACCTTATTCACTTTGAAGATTTTACTTTAACCGCTGGTTTACTGTCAAAGTGGCAAGGGAATTTGCGATTGATGGCTGATTATCATCAAGAAAGGGTCTATCAGCAACAGAAATTGCGTAGTATTCTTGCTGACCTATTAGAAAATAGCCAAGACCCTAACTCAACAATTTATCCTTATGTCGCAGCGGATAAAGAAACTATAACGGCTCAACAATTACCAATATGGCAATGGCTTATATTTGTTACTAGCTTGGCGAGCATTTTTGTTTTGCTGTGGTTAGTGCGAGTAAGGATTAAGCTTGCTAGTCAATACAGTGTTAATTGTATTAGTCGTGCCTTAGACGGCGAGTTTAGCCAGTTGAACATAAAAGATAAAAGCATTTTCATGCAATTTTATCAGCATAGTTTTCATACTGAGGAGTCAGAGCAGCTGATAAATAAAATAGTAAAAACAAATGGCAGTAATTATAGCGAGCAAGAGTATCTAGCACTGAGTGATAAAAACGAGCAGCTTGCAGGGCTAATCGTTATCCATAATGCTGTTCAAGAAAAATTAAATATCGAGTTAGAGCGAATCAAACTGAATGCCTCAAAAAAATATCAAACACAATTATTACTTGAGCAACAACGAGGTAAAGCACTTTACTTAGCCACTATAAAGCAACTAGTGCTATTAGGGCGTAGTGCTATTACCACGAGTATTAGCACTAGCCATGAAGGTGATCCAGGGAATTATTTACATTATGCTCACCTTCATGCTCGAGACTTAGTTTTAAAGTTAAGGCAAGCGAGTTGTTATCGTTACTTGCAAAGTAGTGACGCCGTACTTACCTTGAGTGATGTCAATCTTGTTGGTCAAATCCAAGCAATTTTATTTAATCTAGATGCTCAGTTATACCGAGGTAAAAATAAGTTACGATTGAACATTGATAAAAAAATTATTGCCGAAGTAAATCTCGATGCCGAGCTCTTTTCAGAAATGTTTGCAGCTTTTATTCAGCTGCTATTGTCTAAGCAGATTGATAGGCACTTAGAGCTAAATTTACGTCTAGTTGATAAAAATAATGGTCAACAAAAAATATGTTTTAGTGGTCAGGTAAAAGGTGGCGATAAAATTGCGCAATTGCCGCAAGTACTACACAGTTTTATTGATGAAGAGGCCGAAAAAAATGAGCTTAGCGAGTACTTTAAAACATTATTGCGCTACCAGCATGGTGATAATGTTAGCGCTAACTTAGCTGAACAAGGCTATCAGTTCAGTTTCACACTGCCGTTGGCTATTACTAAAAATACACAGCAAAAAAATCACTCGGTGTTGTCATTACCTGGGGGTAAAGCGGATATCGAAAAAGCTTGTCTAACATTAGCCGCTAAATATTTGGCTATGCCGATAGAAATATTGCTAGCGGTACAAGAGCCGATTAAATATCAACGCTTGAAACAATTGTTGCAAGGCATAGGCTTACAAACAACCTTGGTCAACAGTGAATTGATGTTAGAAAAAAATTGGCAAACTGGTCGCTTTGCTGTCTTGATGACTGACATCGACTGCCTAGCTTTTAGTACTTTTCTGGTTGATGAAGATGAAACAATTTCGGTGGAATTCGCCCTAGAGAGAGGTGTTTTTAGCTTGGCGAGCTCAGTAGATTTATCAAATAAGTCCGAGGACTATACCCACTGGCTGGTGGGCGAGTTAAATGCCAACAGTAGCGTTGATGAATTAATTTCCGCAATGCAACCTTGGCTCAAAGAGCAAGTAAGTAGTGAGTGCGGCTCGAACAATACAGTACAACTTATGCCTGATAAAGCGCTTACTGTGAATGGCGTTCAATATGAAAGTTCTGTAACCGCAGCTATGGCAGATGCGCCAAGCTTTAATTTTGAACAGTATTTGCAACATCAAGGTTCAGCAGAGTTAGCGTTTTATATGATAGAAGAATATACCACTGAAAATATCGAATTAGTGGCACAGCTAAGTCAAGCATTTAGCATAAACGATGCTAAC
This sequence comes from Colwellia sp., assembly GCF_013215345.1. Lineage (GTDB taxonomy): Bacteria > Pseudomonadota > Gammaproteobacteria > Enterobacterales > Alteromonadaceae > Colwellia. The sequence goes on along the minus strand of NZ_JABSOV010000029.1, from coordinate 23,268 downwards.
AATGCTGATAGTGCTATCAAAGCATTACAGGTTAACGGTAAAATACTTGCGGCAAATAACTTACTGCATTTATGTCAGCATTGGCAAAAATTGCTAAATAATGAAAACTTAGATAACAGTGAACAAATACAAGTACTTCTCTTAAGCAAAACCAAACAAGCGGTGCAAGCGATCAGTCAATATGCAGATGCCATCGTTTAGTTTAAGTTTATGGTAGTAATGAATGTTCTTCACATAAATTTATAGGGAGTATCTTGAATAGTGATAAGAAAATAAGCTTAATTAACAGCCCATGTGTTAGAAATTGCTGCTTAGATGGCGATGATATCTGTTTGGGATGTTTTAGGCACATCGATGAAATAGTAGCGTGGCGTAGTTATTCTGAGCAAGATAAGCAGCAGATTGTTACGTTGTGCCAACAAAGGCGAGAAAACAGTGAGGATAACTCTTAGCAATACTTGTTACGTAAGTTATCATGCTTCTGCCCAAGTGCCCAAGCAAGTTAAGTAAATAATTGAATTTTTAAAAGGACTTTTTGTGATTAATAAGAAAACCCTCAAGTCAATGCTCTCCTTTAGTGAGAACCAGCATCCTGGCCCTAGTTTTATCGTTATCTATATAGCTACTTGGCTTGCCTGGCACAATCAATTATTTAGCCATTTCATCAATACTCAGGGTGATTTTTTTACTAAAGTGTCAGCCGCGTTATCCGCTATTGAAGACAATCAATATATTGTCGTGTTGTTACTTACTGGTTTAATCTTTATTGTTCGTCTTGGTGCGAATTATTTAAGCTTTAAATCTAAGGAGTTGTTAAATTCCGCTGATGATGATTTCGTCAATGTTAGAGATGATCAAAAGTTTGCGAAAAATACTGATATTGCGAATTTGATGGCTACCCTAACAAAAACGCAACAACAACTGGCTGAGACTAGAGCACGTGAGAAAAAAGCAGTCACTGATAAAAATGATGCCATTAAAAAGTTATTAAGTGTGCAACATGAATTAGATGAAGCAAGAGCAGATATCGATATGTTAAATCAAAGCAAAGCTAGTTAACCTTGGCTAATATGGATAAAGACGCTAGCTAGTGTTAATTAATGGGAGTGTTGGACGCTAAAAAGCCTAAGCATCTCTACTCAGGCCTTTCTCGACTGAACGGATTAAGCGCAGTGTTAATCTATGATTTTTCCCTTGCTCGGCAGCCACTTTCGCGGTCAACATTTTTTTATTGTTTTGCTGAGTAAGTGCCCAGCTAATATGTTCTGCAACCAACTCACTTACCGCAGATTGTTTTTTAGTTAATGCGCTAACAATGTTGTCGCTATAAGGGGCATTGCCTAATGCCACAGCAATATTACGTAGCCAACTTTCAAAGCCTATACGCCTGATGGGAGAGCCTTGTAATGTGTTAAGAAAGTATTCTTCTGACCAAGCGAATAACTCCAATAAACTGATGTCATCGAGATTGTTTCTCGCTTGAAAGTCATCCTCAAGACTGAGCTTAGCGTATTTGTTCCATGGGCAAATTAATTGGCAATCATCACAACCATAAATTCGATTACCCATTAATGGCCGTAATTCTTCAGGAATGGCTTCGGGTGATTCAATGGTGAAATAAGAAATGCAGCGCCTAGCATCAACTGTATAGGGTGCTACTATCGCCTTAGTTGGGCAGATTTTGATACAGGCGACGCAGCTACCGCAATCATTAATCTTGCTTTGTGTTTCAATGGCTTTACTCGCATTGACACTATATTCATTGCTGCTTACCGGTAGCGGTATATCAACAAATAATTCACCCAGAAAAAACCAAGAACCGGCTTCTTTATTGATTAATAAGGTATGTTTACCCGCCCAACCTAAGCCAGCTTTCTCTGCTAATGGCCTCTCCATTACGGGGGCAGAATCAACGAAGGGGCGGCAATTAAAATCGCTGCAGTGCTCGGAAATTTTCTTGCCTAATTGCTGTAAGCGTTTGCGCATTAATTTATGATAATCACGACCAAGGGCATAACGGCTAATATAAGCTTTGTCTTTATCTTTTAGTATGCGGGCAAATTGAGCATTTTGTGGCAGGTAATCTAAACGTACACTAATGACTCTTATGGTACCGGGCACTAATTCTGCTGGTCGCGCACGCATCAAACCATGGCGTGCCATGTAATCCATATTGCCGTGGTAGTTATTAGCTAACCAAGCTTCGAGTACACTTTCATGAGCCGTTAGGTCAATATCACTGATGCCTAAATCAGAAAAACCGAGTTCTTTACCCCAACCCTTGATTTTTTCGGCCAATTCTTGATAGTTAATAAGAGACATTGTCATACAATTACAGTTAGCTTTAGTCCATTTGCTGAACCATTGATTGTGGTTAAAATTTTAACCTTGAAATTATCGCTAAGTTTATCACAAAAGCCGCCAGTGACGTCAATGTATGTGCTAACCAGGTATTGAAAAATGAAGCTAAGATTGCGCAAAGTTAACACATAGCAATGTATGATCTTATGCAAAGTGCCGGTGCAGCCGTTTTTACCCAGCTATTGAAAAGCTGGCCTAATACCAAGCACATATTAGTGCTGTGTGGTAAAGGCAATAATGGTGGCGATGGTTTTATAATTGTCACACTAGCCGAGCAAACAAAGATAAAGGTAAGTGTTTTACTTACCTTTGCTTTTAGCCCGTTAAAAGCTGATGGACTGTTGGCATAGCAAAACATGAGCTCTGCCGGTGTTTTTTTGTAGCCGAGCGTTTGAGTGATGCTAATTATGCTCTCGGCTTGGCATCGGGCGGTATGGGAGACGTATTAAGTGGCATTATTGGTGCGTTAGTGATGCAAAGTGATGATGTTTTTTACGCAACATGCTTGGCAGCCTATATTCATGGCGCGTCAGCTGATATTATAGCCAATAACAATGGTCAACGGGGTTTGTTAGCCAGTGACTTATTTGTACCCTTGCAGCAATTGCTCAATGGTAAAATGACTAATCCGTCATAATAGTAGTCACAGCAATGACCTTATTAAACATAGAAAAGCAAAATGAAACAATTAGAATATTTTTTAGCTGATGAAGCCGCCACCATTGCCATTGGAACAGGGCTGGCAAAAGTACTTAAAAGTACCGCCGATCAGCAACTATTAGTGGTTTATCTTAACGGTGATTTAGGCGCGGGTAAAACCACGCTTACACGCGGTTTTGTTCGAGGTATGGGACATCAAGGTAATGTAAAAAGCCCAACTTATACCCTAGTTGAACCTTATGAATTAGAAAACTGGCGAGTATTTCACTTTGATTTGTATCGCCTTGCTGATGCCGAAGAATTAGAATATATGGGCATACGGGATTATTTTAATAATGACTGTTGCTGCTTTATTGAATGGCCAGAAAAAGGCACCGGCCTCTTGGCTAAAGCAGATTTAATCATTAATATGGCTTATCAAGATGAACAAAGAGTCATCAAGCTGCAAGCTGAATCTATACATGGCGAACAAGTGATGACAGCACTTGCACAAATAATAAAGTTATAAAAATTGGGGGAGTTGGATGTATTACAGGGTTCTTCTAGCGCTAGTAAAGTTACGCGCATTTAGTTTATTATGTGCTTTTGCCTTATCGATGTTATTTTCGGTAAGTGGCTTTGCTGCTAATAGCATTGATGGCATTCGTGTCTGGCCGGCGCCAGAAAATACTCGTATAGTTTTTGATGTTAAGAAAAAACCTGATTACAAGTACTTTACCTTAAGTAATCCAAACCGCTTGGTCATCGATTTTACCAACACTAAAAATACTGTGCCGCTAAAAAACCTTGCTGCCAACGATCCTCGGGTAAAGCTTTTTCGATCTAGTATCAATAAAGGCAAAACCCGCTTAGTGTTAGAGCTGAGCCAATCCTATCAACTTACTGTTTTTCCGCTATCACCAGCAGGCCAATATGGTCACCGTTTAGTTATTGATTTATATGATAAAAAAACAACAGTGAAAAGCACTGCTAAAGACAGGAAAAATATAGGCGATATTATAATTGGTGTTGTTGCTGGTCATGGTGGTGAAGATCCTGGCTCAATTGGCAGTAAAGGCACCTATGAAAAAAATGTAACCTTAGCGATAGCTAAAAAATTGCAGAAGCTAATTAATAAAGAAAAAGGTATGAAGGCGGTAATGATCCGTACCGGTGATTATTATGTTAATTTAAATCGTCGCACCAGTTTAGCTCGAGAAAAAAATGTTGATTTCTTAGTCTCCATTCATGCAGATGCATTCCGTACCCCTGGACCTAGTGGTGCCTCGGTCTGGGTTGTGACTAAACGTAGGGCCGAATCAGAGATGGCCAAGTGGTTAGCAAATAGAGAAAAAAAATCAGAATTGCTTGGCGGCGGCGGCGGGGTAATCAAGAATACTTCAGATAGCCACTTAGCGCTGGCCTTAGCGGATATGAGTAAAGAGCACTCCCTTGGCGTAAGTTTTGGTGTTGCTAATAAAGTGATCAAAGAAATGAAAAAAATCACTAAAATGCATAAAAAGACGCCACAAAATGGTAATTTTGCTGTGTTAAAGTCATCAGATATCCCCTCTATTCTGGTCGAAACAGGTTTTATTTCTAATCATAGAGAAGAGAAAAATTTAACTTGGCCTAAACATCAGCAGCGGTTAGCTAATGCAATTCATACGGGTATTAAAGCACACTTTCTTGCTTATCCTCTAACCGGCTCATACTTTGCTTCTGTTGGTTATAAAAAGCATAAAGTACGCAGTGGTGAATCATTATCGGTACTAGCTAAACGTTACAATATCTCTATGAGTAAATTAAAATCTGTCAATAACTTAAAGTCTAATTCTTTACGTATTGGGCAAACCTTAAAAATTCCCCGTACTGGATAACCCCTATGACTATTGCGATATTACCGGCACGTTTGGCTAACCAAATTGCTGCTGGCGAAGTGGTCGAGCGCCCTGCATCTGTTATTAAAGAACTGATTGAAAATAGTTTAGATGCTGGTGCTACATCGATTCACATTGATGTTGATAAAGGTGGCATCAAAAAGATAAAAATCACTGACAATGGTCATGGCATAGTTAAAGACGAATTAACCTTGGCGTTAAGTCGTCATGCAACCAGTAAGATCAAAGATTTAAATGATCTCGAAGCTATTGATAGCTTAGGGTTTCGTGGTGAAGCATTAGCCAGTATCAGCTCAGTTTCCCGGTTAACCTTAACCTCCAAACCGAACACTCAAGCTACTGCATGGCAAGCCGTCGCAGAAGGGCGAGATATGTCGGTGCATATTAAACCTGCGGCTCACCCCGACGGTACCAGCATTGAAGTACTCGATCTGTTCTTTAATACGCCCGCTAGGCGGAAGTTCTTACGTACAGAAAAAACAGAATTTAATCATATTGATGAAGTAGTACGTCGCATTGCACTGGCCCACTTTCAAGTCAGCTTTATGTTAACGCATAACGGTAAAACTGTTCGTCAATACCGTATGGCGAGTACGCATGCACAACAGACGAAACGTGTAGCTAGTGTCTGTGGACCAAAGTTTATTGAACATGCTGTTGAAGTCGATTGTCCCCACGACAATATGAAGCTATCTGGCTGGTTAGCAAAACCAAGTTTCTCACGCAGTCAAAATGATCTTTGCTATAGCTATGTTAATGGTCGGATGATGCGTGATAAGTTAATTAATCATGCCATACGCCAAGCGTATGCAGATTTATTGCCGCCAGATACTTATCCAGCCTTTGTCTTATTTTTGCAGCTTGATCACAAAGAAGTGGATGTTAATGTTCATCCAGCAAAACATGAAGTACGCTTTCATCAAAGCCGCTATGTACATGATTTTATCTATTCTGTTTGTCATAAAGCGTTGACGTCAGCGTTATCCGGTGAGGAGTTATTTACTACACCTGATAGTGATATTACGCTAGCACCAGAGCAGTCCTATGCTTCTGTAGATGGAATCGGTATCAATGAAGCTCAAGTTGGCCAGTCGCCGAGCGCGAATGACTCATCAGTAAATTACCCACGGGCAGATTATGTCACACCGTTACAGCCAGCAAATGATGCTAGTCATCGTCAATCGGCTTATGGTTATATTGGTAATGACAGGCAAGCAACGAGTAATAGAGTTTCTCCAGCGGCAGCGACTAACTATCAAGCATTAATGACGCCTTATACTGACGTTGTAAGTGAAGTGCCGCTTTCAATAGCATCGGATAAAGAGTTTGAACTCGAACATGAGTTAGGCAATCAGCAATACTCATCAAATCAGAGCATCTTGCTAAGCTTACAGCAACCTGGGTATGCACTTTATGAAGTCGATAATAAAGTAAGAGTTCTATCGCTGTTTAAATTAGCAACAAATACTTACAGTAAACTTGTTGAGCAAAGTTGGCAGACAACAAGAGAGCAAGCAGATAGCACTATTGCCGGCTTAGTCAGTCAACCTTTATTATTACCCGTGATGGTAAGTCTTTCTGACCAGCAATTAAAGCTGGCCTTAGCGGAACAAGAACAACTGACTAAAGCGGGTGTGATATTTGTTGAGCAGGGAAGAAATAAAATACAAATAAGGCAATTCCCGGCGCTATTGCGTGAGCAAGATGTAAGTCGTGCCTTTATCGTCATTATTGATGATCTTATTCAACAGCATAATACTAATGACGGTAAACAACTTAGTGAAGATAGTTTTTATCATAGTATTGGCTTTGCAATGGTTTTAACGCAATACGATGCAATACAGGCAGAAATTTTATTAAAACTGTCAAGAAAACTGTTTAATGGACAACTTAGTGAACAATTGCTCTTGAATTCTATTGCCCTTGACCTTACATCTCATATTAAGCAGTTGCTTTAATTCCTTTAGTTAATTTAGATAGAGTTCAGTATTCGTGTCAGTTGAAAGTATCACAGAGTCAAATCAGCCACCTGTTATTTGTTTAATGGGACCAACAGCATCGGGTAAAACCGCCTTGGCCATGGCACTACAAGAAGCGTTGCCTTGCGATATAGTCAGCGTCGACTCCGCGCTCATTTATCGAGATATGAATATAGGTACAGCTAAGCCAACCAAAGTAGAATTGGCTCAGTATCCTCATCGACTTATTGATTTACGGGATGCTAGCGAGAGCTACTCAGCAGCCGATTTTTGTCGAGATGCCTTAGCTGAAATTGCTGAGATTAGAAGTAATAACCGTATTCCATTATTGGTCGGCGGTACTATGATGTATTTCAAAAGCTTAATTGAAGGAATTTCGCCGTTACCGACAGCAAATACCGAAATACGCCAAGCGATTGAGCGTGAAGCTTTGGCAAAAGGCTGGCAAGCAATGCATGATCAGCTAGCGGAAATAGACCCCGTTTCTGCCTTACGAATTCATCCAAACGATCCACAACGCTTAACCAGAGCCCTTGAAGTGTATAGGCTAACAAGTAACACTTTGACACAATTGACTCAAATAAAAGGTGCTAAGCTCGGCGGCAATGTTCTACAATTAGCGATAACGCCTCAAGAGCGAAGTACGCTACATGAGCGAATTGCCTTACGTTATCAACAAATGATTGCCATGGGCTTTGAACAAGAAGTGATTAAGTTAAAATCACGAGGTGATTTACATCAAGATTTACCTGCTATTCGCTGCGTAGGCTACAGGCAGATGTGGCAATACCTTGATGGTGAATTTGATCATGATGAAATGATTTTTCGTGGTGTTTGTGCAACTAGGCAATTGGCTAAAAGGCAATTAACTTGGTTACGCAATTGGCCCGATTTACACTGGTTAACAACGGATGATAACACTAACTTAGCACAAGTTTTATCACTGCTTGACAGCAAGAAAAAAGCATAAGCAAATATAAAGCATTAGTTGAAAATTGATGTATAATTAATTTGTTAGCTATTTAATACGACGTTGTGTTGTGTTGTTTTCATAGTAAATTTTTCAGAAACTTTGTTACTGTTCTTCAAGTTTTACCAGTAACGTTTTAATAATAATAAAAGGGACCATATAATGGCAAAAGGGCAGTCTTTACAAGACCCATTCTTAAATGCTTTACGTCGCGATCGCATTCCAGTTGCAATATATTTAGTTAACGGTATTAAGTTACAAGGACAAGTAGAATCGTTCGATCAGTTTGTTATTCTCCTTAAAAACACTGTTAGCCAGATGGTATATAAGCACGCTATATCTACCGTTGTACCTTCACGCGCTGTTATTACAGCACCAGCACCTAGCACGGATGATCAACCTTCAGATGCTTAAAGCTTTTTATCTTTCTTTGAGTACATTCAATCATGGCACTAGGATTTAACGCTATTGTTTGAACGTTATCAAGCGGGTGAGCAAGCCGTACTTGTTCATTTAGACTTTCCAGATGAAAGCTGTAGAGAAGACCTAAACGAATTTAAAATGTTAGTGTCTTCAGCAGGTGTACAAGCGTTAACCGTGGTAACAGGTAAGCGAAATACTCCACACGCTCGTTTTTTTGTTGGCTCAGGTAAAGCTGAAGAAATACGAGACGCAGTTCATTTAGTTGGCGCTAATGTTATTCTGTTTAATCATAGCTTAACACCGTCTCAAGAAAAAAATATTGAGGCATTATGTGAATGCCGAGTTGTTGATCGCACTACTTTAATTCTAGATATTTTTGCCCAACGAGCTCGAACTCATGAAGGTAAATTACAAGTCGAATTAGCACAGCTACGTCATATGAGTAGTCGCTTGATTCGTGGGTGGACGCATTTAGAACGACAAAAAGGTGGTATCGGCCTTCGAGGGCCAGGTGAAACACAACTAGAAACAGATAGACGGTTATTGCGTGAACGCATGGTTAACATTCGTAAGCGTTTAGGGAAAGTTGAAGTACAAAGACAGCAAGGGCGTAGAGCTAGAACTAGAGCCGAATTACCGACTTTATCGCTAGTGGGCTATACCAATGCTGGTAAATCAACTTTATTTAATACCCTAACTCAGTCAGAAGTTTATACGGCTGATCAACTATTTGCGACTTTAGATCCGACATTAAGAAAAATGGAGTTACCAGGCGTCGGTCGGGTTATATTAGCTGATACGGTAGGCTTTATTCGTCATTTGCCTCATGATTTAGTCGCGGCATTTAAAGCAACGTTGACCGAAACTCGTGAAGCTGAGTTGTTATTGCATGTGGTTGATATTTCAGATGACAGGCGTAGCGAAAATATCGAACAAGTAGAATATGTACTTAAAGAGATAGAAGCTCACGACGTGCCTCAGTTGGTTATCTGTAATAAAATTGATAACTTAGATGATATTGAACCGCGTATAGATAGAGACGATCAAGGTGTTCCAATTCGTGTTTGGCTTTCGGCACAAGCGAATATTGGTGTTGAGCTGTTATTTACAGCACTTGCTGAACGATTGGACATACAAGTTGTGAATCACCAATTGAATATCCCGCCAAGTGCAGGAAAATTACGTGGTGAATTGTACAAGTTAAATTGCATTACCAGTGAGGCTTTTGATGAGCAAGGTTATTGTCACCTTGAAGTGAATATGCCATCGCGGGAATGGGACAGATTAATTGCGACTAAGTACAGTGAATTAGTCGATTATATCGAACATTAAGTTAAATAATTTTAATTATAGCGGCGATAATTCTATTTTTTGCCGATTTTAGTGGAGAACAATATGGCTTGGAACGAACCGGGGAATAATGATAAAGACCCCTGGAAAAATAAAGGTGGCAAGAATCAAGGTCCACCTGATTTAGATGAACTTCTTAATGATCTTGGTAAAAAAGTTACCGGGATTTTTGGTGGTAAAACCACTAAAGGTGGTTCTGGCTCAGGCAAAAGCTTTTCTAGCATTGGGTTAAGTATTGCTTTGATCGTCGCTTCAATTGTTTATGCCTTTAGTGGTTTTTACACCATTAAGGAAGCTGAGCAAGGTATTGTACTAAGATTTGGTGAGTACTCAGGTACAGTTGAACCTGGTATTAACTGGAAGTGGACCTTTATTGACCGCATTATTCCGGTAGATATACAAAGTACCCGTGATATGCCTTCATCTGGCTTTATGCTAACTAAAGATGAAAACGTAGTACGTGTAGAGATGCAAATCCAGTATCGTGTTGTTGATCCCCGCAACTATATTTTCAGTGTAACTAATGCTGATGATAGCTTGAATCAATCACTTGATAGTGCGCTTCGTTATGTTGTTGGCCATGCCGATATGGATGACATTCTAACTCGTGGACGTGAAGATATTCGTCAATCGGTATGGCAAGAGTTAGAAAAAATAATTGCCCCTTATAACCTAGGCTTAATTATTGTTGATGTTAACTTTAAAGACGCTCGTCCACCAAATGAAGTGAAAGATGCTTTTGATGATGCAATTTCTGCACAAGAAGATGAGGTTCGTTTCCTACGTGAAGCCGAAGCTTATGCTCGTGGTATAGAGCCTCGTGCACGTGGTCGAGTTAAGCGTATGGAGCAAGAAGCCATTGCCTATAAAGCTCAAATAGTCTTAGATGCACAAGGTGAGGTAGCTCGTTTCGAAAAAATCTTACCCGAATATCAGGCTGCTCCGAAAGTAACACGTGAACGTTTATATATTGCCACCATGGAAAAAGTATATGGCAATACTAGTAAGGTTATGATTGATGTTGAAGGGAGTAATAATATGATGTACTTACCTTTAGATAAAATTATTCAACAGCAAAATACCAGTAAACGCAGTAATAAAAATTCTTATGCTCCATTAACTGAACCTAATCTAAACACATCACCTTCGTCATCGTCAGACCGCTCTGATAGATTCAGCAACGGGAGAAACTAAACAATGAAAAATTTTATCATTGCGATAATATCGCTACTTTTCATTCTTGCGGTATCGTCAGTTTTTGTGATTTACGAAGGCCAACGTGGCATCGTATTCCAATTCTCAAAGATTAAACGTGATAGTGCTACTGATGAAATGATGGTGTTTGAGCCGGGTTTACATTTCAAGATTCCATTTATCGAGACAGTACGTAAATTAGATGCGCGTATTCAAACGTTAGATGAACCAGCAGATCGTTTTGTAACATCAGAGAAAAAAGATTTAATGGTCGACTCATTTGTTAAATGGCGCATCGTTGATTTTTCTACTTATTACCTCCGTACTGGCGGCTCTGTAGATAATGCTCGTGCACTACTTAAGCAGAAAGTTAATAACGGTTTACGTACCGAATTCGGTAATCGTACCATTAAAGAAATCGTTTCTGGTGATCGTTCTGCGATCATGAGTAAAGCCTTAGAAAGTGCTTCCAGTAGTCGGGAAGATTTAGGCATTGAAGTAGTAGACGTACGTATTAAAGCGATTAACTTACCTACTGAGATAAGTAATTCAATTTATGAGCGTATGCGTGCTGAGCGAACGGCTGTTGCTAAAGAGCATAGGTCACAAGGTCAAGAGCAAGCAGAAATTCTCCGTGCGACTATTGATGCTAAAGTAACAATCATGTTAGCTGAAGCACAAAAGAACTCTTTTACCGTACGTGGTGAAGGTGATGCTATTGCAGCGAAAGTTTATGCCGATGCTTATACCAAAGATGCCGAGTTCTATAGCTTCTATCGTAGTCTTGAAGCGTATGAAAAGAGCTTTAGCAGTAAAAATGATATCATGGTGGTCCAACCTGATAGCGAATTCTTCCGTTATTTAAAAGGCGGTAGTGCAGTTAAAAACTAGTTAGTACTCTAGTGTTATAAAAAGCCAGCATATCTGCTGGCTTTTTTGTACCTAATACAAAATATCTTGATGCAGAATCAGCTGTACTTAACCTGATCCCGGTTTAAGATATATTTAACTCATTGAAACTATGAGCCAAATAACTTAGTGCTACCTCTAGCTTGATAGTTTTTCTTAATTCAAGGCTAATTTACGCGTCAATAGCTGGCCTATTGCAAGTGAATTTAACGCAGAAGTAAGTAAAAATAGCGGCTAGAGAAACATTTGTTAAGCCGAGTTCAGGTTACTTAATGCAAATGAACACTATGAAACAAATAACCCGTTTAACTTCTGTTATATTCAAGGAGATTAACTCTAAATAATAGATAAATAGCAGTAGTAAGCGCGACTGTAGAGTACCCATTCAATAAAGGTAAAAAAATGACAATAAGAAAATATCTTATCGCGGCAATCGTATCGTTACCAATGACAACAACGTTAATGGCGGCAGAAGCTCCTTTAGTTTCCATTAAGACCCAAGATGACTTTTTTAATAATATCAGTAAACTCTGTGGTAAATCCTATGAGGGTAAAGTTACTGTTGATAATTCAGATGGTGGTAGTTTTGCTAATAAAAAATTAGTTATGCATGTGCGCAAGTGTACTGATAGTCAATTACAAGTCCCTTTCCATGTTGGTGACGATGCTTCACGTACTTGGATCATTACTAAAACTGGCTCAGGTTTGTCGCTAAAGCATGATCATAGACAAAAAGATGGCAGCAACGACAATTCAACTATGTATGGTGGTCATACTAATGACGCTGGTTGGGCCGAAGTACAATCTTTCCCTGCAGATCAATACTCTAAAGAACTTTTTGTCTCTAATGGCATACCACAATCTGTTGGTAATACCTGGCAAATGTATATCTATCCAGAAAAATTTACTTACCGGTTGATCCGTCAAGGTAGAGAATTTAGAGTAGATTTTGACTTAACTAAGCCAATTAGTACGCCAATTACGCCCTGGGGCTATGAATAATTATTGAGCTAACTTGTTAACTTAATAGGTTATTTTAAAAGCAGCCTAAAAAGCTGCTTTTTTCTCTTGGACTACAAATAGATCTTTGGTAAAATCCCCGCCTAATTTACTTACGAAATAGTAAAACATGGGCAAAAATGTAGTTGTTCTCGGCACCCAATGGGGTGACGAAGGTAAAGGTAAGATCGTAGACTTACTAACTGATAAAGCTAAATATGTAGTTCGTTATCAAGGCGGTCACAATGCTGGCCATACTTTAGTGATTAACGGTGAAAAGACCGTGTTACATCTTATTCCATCGGGCATATTACGTGATAACGTAAAATGTCTAATTGGTAATGGTGTAGTTTTATGTCCTAAAGCTTTAATGACAGAAATTACCATGTTAGAAGCCAAGGGCGTTCCAGTACGTGAGCGTTTATTGATTAGTGACGCATGTCCACTAATCCTTCCTTACCATAACGCTTTAGATGCTGCACGTGAAATTGCACGCGGTAGTAAAGCCATTGGTACTACAGGTCGTGGTATTGGTCCAGCATATGAAGATAAAGTTGCACGACGCGGTTTACGTGTTGGTGATTTATTCTGTGCAGAGACATTTGCGGTTAAACTAAAAGAGATTGTTGAATATCATAACTTCTCATTGGTTAACTACTATAAAGTTGAGCCAGTGAACTATGAAGAAGTACTAGCTGATGCGTTAGCTGTTGCAGATACCATTAAAAAGATGACGGCTGATATTTCAGAAATATTAGATCAAGCGCGCAAAGCGGGTGAGTCAATCATGTTTGAAGGTGCTCAAGGTACTTTACTTGATATCGATCATGGTACTTATCCTTATGTAACCTCTTCAAATACTACTGCCGGTGGTGTTGCTACAGGTTGTGGTGTTGGACCTCGTCATTTAGATTACATCTTAGGTATTACCAAAGCTTACACTACGCGTGTTGGTTCAGGTCCTTTCCCGACAGAGCTACATGATGATATCGGTGAACATTTAGGTACCGTTGGCCATGAATTTGGTGCTACTACAGGCCGTGAGCGTCGTTGTGGTTGGTTTGATGCCGTTGCTATGCATCGTGCAATTCAAGTAAATAGTATCACAGGTTTTTGTTTAACTAAGCTTGACGTACTTGATGGTTTAAAAACATTAAAAATCTGTATTGGTTATAAAACTGAAGCAGGTGATATTATCACTGTGCCACCTACGGCAGCTGAAGGTTATGAAAAGGTTACGCCAGTATACGAAGAGATGCCAGGCTGGACTGAAATCACAGTAGGCGCAACATCAGTTGATGCCTTACCTGAAAATGCTATTGCTTACATCAAGCGTATTGAAGAAATTACCGGTATACCAGTAGATATTATCTCTACCGGTCCAGATCGTGTTGAAACGATTATTAAAGTGAACCCTTTCGTTTAGGATAACTTTAGCTATTTTTCTCTAATAAAGAGAAGGTAGGGTAATTACTTAATAAAAAGTCTAGCTAAGTGCTGGGCTTTTTTTTGACTTTTTTTGGGAAATTTTTTGATTAAATTACCAAGTATGAGTAAGTGATCGGATGTCTAGATTAATCCATTTCGGTTATCATAGTACGCTATATATGGCATGTGGATAGATAATGTCTTTTAAATAGCTTTAAGCCTGTTCCAGCTTAGCTAAGCTAGATTATTGCTTGAATAGTTAATTCGATATAGTCGATATTTATCAAATTGATATGATTTTATCGTATGCTAGAGTCTTATTGGTTATAGCTTACATAAATGTCATATAGCAAAACAGACTTGTATTGAGCTATTTAATTGCAATACCATATAAGTACGTAAAAGCTAGTATTAATAATCACGATAATAATAAGAAAAAACAAATATAGCTATACTTGCACTAACAACAAAAACTAACACTATCAATAACGCATTAGGAATTATCATGACAGATCTACGTCAGCAAGCTTTAGATTACCACTCCCTACCTACGCCAGGTAAAATTAGTGTTGCATTGACAACATCAGCGGAAACAAGTTATGACTTGTCACTCGCTTATAGCCCAGGTGTAGCTGAGCCTTGTCGTGAGATCGCTAAAAACCCAGATGATGTTTATAAATACACAGCTAAAGGCAATACTGTTGCGGTTATTACTAATGGCACGGCGGTTTTAGGTTTAGGTAATTTAGGACCTATGGCGTCAAAGCCAGTTATGGAAGGTAAGTCGTTACTTTTCAAACGTTTTGCCAATATTGACTCTTTTGATATCGAAGTAAAACATAAAACGATTGAAGAGTTCGTCAATACTGTTGCCAGTATTGCGGATAGTTTTGGTGGTATTAACCTTGAAGATATTAAAGCGCCGGAATGTTTCGCCATAGAAAAAGCGCTAATTGAACGTTGTGCGATTCCGGTGTTTCATGATGATCAACACGGAACAGCCATAGTAACAGCTGCAGGCATGATGAATGCGCTAGATATCCAGGGTAAAGATATTAAACAAGCTAACATCGTCTGTTTAGGTGCCGGTGCTGCAGCAATAGCGTGTATGGAATTATTGATTAAGTGTGGTGCCCAGCGTGAAAAAATTTACATGCTAGATACTAAGGGTGTAATACACACTCGTCGTACTGATCTAAATGAATATAAAACACTATTTGCTAACAATACCGATAAACGTACCCTTGATGATGCTATCGAAGGGGCTGACGTTTTTGTCGGTGTTTCAGGTCCAAATCTTCTATCTCAAGAGCAAGTACAATCCATGGCGAAAAATCCTATAATTTTTGCTTGTTCTAACCCAGATCCAGAAATTAAACCTGAGCTTGCCCTTGCTGTGCGTGATGACTTAATTATTGCTACTGGCCGTTCGGATTATCCAAATCAAGTAAATAATGTTCTGTGCTTTCCATTTATTTTCCGTGGAGCATTAGATGTTCGCGCTAGTACTATCAATGATGCTATGAAAATCGCAGCTGTACATGCCATTAGAGCGCTAGCCAAAGAGCCAGTACCAGAGGAAGTACTTAAAGCGAGTGGTGTGAAAGCCCTGACCTTTGGTAAAGATTACATTATTCCTAAACCTATGGATTCTCGTTTGTGTGCTGCCGTTGCTAAGGCTGTTGCCCAAGCTGCGGTAGACTCTGGTGTTGCCGCTCTAGAAATGCCTGAGAACTACATGGCTTAGTAGTTATTGGCTAATGAATGTGAGGGCAATGTCACTTTACCTTCGTTAGTCCTTGATTGTTTTGACAACAATACAAATAAAGGTCATGGTATAAAAATTACCTTGGCCTTTTTTATTGGATAATTATTATGAAAAAAACTTTAATCGTAGCGGTTACATTGACCTTACTAGTAGCTGGCTGTTCACAAGCACATGATGTATCAAACAATGAAAATAAAGTGACTGAGCTAAGGGAGAGCGATATGGATAAATCAGCAAAACAAAGTTGGCAACAAGTTACCGTGAAGTACTTGAACTTTGAAGGTGGTTTCTACGGTTTAGTGTCGAGTAAAGGTGAAAAACTTTTACCAATGAACCTAGCCAAGGAGTACCAATTGGAAGGTACACAATTGAAAGTGAAAGGTCAGCTGATTAAAGATATGATGACCATTCAACAATGGGGAGAACCCTTTAAAATTAACGATGTTGAGTTAATTAAGTTAGGTAATAAGCAGGACAAAAACACAGGTGCCAAGTATTAAGGCTGCTTGCATGCCAAGGGTTGTTTAAATAATGTTAACTGGCTTTTACCTGCAATAAATTGAACTTGATACAAGTTTTGATAATCCTTATCACTTAAATCAGCTACTTTTTTACCGCTCAATAACTGAGTAAGTTGTGGAGTAGTATTACTATGGCCGACAATGAGAGTATTTTCTTTCTGCAGCTTTAAATGCAGAGCAAATTGCTCCAGCTGTTTAGGATTATAATGTTTGATTGCAACGTGTTGCTTTTTAGCCAGCGGGGCAGCTGTCGACATGGTTCTTTGGTAGCTTGTACTGTAAACCGATTTTATCTCAGCATTGCTAAGTAAAGTGGCTAACTGCTTTGCTCTTGCCTTACCACATTGAGTTAATGGCGGGTTTTTACTGTCAGTCTGTTTTTCAGCATGTCTTACTAGGTAAAGAGTAAAATTATCGCTCGCTAGGCAAGGTTGCAATAATAAAGCACTGGCAATCATTAAAGTTAATTTTTTCATCATATAGCTTTTATTGTATTATTTTCTTTAAATAAAAGTGAGCGGTTCAGAGTGATAAGTATTTACTATCACTCTGAACCGTAAAGCCTATACCATCATTAAAACAACCGGTTTAACCCATTTAAGGCAGCTACACGAAATGCTTCAGCCATAGTTGGATAATTGAAAGTTGTTTCAACAAAGTATTCTATGGTGTTGCCACCATTTTTTTGCTGCATAATTGCTTGTCCGATATGAATAATCTCAGCAGCATTTTCACCAAAACAATGAATGCCTAAGATTTCTTTAGTCTCACGGTGAAAAAGTATCTTCAACGAGCCAACCAGATTATTAGAAATTTGTGCACGAGCAAGGTGTTTAAACTGAGCACGACCCACTTCATAAGGTATTTTGGCTGCGGTGAGCTCCTGTTCAGTTTTACCGACAGAGCTTATTTCAGGAATAGTGTATATGCCTGTGGGTATATCAACAATTAACTTAGCTTTACTCGTACTATCAACCATAGCTAAAGCGGCGATTCGACCTTGATCAAAAGCAGCACTGGCTAGGCTTGGGTAACCGATAACATCACCTACGGCATAAATATTATCTACGTCAGTTTGATAACAATCATTTACTTTCAACTGACCGCGACTATCTGCTTTTAAGCCAGCAGCTGTAAGGTTTAAATCTGCAGTATTACCTGTGCGTCCATTAGCAAACAGTAAACAATCGGCGCGCATTTTTTTACCTGACTTCAAATGTACCACTACAGCATCATCGGTAGCTTCTACGCGTTCAATCTCTTCACCGTGGCGTATAACTACACCGTTATTCCATAAGTGATAACTGAGTGAGTCAGACATTTCTGTATCTAAGAACGACAGTAATCGCTCACGGGTATTGATTAAATCTACTTTTACCCCTAAGCCTCTAAATATAGAAGCATACTCACTACCAATAACACCTGCACCATAAATAATGATATGTCTAGGAGCATGTTTTAGGCTTAATATACTATCGGAGTCATAAACTCGGGAATGATTAAAGTCAATATTATCCGGTTGGTAAGGTCGAGATCCGGTAGCAATAACTATTTGTTTAGCGGATATTTTTTCTACTGAACCATCAGGATGCAACACACGTATAGTATGGGCATCAATAAAAGAAGCTTCACCAAATATATGTTCTACGCGATTACGGTTATAAAAACCGCTACGTAAATTAACTTGCTTACGAATTACCGAAGAGGCATGACTTAATATATCTTGGAAGGTTAATTGCTTTACTTGATCGTTTTGATTAAACAATGGGTTGGAGTTGTATTCAATCAAACGACTTACTGATTGGCGTAATGCTTTTGATGGAATGGTACCCCAATGAGTACAACCACCGCCAACTTGATGGTAACGTTCAATAATGGCAACTTTCTTTTGGCGCTTAGCAAGATTCATTGCCGCACCTTCTCCTCCTGGGCCCGTACCTATAATAATTACGTCATAATCAAAACTTTTTACTTCAGTTTTACTTGTTTTTGATTTAGTCAAAAGAAGTCCTCAAACCTTGCTCATTCATTTTATTTGAAGCAAAAATTTTAACAGGATTTGAGGCAAATGGTAATACAGTTTTTAGACCATTTTATTGATGTTAACCGAGTTTTTCCGTTAAAGTCTGCCAGCTACGACGTTGCTCCGTTAATCTTTGCTTTAATTCTTGGTAATGAGCCATCAAGTCTGATTTTTCAACCTCAACCAGTAGGTGTTCTCGTTTTTCTTGCAAGACTTTTTTACGAATAATGTAATACTCGTTAATCTTATTTACCAGTAATTCATACTCTTGTTGAAGGTATATAAGAGTTTGCTCAGTATGTGGGTGACTAATTAGCTTTGCTTTAGTATGTTTCAGTGTCATGGCAATACGCATCTTTTCGATTTTATCTTCAGGGCTAACACGTAAATGATGAGTTAGACCTAACCACTGACAGCTTTTAATTAACCATTTTGTTGGGTCAAATTGCCACCATCGAATACCATTACGGTAATCATTTTCAAAAATATGATGATAATTATGATAGCCCTCACCAAAAGTTAGATAAGCTAATAAACCATTATCTCGAGCGGTATTTTTGTCACTATAAGTCTGTTTTCCCCAAATGTGTGCCAATGAGTTGATGAAGAAAGTTGTATGGTGACTCATTACCAGACGAAAGAATCCTACCAATAATAAACTATTAATTACATTGCCATGCCATAAACCAAAAGCAACCGGAATACCTATGTTCATTAATAGCATTAGTAGTAAATAATGTTTGTGTTGCCACATAACGATGGCATCTTTCTGTAAATCCCGAACATTTTTGTAATCATGGTATCGATTTGCTTGATACTCCCTACACATCCAACCTATATGAGAATACCAAAATCCCATTTTAGCTGAATAGGGGTCGACATCATTTTTATCAACATGCTTGTGATGTATTCTATGGTCTGAGGACCAATGTAGAATACTATTTTGTAAGGCAAAGGCACCACCAAGTGCAAATATGAAACGCAAACTCCAATGCGCTTGATAGGTTTTATGTGACCAGAGGCGATGATAACCTGCTGTAATTGACATGCCACAATAAATAAAACAAAGCAATGCAAAGATTATTTCCGTGTTATCAAAACCATAAGTTAATGCCCGATAAGGCACAGCTATAGCGGCTACTAAAAAGGTAACTAAAAAAAGTGTAACATTAGGCCAAATGACAGCGGGTTTATTCATTTCTTTCTCTAAAATAGTATTAAATAAATTTAAGCGTACACGTGTACGCTGTTATAACTATTTTAGCTAGATCATCCGACCAGTCAAGTATGTTTATTAAATATCTTTATACTTATTGGGCAAAACTGACATTTATTCGCTATTACAGTATGATAGCTATAGAAAATAATTCGGTATTTTTACAAGAGCAATGAGCATGAGTGGTGTAAGAGCACAGCAAAAAGAAAAGACCCGTCGTCAACTAATTAATGCGGCTTTAAAACAACTCAGTGCCGAGCGCAGTTTCTCTAGCTTAAGTTTACGCGAGGTAGCAAAAGAAGCCGGATTGGCGCCAACTTCTTTTTATCGTCATTTTTCTGATATGGACGAATTAGGTTTAACTCTGGTAGATGAAGCGGGTTTAACGCTTAGACAGTTAATGCGTCAAGCACGACAACGTATAGCTAAAGGTGGCTCTGTAATTCAAATATCAGTGCAAACCTTTATGGAGTTAATTGAAAGTAATGGTAATATTTTCAGACTCTTACTACGTGAGCGTTCTGGGACTTCTGCAGCTTTTCGTGCCGCAGTTATTCGAGAGATACGTTATTTTACTATGGAGTTGTGCGATTATTTACAAAAAGCTAACCAATTAGACGCAGATGTCGCTTATATGCAAGCCAATGCAGCGGTAACCATTGTTTTTAGTGCTGGCTCAGATGCGCTTGATATTGAAGACAAAGCAGAGCGCGATCAACTAGCCCAGCAAACTATTCAGCAACTACGCTTCATTGCACGCGGCGCACTTGAGCTCAGTGATCGCCGTAAAAAATTGAGAAGAAATCGCTAGTTCTACTTCCTTGTTAGTATTACACCTGTTTCAACATGATGGGTGTAAGGAAATTGATCAAACAAAGCGAATTTATCAATCTTATGGGTTTTAACTAGCAGAGCTAGGTTATCTTTTAATGTTTCTGGGTTGCAAGATATGTAGATAATTTTGTTAAAGCGACTTACCAATTCAACGCTATCTTTATCCAATCCAGCACGTGGTGGATCAACTAGCACAGTATCGTAGTTATATGCTGTTAAATCGAAACCTTCTAAGCGTCTGAATTTACGCTCGCCATTCATTGCCTGGCTAAACTCTTCACTCGACATACGAACAATATCGATATTATCAATATTGTTTTTACTAATGTTTATTTGGGCAGAACGAACCGATGTTTTAGATATCTCTGTACCTAGTACTCGCTCAAAGTTTTCAGCAAGTGCAATACTAAAGTTACCATTACCACAGTACAGCTCAATTAAATCTCCACTGGAATTTATCGTCGCTTGCTGAGCCCATAACAGCATTTGCTCATTTACGCCGGCATTGGGCTGGGTAAAGCTATTTTCTACTTGCTGATATACAAAGGTCTTTTCCCCAACCTGTAATGATTCCATCACATAATCTTTATCAACAATAATTTTTTGCTTTTTTGCTCTACCAATAATATCAACGGGAGCAATAGTTGATAATTGAGCTTTTAACTTTTCGGCTTCAATTTGCCAATTATCTTCCAAAGGTTTGTGGTACAACATACTTATTAATAGCTCGCCACTTAATGTCGATAAAAAATCTACTTGGAATAGCTTGAAACGTAATTCCTTATGGCCTTTAATAGCAGTTAACAAAGCTTTCATCGCTTTATTAATTAATTCGCTGGCAACAGGGAAGTCGTCTACTCTAAATTTTTCCTTAGTTTTACTATCAAACATAATATAATAAAGATCATCACCATCATGCCAAACCCTAAATTCAGCTCTTTGACGGTAATTTAAGGGGGCAGATGGATATAAATCGGCAGGTGGTAACGCAAAGTCACTAAATAACTCAGCCATATCTTGTTGTTTTTTAGATAATTGCGCATCGTAATTATCGGGATGAATGTGACTAAACATAAAAGTGCCTTGTATAAAGAAATAGAGATAAGAATAACAGCGCGGATTTTACTATCGACTTAGCTTTTGTCTAGCCTTTAATTCATATAATTAATAAACAAAGTATAACTAAAAAGTTAAATTTTTAGTGCATCTTGCCAATAATTAACTATGTTGTAAGACTAAGGTAAGGTTTGTATCATGGTTAATTAAACTAACCCCTTGAATATTAAGATGCCTGTAGCTATAAAAAGCCAAAGCCGTTCAGCAGTCTTCATTAAAGTAAGTGCAAGTTTTTACTTGGATGATGCTATTAACAAAAAATAGCGAGTAAAGCAGAGTTGAGCATTACAATGGATGACTATAGGCTTTAATTGCTGCTTGATATGAGAGGTAAGCTGCTTGAAGCTTTAGCAAAAAGGAAATTCGTTAGAACAGTTAATGTTAATGCGGTAACTAAAAGTCATTAAAAAAGGCCACTAACCTTCGTTAGTAGCCTTTTATATTTTACTCAATCAGAGATTAATCATCTAGATTATTTTCATCTGTTCGTTCAGGGCGTTCTTTTGCTTCTCTTACTTTAAGTGTACGCTGTTGAAACTCTGTATCATTTAAAGCTGAAATAGCAGTATCTAAATCATCAGCAGCCATCTCAACAAAACCAAAACCGCGACGTTTTCCGGTATGCTTATCTTTCATTAAGCGTACAGAAAGTACCGCGCCATGATTGGAAAAAAGTTCTCTTACTGCGGTTTCATTTGCTCTATAAGGTAAGTTACCAACATAGAGTGTTCTAACATCTTCATCTGAAACATTAGTGTTACTGTCTGTAGATGAACCAGAGCTAGTTGAGGACTTACCAATAACTAGAGGTGCGAGAAACGCACTAATAAATACTAGACCAGCTACAAGAGTAGAGCTAACTGGCATGGTAGGGGCGACAATGTATGTGATGATGTATGCGATGATGGCAAAAACAACAGCAATGATGACTGTTTGTAAAGTTGGAGACTTCATATAAAGATACCTAATTATTATTTTAATAAACTAATTTAACTGCTTGAATATATGCAAATAGCAATTCTATGTTACGCAGCTTTTTATAATGTGCAACTATCAAGTGCAAAATTTATGCAATTAATCTTCTAATAAAGCACAAACACTAAGAATACCTACTAGAATAGTTGTTTAAATAATCATTATGTCGCTTAACTAAACGAACGATTAAATAACTAGGATTTTATGTTAAAAAGCTATTGACCAAAACTTAAAGCTCTCTATAATGCGCTCCAGTTCCAAGGGGTTCAGGCGAAAACCTTTACCAACTGGGCGTTTTGATAAGTTATCTACTTGCTTTTAAGCGAAATTAGTTAACTTAACGTAGGATTTTAAATTTATTTAAAATAAACGTTGACTTCAAAACTCGGAAGCGTATTATACGCATCCTGCTTCGGGGCTACAGCAACGAAGCCAAGCAAATTAAGTTCAACTTAACTTGCTCCGGTGAAGAGCGAATGCGACTCTCATCGATATCTCAATCGAGATATTTTCTTTAACAATTAGTTATCATGCAATTTGTGTGAGCACTCACATTAATGTTGTTTTACCTAGTTTTCCTTTCGGGGAGAACAAAAACGCTTAATGAATGATGTTCATGCAAATAAATATAGTTACTTATTTCTAGCGAGATAGGTAGCGAC
>NZ_JABSOV010000028.1 GCF_013215345.1 Colwellia sp. | reverse complement strand
CACAATAACCTATTGCGCGAGCTACATCACCATGAACAATTTGAAATGCACCTTTAGCTTTATCACGTGAATGTAAACTAAAGCCGTCAGCGTCAATATTAACTAATTGCGGTTCACTGTCTTGACGTAACATAGGATCGTCTTGCGCTAACATTTCAGTAGTGCGTTCTTGCTGGGGGTAGTACAAGATTTCTTGTTTGCCTTGTAGTTGCTCAGCTAATGAATCTAAACAGTTTTCATGAAAAATAATATCGCAATCAGTATACCATAACCAGTCTGCCTTACTTGAGCGGGCCGCTATGTTTCGGCCAATGCCACGTCTAAATAATTTACCTTTAGACATCTCTTGGAAGTTCCAAGTGACATTATCAACACTCTTTTGCTTGAAAAATTCCAACACCGCTTGGGTTTTAACATCTTCTTTGGCATAAAAAACGGTAACGGTAAGGGCACACTTAGTTGGTGGGTAGTTAACAAAAGAGCTTAATTGGTAGGTGAGCATGTTTGAATAGCCCCAGCAATGACTGACTATTTCTAACTGGAAAAAACCATCAACGGCAGTACGCTCTGTTTTTTGTGGCAATGCTTCTCTAAACCAAGATGGAGGTAAAATTCGCGTCATAACAAGACGGAAGAAGTGAATGGCATAAGTATTATACCAGCGTGGAGCGTGAGTGGTTGTCGTTATCATTAGCTAGTTCGCATTTTGATTAGTCATGATTTTTGAGCCTAGCAGTATATCATAAGTTTAATTTTTAAAATTAGCCGTTTATTATTTACTTACTCGAGTAGGTCGCGAGTAAGTAAATAATAATAAATAGTTAATGAAATATTAAAAACGATATTCCCACTTCACATAAGCATCAAACTCGGTACCGTCTTCATAGGTCGTATCGTTACTGATAGCGACCTGGTTATTAGCAAATTTTGAGTTGGTTACTATCATGCCAAGGGTGAAACGAGAATCGAAAGCGATGAATTTATATTGACCATCAAACTGTAAAATATCTTCGGCCACTTTAGATACAGGATTACCTAGATTAATATCGTCAGGATATTGGTCAATATTATCGGTATTTAATTGTACTTTTCTAAACTTTAACTGCCAGCTATTACCTGCTTTAGTTTGGATTAGAAATGTAGCCACTAAAGTTTTTGCATCATTATCATAAGTAGAGCCTATGGTGCGACGATAATAACGGTAGCCTGACTCATAGGTACTATGCTCATAAAAACAGTTGAGGTAGGTTGAATCACTACCGCCACAAGCTACTTGGGTATCGGTAAACTCTAAGTTGGCCATGATACGTTGATCTAATAAAGTGAAGCGGGTTTCAATGCCATACATATCGGCTTTATCGGTAATTATGCCCGCATTAGGTGAGCCATCTTCACCTATGGTCTGAAAATATAGCGCGTAAGGTAGGTCATATAGTGTATCAGACCAACGAATATCATAACCAGCAAGGTGATTACCTTGATAGGTATTATTCGATGAATCGCAGTTAGGATCGCCGTTGGCACATTCTTGACCACCAAAAAGTATTTTAAAAAAATCCGACATTGAACTCGGTTGGCCTTCGCCGGCCCATTGAAATGACCAAGAAGCGCCAATCTCTAAACCACGAAGTGGACGGAAAGTACCTCTAGTACTCCACATCATTGTATCAGGAACTTCGCGACTTTCTTCTAATTGTGCCATTTGTGCGGTAAGTGTCCAAGGACCAATCCAACTTAGCCAAGGGGTTTCAAAAGCTGCTGAGTTATCACGGGTAATACTCAACGCAGGTAAAGGTCTTGAATTGGTGGTCATAATTAAATTGGTGTCGATGCCAGGGCCCCACCAGCGTTCAATTGCACCGGCACTTAATACCCAATTACCTAATTTATAGGCCAGGTAACTGCCGTCGAGATTAAAGTCACTACCTTGATTTAATTCCGGGTTGTCATCTAAACCTAGGCGATAATTTACTTGTAATTTACCTGCTAGGTTACCAACAAAAAACTCATCGGAAAGTTCAATGTTTCCTTGGTCAAAATGGTCATTACCGTAACTGGTAAAGCGATTTTGATTAGTTGCTAAGTAAATACTCTTTTTGGTCGTATTTTGATTACTTGACGCATATTTATAGTTATACCTGACATGATCAAGGGCTTGAATTTGCTCATCACTAAGTAATGAGGTGTTAGCCGATAGAATGTCATCCTTAATAGCATTCCACATCAGCGGGTAAGTCGTTACCGGGGCGGTAATTAGACCTATATCAGCAAGTAGTTGAATATCATTTCTTAAAGCGAGATCATCTGGCTCTACCCAAGGTGCGGCAAAGCTTGAATTTAAAAAAAGTAAAGATAAAATGGCCAAACTAGGCTTTAACAACATTAAAATATCCTAAAGAGTGCAGTACACTGATAATAAAAGACTAATAAATAAACACTAAAAAATTGCCGCCTAAAGATATCAAAAAATTGCGACAATAAAAATTGCGCAAATTGTAGCAGTGTTAGCCCGTTAACTCATCTACTGTTTAAAGTAAGTAACAAAAAAAACAGCGGTAGCGATTAGAGCAATGCGCTATTTTCAGGTATTATGCATGGCTTTATTTCCCCTCTTAACTTTCGGTCTTATACTTTAATGGAACCTAACTGCGTATTATTTATTCCTGTATCTTCACCTTCCGGCATAGGTGAGTACATGCGCTCAATGATTATTGCCAAAGCGCTGAAATTGCGCTGGCCTAGCATAAACATCCATTTTATTTTAAATGAGCAAGTCGCTTATTTTCACGACTGCCCTTATACAGTACATGCTTGTCAGGATTCACCGACCAAAGATGTAGTAAGAGTTAACGCTATTATTGCTAAGGTTAGCCCTGACTTAGTGTTTTTTGATGCCTCGGGGCGCGCTAAACAGTTTAAGCAAGCGAAAGCTATCGGCGCCAAAGTTGCCTTTATCTCCCAACATAATAAAAAGCGTAGCAGGGGATTGAAGTTAAACCGCTTATTCAATACCGATATTCACTGGGTAGTTCAGCCTGATTTTTGTATAAAGTCGATAAGCTATTGGCAACGAGCGAAGCTAGCCTTTTTTAATAAAAAAGCCCCTCAAAATATAGGTCCTGTTTTTGAAGTGAGTAGCAGTGCATACCAAACCCAGCTTATTGAACAATTTGATTTAATTAAAAATGACTATTTTGTCTTTAATGCCGGCTCTGGCGGACATATAGTTGCGAGAGAACTTGCCGCAGATATCTATTATCAAGCAGCGCACACCTTTTACCGACTAACAAAAATAAAATGCTTAGTTATATTTGGGGATAATTATCCTAAAGCGCTTCCTGACGATAGTGATATCACCTGTGTGAAAAGTATTAGCAATAAAAATTTTATAGCCTTGATATCAACTGCTCAAGGTAGTGTTATCAGTGCTGGTGATACCTTATTACAGTGTATTGCTTTACACAAACCTTGTGTGGCCGCACCAGTATCGCCGGATCAACCTGCGCGTTTACAGCTCTGTCAGCAGAAACAACTTGTACTTGCGGCTGAAGCAACACCCGATAGCTTAGTGCAGCAGGCTCTGCGATTAATTGAAAAACAACAAGCTAAAACTCTTATTAGTAATATGGCACAACTTGCGCCAGTAAAAGCATTAGCGCAGATTGTCGATGATATCGCTGCGTTATTTTCTCTTGGTAATGAAAGTGATGTTCAGAAAAATAGTGTCCAACAAACTAGTTCTCAGCAAAAAACAACTCAAAAAGTCAATGTGCAGGATGATAATTAAATGAAAAATATAGCCATAGTCATCGATGGGCTAACGGGAGGCGGGGCTGAACGTGTAATGATCAGCTTAGCCACTGAAATGGTTGCGCAAGAGCATACAGTCACCATTTTATCATTAAGTAATCGTTGTGATTACGCTATTCCTGAAGGGATTAATGTTTGTTATTTGTTTGACCATAAAGCGTCAAAGGTTGATAGGTTTTGGCAAGTCAAAGCCAGTGTCGCTAAACTGCAGGCTTGGTTTGCTGATGCTGAACAGCAACAAGGCAAACCTTTTGAGTTAGTGTTATCTAATTTAGATCGCAGTAATAACTTACTGGCCAAAAGCCGAATTCGCTCGGTTTATTATATTGTGCATAACAGTGTTGAAGAAGAATTGCAGCGACAAAAAAAACTCGGGCCTTTAGCTTATTGGTACTTACTTAAATCAAAAAAGAATCTGTCTGGCAAGAATTTAATTGCAGTGTCTAAAGGAATAGAGCAAGAAGTATCTCAAGGAACGGTCATTTCCCCCAAAAACATAATGACTATTTATAACCCCTTCGATATTGAAGATATTCAGAAAAAATCATTGATAGAAAATAGCGCCATACCCAATGAACCTTACATTATCCATGTTGGCCGATTAGCTAGACAAAAACGGCATGACATTTTATTTGCCGCATTTGCTCAAGTCAGCCAAAAAGTTAAGCTAGTGTTATTGTGCAATAAGCCAGGAAAGGCGCTGAAGCTTGCAGAAAAATATGGTATTGCTGACCGCCTTATTTTACCTGGCTTCCAAACGAATGCTTATAATTGGATAAAACAAGCGCAAGCCTTAGTACTTAGCTCTGATTATGAAGGCTTTGGCAATGTACTCTTAGAAGCTATTGCCGTTAACACTAAAGTGGTAAGTACCGCTTGCCCTCATGGGCCGGATGAAATATTAACTGGACCATTAAGTGATTATTTAGTACCTAGACGAGATCCGAAGGCATTGGCACTGGCAATTGAACGTGTGCTAATTAGTGAACTTGATTTAGCCGAGGCAGATATTATTGGTAAGGTAACAGCAAGTAAAATTGCTCAACAATATTTAAGCCTAGCAAAGTAATCTGCTAGTGGACGAAAGAAAAGACCTTAGTGAGGTAATCACTAAGGTCTTTTTTTAGCATTAAGGTATTAATTATTTTTTAATACCCTTAAAAATAAGTTTCGATATTATGACCAGCTTTCCATAGCGCCTTTACGGCGAGTGAAGAACCTTGGTAAAATTAAGCCTAAAATTAAACCTATACCTAAGACCAAGGCGCCATTGAAGAACCATTGCTTTTTGATGTTGGTATCTTGATCTTTAATTTTTGTGCGTGTTTCTGCCAAGGTAGTGGTTAGCTGCTTCAGTTCAGCCGTTAACTTTTTCTTATCACTAGTTAGTAGCGTTACTTGGCTATTCAGGCCATTAACTTCACCATCTAGTTGGCTGGCAAAATCACTGTTAGTAGCAATTTTTCCATTAAGTTCAGCGACAATAAAGCGAAGTCCGGCTTGCGTGGTTACATATTTACTTTCCACCCAAGTGGCGCGATTCTTATCATCGATAATTTCACTATAGCCATTGTCTTGTGAACCGGTAATTTTAACTTCAGATCCTGCGATAACTGTGCCTAAAATTCTATAATTGGTGCCAGGTCCTGCATGCATATATATGAACAATTCATCAGAGATATAACCCTGCTTGTAATTGTTTTCTGCAGCCTGAGCAGATGAAAAAAGCAAGCTAGATAAAGTGATAGCAAGAAATGCTATGACGTTAATAACGTTATTCATAAAAAACCAATGTAGTATTTAAATCAAGGAAGACAAGATATTATGTGTTTGCAGCTTTGATGGCAAGCTAAGAATGATTTCATTATGCGCCAATATTAGCTCAAACCTTAAGCATATTTGGCTTTTTATTGGTAAGTTATCAGCAAGTTGAATTACTTAGCTAGTAATGTTTTCGTAGACTAACCTATATTCTATATGAGTTTGCGGTAATTAAGGGATAACTCTCTATTGGCATATTCATGTACTAAAGGTATGATTATTAAGTGATAGCTAAAATACTAATTGGAAGATAATGGTTACCGAAATTGAATTGAAATACTCCTTGCTTGAATGTCGCGATATGGCGACAGTTCAACAAGTTAAAGCACAAATATGCCAGTTACTTACCGAGCAAGAGTTAGCATTTGTTCATCAGGTTAAACAGCTAAGTAATCACTATTTTGATACCGAGAGTTTGTCACTGCGCCAACAAAGAATAGCATTACGAACTCGGGGCACTCAGGCTCTACACCAAGATGTACGTTTTGAGCAAACCATCAAAACTTCTGGCACCGTCATTGCCGGTTTGCACCAAAGACCAGAATACAATGTCGATATTGATGATGCTAAACCTATTCTGGCCCTGTTTCCGGAAGCCATTTGGCGGCCAGCTACGGATATTAAGCAACTACAACAAGAGATTGTTGAGCTCTTCTCTACTAACTTTACCCGCCATACCTGGTTAGTTACTTTAAGTAATGCGCAAGTGGAAATTGCCTTTGATAGTGGTGAGGTTGTTTGTCAGGGACATAGTAATAAACCACGTATTTATGAAATTGAGTTAGAGTTAGTGAGTGGCGATACTCAGGCGTTATTTGTCTTAACTAAGCTTTTATTTAGTCAATTAGCTTTAAGGCCAGGGCAGTTAACCAAAGCCGCTCGCGGTTATGCCTTATATCATGAGAGTATTGCCGTTAGTGGTAATCTTGAAAATATAGCTATTGATGATGACGAACTTGTTGAGCCGATAGCACTGACAATGATAGATTTATCCAAAAATAGCAGCATAGACAGCGCCTTTAATAAAGGCATAGAGTATTCTATAACTCAGTTACAGCTCAGTGTTGATAGCTATGTTGATGCGCCCTCATTGTCTAAATTAGCTAAGATAAGTGAATTGCTTGCGCTACTTAGGCAAGGTTTTTGGCTCTTTAATGAGTTATTTCCTGCTAACAAATCTCCCTCTGAGCAGCAAGAGTTACGCAGCGAACTTAGTTATTTTATTCGAACTATTCATTGGGTGAATAATGCCCACTATATTCAAGCACTAACGAGTAAGCGAAGTTCCAATCAAAAGGCCGCATCGGTAAACCAAGAGTTGATAACTAAGTTACAGTTGGCACAACAGCGTTACCCTAATGAGTCGCAAGTGTTAGCGATATTACATAGTGAGCGTTTTAATAATTTGCAATTAAACTTACTGTCATTATTGCTTAAAAGAAATAGTACTGATACAAATAAAACTGAAAATACATCGTCATTAATTGAGTTTGCCGCTAAGCACTTAACTCATAGCTCTAAGGCGATAAGTCGTGAACTCGCTAAATTGCAAACACCACCAAACGCTTCATCTAGCGAGTTATATTTAACCGCACACAGTTTATTGATTCGCGCACTATTAACCACAAGTTGGTTTGGTGGCTTAGTTTCGGGGTCAGAGAGCGATATGGTTAGCCGGTTTAGTATGCCTTGGCTTGATATTAAGCAAGGTATTAGTGAATTGCAGTCTTTGAGTTTATTACAGCAACAATTAGTACACTTGCCAGCATCCGAGCCGAAATTAGCACAATGGTTAACCAATAAAAGTGACAATTTAATTACCGCACTAGATCAATCTAGAGCTAAAGCCTTAACGATGAAACCTTACTGGTCATAGCCACGATGATAAAAAATAAAAAATCACGCGCTATTTTTATACACATCTCAATGTCATTGTTACTGTTATTTACTCAGCCGTTACTGGCCACCGTTTATGATATGGGCGAAGTGAACAAGCGCCTGATTGGTCAACCAAAAGTTCATATAGTAGTCAAGGGTGATTATTTTCAGCAACTGGCAGAGCAATATGATGTTGGATTTTTAGCTTTACTTGCGGCGAACCCACAGCATGACCCATTTTTACTTCAAATTGGTACAGAAGTCGTTATTCCCAACGAAATGTTATTACCCTTCATTACTCGTCAAGGCATAGTGATAAACCTACCAGAATTACGTTTATACTACTTCTCTCCTGACGCAAATAAAGTCCATGTTTTTCCTGTCGGCATAGGGAGACAGGGCTTATCAACCCCGTTAACTAGTACTGTTATTGGTGAGAAGAGAAAGGATCCGACTTGGCGGCCAACCAAAGAGATGCAAGAGCGTTACTTTGCTGAGCATGGCAAGTATTTAGCTAAAGAAATTGCCGCCGGGCCTAATAATCCTTTTGGTAAATATGCCTTACGTTTAGGCACCAGTGAATACCTAATTCATGGTTCGAATAAGCGCTTTGGTATAGGTATGCGGGCAAGCTCTGGCTGTATAAGATTATACGATAATGATATTAAATGGCTTTTTGATCATGTGCCGGTGAATACTAAAGTTAGAGTGATTAACCAACCGGTAAAAATGTCCTATGAAAATGGTGAAAAGCAATTAATAGAAATACATCAGCCGTTAACCGACCTTGAATCAAGCAAGGGTAATGTAATTGTAACCAAGGCCATGCAGCTATTTGTCGGCAGCAAGCGAGAGCACTGGCAGCAATTACTGCCCATTATTGAAAAGCCCCACGGTTTAGTGGTTGAACTCTCCAAGTAAGCGGTAATTTTAGCGATGAATAAACAATAAAAGCTAGACAATAAAAAAGCACCATGAGGTGCTTTTTTATTGTCTTTTACTCGTTGAGTTAACTCAACCCTAGCGATTACTTCTTATAAGAAGCAACAACATTATCAATGCGTTCGTTAGCTTTTTGTGCGTCACTTATTGCTTGCTCTGCTGCTGTATTAGCTGTTTGCGCATATGCGGCTGTTGATTGCTGCTGAGCTTCTAAATCAGCAACTTGGGCTGATAAAGCGTCAACCTTATTGTTTAATGAGCTAATGTTGGCATCAAGTGCATCAGTATTTGCACAAGCCGAAAGTGTTAAGGCGAAAGAAATTGCGGTGATTTGTTTTAACATAATGATATCCCAAGTGAAGTTATTATTAGATTCCGTTCATTGCAGTATGGCACAAAAAAAAACTTTAACAAAGCAGTTACATCTTGAGGTAAGTTATTGATATCAGGCATTGAAATGACTATTTATTTTCGTCGCTATTACCTAAGTTAATATGCGTGACTAAATCATCCATCAGTCTCTTTTTAATGCCGAGCTGGTCTTCGGCTGGCAGTTGATATTTTTCTGCGAGGATTTGGTAATCGCTAGGGGCAAGACTTACCGTTAAACGCGGACGTTTAGGTCTTTTATTTATCGGTAAACCTAAGATGTCACGAATTTGATCAGACGGGCTTAAGCCAGCATCGAGCGCCTGCTTACGGATAGACAGTTGGATTTTTTCATCCATATCAAAAGCAACTTGCACAGCTTTTATTGCTTTAACTGAGGATTGCCATTTCTCGGGGATTTTTCTCGCCATAGTACTTCCGCTTAACTTTTAGATTAACTTCTGCTGAAGGTGTCGATTAACTTGCTGGGTACATATCAATGATATCACTAAGCGGCCTAAATAAAGTTAAGCATACTTCGGTATCACCATCTTGCCAGACCTCAACATCAACGCCTTTGCTTTGGTCTTCATTAAAAAGGCTATATAACTCGAACTGCTCGCCGCTGTCTTTGCCTTCATATGCTGATAAGTTTTCACTACGGTGATCTTTACGATGAAAAAAGCCTACCTTAGCAAAAACACTTTGTTGATATTGCTCGCTACTCCACATAGCGGTGATTGCTGAGTCAGCTTTTTTATCCAGGAAAGCTTGTCCGGATTCATCAAAAATTTCGGCAAATTGCTCTAAGTCAAACAGTGTTTCGACATCTTCATGCTGAATTTTTAATGAAAGTTTCAGCTCGGTAATATCATCCACTTCTAGCGATAAAAATATCTCTAGGGCATTAGTGCCGACAAGTGCCCATTCTGTTTGTATATTGTTTTCAAATTCATAGCTATTTACTGCTTTCACTTGAAAGTCTTGCCCGCGTAACGACTCAGGTAAGGCAAAGCTGTCGGTTAGCACAATAATATCGCCAACCAGTAGTTGGTTTACTTCTGTTAACTTTCTCTGCTCATTATTTGATTTGTTAAATATTTTCTTTAAAAAATTCATCTGATGACCTAACGTAGAATGGGCACCTATCTAAAGCTTCAATAAGTAGCGATAAATAATAGTGCCCATTGGGTGTTGTTTATTATGCAAAAGCGTTAAACATGTTATTAGCTAACTAATGTTAGCTAATAACAGTCAGTCAGTTAACAGACTGACGTTCGACATTATTTTTGCTTAGCTTTCAAACGCTCTAATACTGAATTAGCGCTATTATCTTGTGAACCAATACCCGCTGCTTTTAATTGTGCTTGTAATGAGCTATCTGAGTCTTCAGATTCAAGTAGTTCAGCAGCTTTCATTCTATCATCAAATTTTTGCTGCTTCGCTTTAATACGCTCAAGTGAATCTTTAGCACTTAATAACTTAGAGTTACTTGATGAAAAGTTGTCGGTAATTGCTGAAGTCGCTTTTTGTACGCTTTCAGTGGTTTTCACCATAGACAGCTGACGTTTGTGCTCTGCGACTTGGCGCTCACTTTTCTTCACTAATTCTTTGAGACGCTCAGAGTTACCGCTAAAGCTATCGTGAGCGTGTTGTTGCTCTGCTAAAGTAGTTTCTAAGTTAGCAATTTTCTCTGCTACCGCTAGCGCTAAAGTTTCATCACCTTTTTCAAGTGCTTGGGTCGCATAACCTTCGTGTTCAGTAACTTCGCGACTTAAGCGGTCTACTTCACGCTTTGCTGACATTTGCTCAGCCATAACGCCGGTTAGGTCACGTTTTGCTTTAGTAAGGTGATTTTCAGCATCGCGTATCTCTTGCTCAAAAATACGGGTTGCATTAGCATCGATAATTGCTTCACCAGCTTCTGATGCACCGCCGCGAATTGCGGTCATAATCTTTTTAAATATACTCATTAGTAACTCCACTCATTCCTAATAATTAGGGGATAATTAAGGTCGACTCTTACTTAACTATATAACTAAAGTAAGTAATCACTCATATCATCAATAACTTCTACGGCATTATTACTCAATACCGCTAACTCATGTTCAACATCAATAAAGCTTGAGCTGATAGATAAAGCACCAAAAACTACATATTTATCACCAATTTTTGAAAATGATGATAATGGCATAGGGATATTCATTTCCAACATGCTTTCATGCATAGCATTAATACTCTCGGGTTTTACTTCTTCAACGCCCCATAAGTAGGTAATGCAAATAATTTGATCTTCGGTTACCGAGATAAAAACGGGTAATTCTTCACGGCCTAAGATACTAATTTGCAGGACGTCAACTTCGCCAGATATTGGTTGGCAATCAAAGCTCATTCCTGTGTCTGAATTATCTGCCAAGCTGTTTAAGTGATCGGCTATAGTATGAATATTCATGTATTTCCTATCCTTCCTTTCTTTAGTGAAAAAGTCAGATGACATATTATGTCGTCTGAGTTAAATTTAACACCTTGACATATTATGTCAAGGTGTTTTTATAAACTAATTGTTACTGTCTAGTATTACTACGTTTTATTTCTACCTAATTATCATTTGGGCATTTCAGTTTAATTCAAGCCTTGTTGATCTTGCCAAGCCTTTTGATGCAACTGATAAATGGTATGGCTACCCAATATATTAATGCCAATATCTGCTTTGTCTTGGTAGAAATTATTAGGGAAAATAAAAGCCGCTTTTAATATAGCTAAATTTATCCATTGATGCGCAACTGGCAACTGGCTTAGTTTGTTTAATCTTGTTAATGGGCTAGCACCACGTTTAGCCGCAATGGTCCAACCCCACTCACCAAAGCTGGGTACATTGTCGTGATACTGCTCAACATGGGCAAAATTTGCCGCTGCCACTGTCTTACCAATAGCAATAAATGAGTCTTTAGCATGATACGGGCTGCTTGATTGGATTGCGATTAAGCCATCGCCAGCAAGTAATAAATTAAGCCGAGCATAAAAATTAACCGAATAAAGTTTATTCAGATCCGGGTGACTAGGATCGGGTAAATCAACAATGATGGCATCAAATACTTGCCGATCTTTTAACAAGTCATTAATGGTAATAAAAGCATCCGCGCGATAAATAGTGACACGTTCATCTTGCAGGCTTTGTTCATTTAACTGCAATATCTGTCGAGCTAAGCGCGGATTTACTAGCTCCCTTGGCTTTTGAAAAATATCAATAAGCTCACTATCTAAGTCGATTAAGGTGACACTTTTTGGATTGTATTTTAATACATCGCGTAAGGCTAAACCGTCACCACCGCCAATAATTAATATATTATCATGTCGTGCAGAGCCTGCCATAACAGGGGCAACCAGGTAATCATGATAGATATGTTCATCAATAGATGAAAATTGTAAACGACCATTTAAATAAAAGTTAATAATATTATCTTGGTCAAGCCCCATGTGGCGCTCAGTAAAGGTAAGTTGTTGATAGCGAGTTTTGTCGGTATGCACCACCTTATCTAGGTAGAGCAAACTATTCATTTGATTGAGCCATTGATTACCATAGTTAAACATTAAAATAATCACCAAAGCTAATAGGCAATGTAAAGTGACGAACGTTTTGCGCCAATGCAGTCGCTGCCAATAGCGCATAATGAAAAAACCACCGGCAATAAGGTTTAAGCTAGCGGTTATTGCTGCGGCCTTACTGATATCTATACTCAATAAAAAAACAACCCAGATAGCAGCACCAATACCGGCGCCGACATAGTCTGCACCGTAAATTGTGCCTAAATTATTGGCAAGATGCTGTTGATGGATATTCTCGCGAATACGCGCAATTAGCGGGATCTCCATACCAATAAAAAAGCCCAGCAGTGCACCGAAGAAATAAGGGCTATTAAAAGCAAGCCAACTCAATTGTTTAAAAAGCCCACCCTGGGGTTTCATATCGGGTGGCAGTGATAGCATGTTCGATATTAGCTCTGGAAATATCTGGGTAATGGCAATTAAACCACCAATAATTAAAATAGCCGAGCTGCCGAGTAGGGCAATAATGAGTTCAAGCCAAACAAAGCCATTAAAAGCACAGCGGACTTTACGCGCTGCAAATGCGCCAAGCCCCATAGACACTATCATCAAACCTATCATGGTATAGATAGTACTTTCCATAACCCCCAACACTCGACCAGCGTAATGAGATAATAAATACTCATATATAAGGCCACAACCCGCTAACACGGCCATGGTTATAATAAGTAGGGTATCGTCGAGCAGGTGGGACTTACCTTGAGGTAATGAGTCTTGAGGTAAAATATTTTTGAGTAATGGGTCTTGAGGTAAAGTGTTTTGTGACATATTGGTTTAATTTCAGAGCAGAGGGAGGTTTAAGGCAGTGTTTACGTTAATTTTGGTAAATCACCATCAACTTTCACTAGAAATTTGATGGTGATTCAATAATGTTGTTATGCCATTAGCGCTGTCAAAATTAAGGCAATGGCTATACTGGTGGCCATCTCAATACTGGCGACACCAATATTATGTTGTTGATCAACTTCCTCAACTAAATCAATACCCCAAAGTACAATGCGTTTGGCTATTGCGGTAAGTACAGCGACAAGTAAAGTCATTACTACGCCAAACACTAACCAACCAATTAAATTAATCACTAAGGTCTCAGGGCTATAAATAAGGAAATGGCTGGCTGCGGTTACTGCTAACGCTGTGCTGATCACTTGGCCACTATAGCGAATTGCTAGGGCAAGCTGGCCATTACTTAAGGCTTCTTGCAAACAATCTTCTTGGTTGTTTTTTGCGTATTGTTTTTCTCTAAGTCGGGTGACAAGAACTAACATGGTTTGTGCAACAATAAAGCCGCTGGTGATGGCAATGAATGTGCTTAGGTCTAAACCATCAACCCAGAGTAAGACTGCGCGAATAACAATGGCGGTCGCTATCGCACCGGCGGCATCAATAATGCCTATGGTGAGATTTTTTTCAATAATTAAGGCATTTTTATCTATATGCTGCAGCGCCACTTTATCATGGATAACACGACCCACTTTTATCAGTATTAAGCCATAGCCGCCGTATGCCAACATGCCAATGGCTTCCATAGCATAGCTACTTGCGGCTTCTCCGGTTATGGCACCGGTAAGGACAATACCTAAGGCTAAGACACTACCAGCAACACTGATGCCAAAGGCGAAGTTGTCTTCTTTGGCTAGCTCTTCGGTGCTATTTACTTTCGCGCTCAAGCCAGAAAGGAAACGCATAGCGCCTAATAACAAGATGGCAATGGAAATGTCTATGGCTAAATAAACGAGTAAATCTAGGCTAATATTATTTAAGCTAACACCAACGAGTTCGATGACTGTGTTCATAATTTTGTTGTTCCTATTCTTTTCATATTAACGACTTATTATTATTTCCCGCGTCTAAAGCCGCGTGAGGTGTTGGTGTTTGAATTTCTAAAGCTTGAGTTTTTACTTTTCGACTTGCTGGCATAACTACTTTTCTTAACAGCATTAGTGCGAAAGCGGTTGGCACTGGTTTGTGCGGTTTTACTTTGGCTAGATAAACTCGATGATCCCGTTCTATTTTTACTGTAGGGACTGGTAAATTTTTGTCCGCTGCGGCTAAACGATTTTTTAGTGCGAGTATCTAGTGAGTTTTGTTTTTTTAATTGTCCAGGAGAGCTGTAGCGTGTTCTGCCGTAATCATTGTAATAGCTATAGTTACGGCTTCTACCCCAATCATTATAAGAGGTGCGTCGACCAAATACGTCGCCCATCATTGAATACATGCCATACCAAGCCCAAAAAGACATACCATTACTACCGGTTTGCCAGTTACCATAACTTGGATTGCCAATTAATTGCTCACCAGTACCGAAGTCTTGGGCATTATTGGCACGCTGGCTTTGTGCTTTTGATAACGAATTAATACGCGGCAATTGGCCATCTGACATGTCAGCTAAAACATTGAGTGGATCACTTAATGCGTCAGAATAGAGTACCGGATCTGCCGCTTGGTAAATATTAAGTAATTCATTATAAAGCGCCTGTGAAGAGTCAAACATTTGTGGTTGATTCTTGGCAGTGCTCACCCTATCCAATAGCGCTTTATACATAGGACCATCGATAGAAGCATCTTTGCGAAACTCGTTAATCAATGGGGTTAAGTGGGCTTTATTAACCTGAACCTTATCAGCATATTGGTTAATTAAGTTAGCATTGCGAACTTGGCCATTACTTAAGGCATCACCTAACTGAGCGACTCTTTGTTCAGTGATAGGTAGTTGCTGTTCGATTTGCGCTTTCACGGGATCGCCACAACCAAAAAGGCTAAGGCTGGTAATTGTGATCAAGAGCAATAAAAAAGGTGTTTTTAGTAAGTGCATTTCTGCCATCATCTCCTCAAAAATGCTATGTTATCGAAATAGTTAATTAATTTTAGCGATAAATCATAGACAAGTGTCAATTAATACCATTAACGACATATTATGTCTATAGGCAACGCTGCTTATGTAGGAATTCTTGTGACCTTATCCTTTTCTCCGCTCTTAAAGCAACAACAAACAACAAGTTGGCAACACTTTATTGAGCAACACTCTCAAGTATCTGCTGAGTTAAGCCAAGAGCAGTTGAGCACATTTAAACAAGCGATAACTATAAGTGACTATATTTTTGCCAGTGCTTTACAAGCACCTGAGCTGGTAATAGAAATTTTTAAAACGGCTAACGAAGATGTTTTACCAGATTATAAGCAGCTTTTACTTGCCCAATTAGCCGATTGTGCTGATGAAGCTCAATTACATCGCCTACTCAGACGTTTTCGTTTACAGCAAATGGTCAGAATAGCCCTTGATGATATGGTGTTTAATATCAGTTTAGATGCCTCATTAGCGCGATTGTCATCTTTGGCCGATGAACTTATATTAGCGAGCTTGCAGTGGCTGACTGATTTTTGTCGACGAAAGTGGGGCACACCTACCAATGAACGGGGCGAGCAGCAGATCTTACTGGTTTATGGTATGGGTAAGTTGGGCGGGAAAGAACTAAATTTTTCTTCCGATATCGATCTTATTTTTACTTATCCTGAATGCGGTGCAAC
Organism: Colwellia sp.; assembly: GCF_013215345.1. Taxonomy (GTDB): domain Bacteria; phylum Pseudomonadota; class Gammaproteobacteria; order Enterobacterales; family Alteromonadaceae; genus Colwellia. The sequence continues at coordinate 28,513 of NZ_JABSOV010000028.1, read as the reverse complement.
CCAGGGTTGTCGTCGCAGCATAGATAACCAACAATTTTTTACCCGCTTGGCACAAAAGTTAATAGCCTCATTGCATCAAATCACCTGTGATGGTTTTGTCTATCGCGTTGATATGCGTTTGCGTCCCTTTGGTGACAGTGGTCCACTGGTATTAACGTTTAATGCCATGGAGGATTATTACCAAGAGCAAGGGCGAGATTGGGAGCGATACGCCATGTTAAAGGCTAGAGTTATCGGTCAGTCCAAATACCACCAAGAACTATCAAGTATGCTCAGACCTTTTGTCTATCGCCGCTATATTGATTTTAGTGTTATAGACAGTTTACGCCGTATGAAAATGATGATTGCTCAAGAGGTTCGTCGAAAACAGCTAGTCAATAATATTAAATTAGGGGCGGGCGGTATTCGTGAAGTTGAGTTTATTGTGCAAGTTTTCCAACTAATTCGCGGCGGACGGGTTAAGGAGTTACAGCAACGTAGTTTATTAACGGTGTTACCGAAATTAGTCTTGTCAGGGGAGATTAATGACACCAGCAAACAAGTACTTGAAAATGCTTATCGCTTTTTACGACGTGTAGAAAATATCATTCAAGCTATTGCCGATAAACAAACACAAACCTTACCGGATAATGAGCTTGATCAGCAGCGACTGCTCGCGGTACTTGCCATTGGCAGTTGGCCTGAATTTCTATCTCTACTAGCCAAGCATATGGAAGCGGTGCATCAAGAATTCGATTTACTTATTGGTCTTGATAGCCCTAATCATCAAGCACCCGATGAGCACTGGGTTACACTTTGGCATAGCCGTTGGAGTGATGAAGAGTCTATTGCTTGGTTGGAGCAAGAGGCTCTCGGCTGGCAAAGTGATAAAGTTTGGCAAACATTAAGTGCTTTTCGAGAAGATATTGGTAAACGCAGTTTAGGTAATCGTGGCCGACAGGTTTTGGATAAACTAATCCCATTGCTTTTATGTCGACTGCAAAAAAATGTCGATGCCGGGCAGGTATTAGCGCGGGTACTGCAAGTTTTTAGTAAAATAGTCACCCGTACCGCTTATCTAGAATTACTCTTTGAAAATGATGGCGCCTTAAAGCAACTTATTCATTTATGCCAAGCAAGTAGCTGGGTAGCTGATTATATTGCCAAATACCCAATATTACTTGATGAGCTTATTGATCCTGAATTACTGCATAATCCGCCACAGCTTTGTACTTATGCGGTGGAGTTACGCGAGCGCATGCTACGAATTCCAGAGGAAGATCTTGAAGCGCAAATGGAGTCGTTACGTCAATTTAAACAATCGCAGCAATTACGTATTGCTGCGGCTGAAATTGCTGACGTATTACCTGTCGGTAAAGTTAGTGAGCATTTAACCGCTTTGGCCGAAGCGATATTATCAGAGGTAATTAACCTTGCTTGGCAGCATGTTAATGAACGCTTTGGTGTGCCAAATTCATGTTTAGGTGGAGCCAAGGAAAAAGGTTTTGGCGTTATTGCTTACGGTAAAACCGGTGGCGTAGAACTTGGTTACAGTTCAGACTTAGATTTAGTGTTTGTACATCATAGTGAGCCTGATGAAGTGACTAGTGGTAGGGCCGATGGTAGTAAATCGGTACCAGCAAGCCAGTTTTATATGAAGTTAGCACAACGCATTATGCATCTATTTAATACTCGTATGAATAGTGGCATATTGTATGAGTTAGATATGCGCCTAAGGCCATCAGGTAACTCAGGAGTGCTGGTGGTACATCTAGCTACTTTTGCCCAATATCAAGATGAAGAAGCTTGGACTTGGGAACATCAAGCCTTAGTAAGAGCCCGAATGATTTTCGGTAATGAAAAGCTGCAGCAGCAATTCATCGCTATTCGACAAGCTGTATTATCAAAACCCAGAGAGCTAACCGAGCTTAAAAGCGAAATTATTAGTATGCGGGAAAAAATGCGCAGTCATCTAGATAACTCCACTGAATTGCAGTTTGATATTAAGCAGGGCAAGGGCGGTTTAGTTGATATTGAATTCATTGCCCAGTTTTTAGTGCTCGCTCATGCCAAGCAATATCCTGAATTGATGTTAGCTTGTGATAACTTAGGGATTTTTAAATTACTGCTCAAGTTTGCTTTACTTAAAAAAGTCGAACAGAAACTGCTTGGCGATATGTATCAAAAACTGAGAGCGCTAGGACATCAAGCAACCATGGAAAGTGCAGGACATTTAATTAATAGACAAAACGTCACTGGGCAAGCTGCTATTAGTGATATTTGGCAAAAACGCTTGGTTGATTAATAAGGGTGTTTAATAAAGTGAATTAAAGGATTTATTAATAAGAGTTTTCACTGGCAAGTAAAATACACTCCTCATCCAAAAAAGGCTGAGGAGCACTTTCAATAATGACAATAGCACGTTGACGATTACAAAAGAAAATCGACAGACCCGATTCAAAGTGACCCTCAATGGCCTTAGCTACTTGAAAGGAGGTTTTTAATATGTTTTTTTCAATCCTAAACGGGTCTTTTACCACATAATCTCGGTTTAACCACCAAATTAAATCGATACCATCTTTGTCAGAATATTCGGCAAGCTTTTGATTTAAGGTTTCACCGCGTCTAAAAGGGCGAGATTCAATACTGCCTTGCCAATTTTTTTTATAAGGGCGTACCATCATTTCTCGCGCTTGCAATAACTTGGTTAAATCACCTTTCGGCTCGGGCAGGTAAACAATATTGTTGCGAATTTTCGGACCTTTACCATCCATATCGCCACGTAAGTTCGCATAATATTTAGATAAACCTATGGCCGCGGCATTGGTTGAAGTCCTACCTTGCTGATAATCGGCCGCGCTACTTTTTGCCTGTTGGGGCAGTGGGGTTACCGACGTTACACTGTTACTTAGGGCACTTTGATCAACCTTGCCTAGAGAGCCATCAAGGGACAGCAAAAAGTCTTGGTTGGCAAAAAAGCCCCAAGCTAGCACTGTCAGGAGGAGTCCTAAGATAATATTCCGCAGCCAAAAGTTCATCGCTTAATCAATACCTTTGTTTTCATTACTTTAATTATAGTGAATTTAGCTTACTTTACCCAAAGAGTGATATTTATACAAATCCCTCTCTATTTTCACCTCAAGGCTTTAATGCTAGAGGGACTTAATGGGGGTAAATAACAATAATAATTAGTTAGTTATATATTAATAATTATTTATATAGTGAGGCATCGTCAGGGTTAGGTCTAGTCTTAAAGCGTCGATGTAACCACATATATTGCTCTGGTTGTACTAGAATAGCTTGTTCTATTGCTTGGTTTACTTTAATTAAGTCTTGTTCATCATTATCTGTTGGGAAGTTTTCTAATGGCGCTGATACTTCGATGGTGTAACCACTATCATCGGCATTTCTTCGCGGAATCATCATTACTGTTTTGGTATTTCGTTTTCGAGCGAAAATCAGCGTACCAGTGGTAGTTGCGGTTTCTTTAACGGCAAAAAAGGGTACAAATAGACTTTTATTACGGCCGTAATCTTGATCGGGTAAATAAGCGCAGGCCTCTTTATCATGCAGTGCTCTTAATAAACCTTTAACATCTCGTTTGCCGACCATATACTTATTTGAACGCGCTCGACCTCTATGCTGGAAAAATTCCATAAGTGGATTGTTATGTGGACGGTAAAATGCCACCAGTGGGTTATCAATGCCTGCGCCACGAGCGCAAATTTCTAAGCTTAAATTGTGCATAGCTAACATTAATACGCCATTACCTTGAGCTTGTGCTGATGTTATATGATGTGCACCAATTACTTTAACTTTTTTGGCTACTCGCCAATTTGGCCACCACCAACCCATACCGGTCTCAAATAAAGCAATACCGGTATTTTCAAAGTTCTTTTTTAAAATACGTTGTATTTCTTGCTCGCCTTTCTCTGGAAAGCATAAGCGTAAATTAGTCAGGGCAACATGTTTTCGCTTTGACGCAATGTTAAAAATTAACCGGCCTAAAACACGGCCCATGGCGAGTTGTAATTTGAAAGGTAGCCAAGAAATGCTGTAAAGGATAAAAACACCTAGCCAAGTTAACCAGTATTTGGGTAATAAAAAAGACAACTTAAAATTTGGCTGTAACACTTTATTTTTGCTCAATGTATTTTCTCATCTGACCTTTAGTTTAACTATGCATGATTATACGCAAGTTAGTTTGTCTTGGGCAATGAAGTTATTTACCACTTAATGGGTTTTTCCAGTAGAATAGCGGTCATTAGATGAATAATTGGTATTTTGAGAATTTTTTAATGGATGCAGTGGTTAACCAAGCGGTAAGCAGTACTGAAATTGAGCTTATTATTGGCAATTCAAAACGGAATTTTTCTGGAATTACCTCAACTATGTTGCAAGTGGTATCTTACCAAAAGCACATGATCCCATTACGTATTATGGGAAAAAACAATTTAACCGATGCCAGCTTAGCCATCAGCTTCTGGCAAGTGGTTAAAATGTGTCAACGCCCTTTAGCCAATGGCAAGTTACGGATATTTCATGCTCGTCGTGTTGATGAAATGATTCAAGGGGTAGTGTTAAAATACCTTTTTAGAGCCAAAATTAAGTTAGTATTCAGCTCTGCGGCTCAGCGAAAACGCGCAAAATTCACCTGTTGGTTAACTAGACGTATGGATGCGGTTATTGCCATGTGTAAAGCTTCAGCCAGTTATTTAGAAAACCCTCCTAGTACCATTATTTATCATGGCGTTAATACCAGCGCTTATACGGCGAGTGCAGACAAGCAACAAGCTTGGCAAGCTCTTAACTTATTAGCGCCCAGTCAAGTCAAAGGCAAACGCGGTATCGCTATTCTTGGCCGAGTGAGAAAACAAAAAGGCGTGCACCTCTTTGTGCAAAGCTGCATAGCGATATTAAATGACTATCCGGATTATACTGCGGTTATTGTTGGCGGTATTGCAGCTAAGCACGAGAAATATACCCAAGAGCTACGCGACAGCATTGCCCAAGCTGGCTTATCTGATCGAATAATATTTGCCGGTGAACAGGATTTTGCTGACATTCCTAAAATATTTAGCAGTTTATCGCTAGTGGTTGCCTTGAGTGAAAGAGAAGGCTTCGGCTTAACTATTCTTGAAGCCATGAGTAGTGGTGTTGCTGTACTTGCCAGTGAGGCAGGAGCTTGGCCTGAAGTTATTCGTCAAGGTGTCGATGGTTATGTCGTTCCGGTAAATGATTTAGCGGCAGTGAAAGATAAAATGGCGTTATTACTGAGTGATGAAACTAAGCTTGCTCAAATGGGCCACTCTGGTCGTCAGCGTGTTGAAGAATATTATACTGTCGAAAGAGAAGCAATAGAACTGACCCGTTTCCTTAAAACCCTAGTGTAAAATATGGGATAGAGAGTCGTTATTGTTAACGACTTTACTTATTTATTAAGTAACCCTTGCTGTTAAACAATCCTGCGCTAACTAGCCTGAACTCAATATAAACTAACTAAGGTAAGTCATTGTCCACCTTATGCGCTGCCAGTGCTCATACCCTTTATTATACCAATCCCATTAAATTATTGCCCACTTGTGCAGGATAAAATACGTCAAGGCGGCGTTGCTCACAATCACACACGCCAGCTACTGGTCAATCGAGCGCCTTGCTTTGATTTGTTTTTCCTGTGCACAACAAGATCACAAACTTAATTAAACTGCTATTAAACAACGAATATAGTGTGCCTACCTCTGGTTAAATTCCCAATACAAAAAAGCCCTAAGCAAAAGTATTACTTAGGGCTTTTTAATAGCTTGATTAACCGGCTATTTGTTAAGGAGTATCATTAATCAATAGACTAATTAACTGCCATTAAACCTGTGTTGATAGCACTTATATCTTCATCGGTAATAGTACCAGCCGCACGTTTCAATAATAAAACGTTTTGAATATAGTCATAACGTGTTGATGATAAGTTTCGTTTAGCATTGTATAAGTTACGTGTACTATCTAATACATCCACTATGGTACGAGTACCCACTTCAAAGCCAGCTTCTGTTGCTTCTAGTGCTTTATTGGCACTGAGAACCGATTGTTCAAAGGCTTTAATTGCAGAAATAGCAGCAATAACGGTATTGTAGGCATTACGTGTGGTGCGAACAACACCGCGATGTGTTAAAGATAAATCTTGGCTAGCAAGAACAAAGCGACTTTGTGCTTGGCGCACTGAACTTTGAATAGCTCCACCAGAATAAATGGGAACGTTTAAGGTAATACCCACCGAGTAATCATTGAAATAAGGTGTTTCATCAAAGTCTTCATTGAAACCTAGAGCCTCAACACTGGTTTTACTTTTACTACTGCCCCAATTACCGTTTAGCGATAAAGTTGGATAATGGCCTGCACGAGCTATACTGATATTTTCTTGCGCAATATCAATACCGACTTTTGCGGCAATTAAGTCAAGATTTTTTGCTTCAGCCGTTACTTGCCACTCATCAGCACTATTAGGCACTGGAGTGCTAGTGCTAAAGCGCTGTGTATTCAATATACTGACATTTCTCGGATAAGTATTGGTAATGACTCGTAACTCTTCTTCTGCTTGAAAAATGGCATTTTCGGCGCGAATCTCTTCAGTAACTGCACTATCAAATTGTGCTTGCGCTTCATAAACATCAGTTATTGCGGTCAAGCCAACAGAGAACCTTTGTTTAGTTTGTTCAAGCTGGCGGGCAATGGCATCTTTTTCTGCGGTAGCAAAAACGAGATCATCTTTGGTGCTTAATAAATCAAAATAAGCTTTTGCTACGCGAGTGATTAAATCTTGTTTGGCAACTTGATAGTTTAAATCACTTTGATGGGCTGATTTTTCGGCGTTACCTAAACGCAACCAGCTATCATGTCGATACAGTTGCATGTTTAAATTGGCACCAAAATTAGTTGCATCAGTATTGGAGGTTGTATCATAGACAACCACATCTGAGCCTACTAGTTGAGATTGTTGTGATTCACGCTCGCTAATGGATATACCACCCGAGGCATTAATTTGTGGTAATAATACTGAACGCGCTTGTTCAATATCTTCTTTTACGATCATAAACTGCGCTTGTGCTTTAAGTACCACAGGGTCGTTTAATAATGCCTGCTGGTAAACCGTCAGTAAATCATCAGCTTGGGCTTGTGTACTGCTAAAAGCCGCGGTTATCGCTATAATTAGGGTGCTTAGTGTTTTTTTCATGAGTAAGGAATTCCTTGGGTGTATTACTCTTGTTATTTATTTATTGGTATTCGCTGATAGAGTATCCTACATGGATTTTTAAATTAACCAAATAAAATAACTGTTTACTAGTGTAACAAATTATTTTACAAAGTATTTAACCAAAGAGAACCTTGATGAAAGTTAATAAAAATAAGCCTTTAGCTATGCTGCAATTCGATAATGAACAGGTGTCGGTGCACTCGGTTGATACCAAGTATCAGGGCTTTTTTAAAATGAATGAATACACACTGCAGCACAAACTTTTTTCCGGCCAGCAAAGTCAGACATTTACCCGAGAAGTTTTTGAGCGTGGCGATGCCGTTGTTGTTATGCCTTATGATGTCAAGCAAGATAAGGTGCTGTTAATCGAACAATTTCGAGCTGGCGCTATTAGGGGAGAAGATAGCCCTTGGTTATTAGAGTTTATTGCCGGTATGTTTGATGATAATGAAAGCCCAATCGAGGTCGCTATACGAGAAGCTAAAGAGGAAGCTAATATCAGCCTTAGTGCCGATACCTTACAACCGATTATGGAGTACCTTTCTAGCCCTGGCGGCATGAGTGAACGTATTCATCTTTATTTAGCGCATTTTGACAGTGATAAAGTTAGTGATGGTGGCGTTTATGGCCTGCTCGAGGAAAATGAAGATATTCTATTACATCTTGTTAGTCGCACTAAGGCTCTGGAGTTATTAGCGCAAGGTAAAATCACTAACGCAGCCACTATTATCGGGTTACAATGGCTGCAAATGAACTATCAATCACTTTCGCCTAAAAAGTAGCGGTATGAAAGAGAACTGTACTAAATCTTCCAGTACTAAATGAAGTAGTTAAGAGGCAGCTATGAGTTTTTTTCCCAATAGAGCGTTAGTTAATGGGGTTAGAAAAAATTATCAACCTAACTTAGTTAGCTTGATGACTTTGTGCGCCAACAACTATATGTTATTGCTGAAGGTGTTAGCGGGGAAATCAGCGCTTGATGAAAAACGCCATTTTTTTATTAGTGACTTCCTCTCTTATCAAGTAACCGTAACAGAGGTGACTCGTTATACCTCTGTTATTAGCTTTGAGCAGGAAAGCTTACGCCATTCCCTTAAAAATATTCCCGGTGTTGTCGCCAGTGCGCTACATCCGCGTATGACTATTCGTTTATATCACGATGCTCGCATGGCGGAAGTACTGGCTACGCAAGATATCAGGCAGGTAAAGCCTCGGTACGACTACCCTAATAGTCAAATGCATCAGCAAGATGAAAAGCAGCAAACTAATCAGTTTTTAAATGAATGGCTGCATTTATGTTTGCGTTTAGGGCAAGTGAATGTTGAGTTGCAGTCCTAATTTATGAACTTATCAGATGATAGCCCATTGAATAATAAGCCCATAGTGTTAGCGCAAATAAGCGATAGTCATTTGTTTTCATCGCTCAATGGCATGCACCATGGCCACAATGTGTTAGCAAACCTAAAAAAGGTGTTGCTGAGTATTTGTCGTAACTCTAACATTGACTATGTTGTTTTTACCGGTGATTTGACGCAAGATCACAGCGAGCAATCTTATCAAAATTTTGTTGACCTTGTCCGTGAGTGTGATATTGCCATACCTATTTATTATTTAGCGGGTAATCACGATGAGCCTGAGTTGTTAGCAAAATACTTTTCTGCAGCGCCGTTTTCATCAGATACCTGCATTGAGCACCCGCATTGGCAAATTCAACTCGTGGATAGCAAAAGCGCAACACCAGCAGGTTATGTCAGTGAGCAAGCATTAGCTAAATTGCAAAGTGCTATCAAGCAAGGTAAACATCAGCTCGTTATGATGCATCATCATCCTATAGATGTGGGTTATTTTATTGATAAACATGGTTTGCAAAATAAAGCGGACTTTTGGCAAGCCATAAACGACTATGACAATATAAAAACCATCGCTTGCGGCCATGTACATAGTGCTATGCAACTCTCGAAGCAAAGTGAACCAGCTGTGGTAGTTAATGCATCTAATGGACCTAACGCAATTAAAACAACTAAAGCTGTAACAGCTCAATCGATAGCAGTAAATAAGCCCGTTACTTTATATACCTGCCCGGCAACATCGATACAATTTGACCCTAGTGTCGATGGCGTGACCGCTTTAGCGAAAGGACCGGGTTATAGAATTTTTAATTTATCTGCTGATGGTCACTTGCATAGCGATGTTATTTACTTATAAATAGTGCCTTTATCCTTGCCTGCGGAGCCTGTAGTTTAGTGTCGCCTATGCCATGGTAGTTCTTTTAAAGAATAGATTCGTTACTGCCTTCATTATTAATAGAATAAATAACATTATGAAAAAAAACATTCTCTACATTCATGGTTTTAACTCTTCGCCATTGTCGCTAAAAGCCGAACAAACCCGTCAATACTTAGCTAAAAACTATCCTAATGTTGGCTTTGTCTGCCCGCAATTAGCCTCGACACCAGCCAAAGCTATTAGTCAATTAGAGCAACTCATTGAAAGTCACAGCACAAATAGCCAGTGGTATTTAATCGGTTCTTCATTAGGCGGTTATTTTGCTAGTTACCTGGAGGGAAAATATCAATGTTTAGCGGTGTTAGTGAACCCAGCGATAACACCATATGAATTATTGTATGACTATATTGGTGAACAGGTTAACCCTTATACCCAAGAGGTGTACCAAGTAACCGAAGAACATATACAGCAATTGCAAGCGCTTGAACAAGCAGCCCCGACAATTGCTGACAAGAAAAAAAATAATTACCTAGTTATGGTACAAACAGGTGATGAAGTGTTAAATTACCAACAAGCTGTGGGAAAATATCAACATTGTCGATTAATAGTACAAGAAGGAGGCGATCATAGTTTTATTAATTTTGATAAATGCTTAGCAACCATAAGTGACTTCTTTCAACTTGATAATACCCAATAAATTAGCGATAGCTAATACCATAAATATCTAAACCTTTTAACCGCGATTAAATTGAGTTTCAAATGACTGACCAATACAACTCCGACTCCATTGAAGTACTCAGTGGCTTAGATCCCGTTCGCCGCCGTCCAGGTATGTATACCGATACCACAAGACCCAATCATTTAGGTCAAGAGGTAATTGATAACTCAGTGGATGAAGCGCTTGCCGGCCATGCACAAAATATTAGTGTTATTTTATATGAAGATCAGTCACTTGAAATAATCGATGATGGCCGTGGTATGCCTACTGATATTCACCCTAAAGAAGGGGTTTCAGGGGTAGAACTTATCTTTTGTAAGCTGCATGCAGGAGGTAAGTTTTCCAATAAAAGTTACCAGTTTTCCGGTGGTTTACATGGTGTTGGTATTTCGGTCGTAAATGCCTTATCGACTCGGGTCGATGTCAGTGTTCGTCGAGACAGTAAAATCTATCAAATGGCCTTTGAAAATGGCTATAAGGTAGAAGAACTGCGCGAAACTGGCACAGTAGGAAAACGTAACACTGGCACCAGTGTTAAGTTTTGGCCCGATGCTAGCTATTTTGATACCGCTAAATTTTCGGTCCGTCACCTCACCCATTTACTTAAAGCTAAAGCGGTATTATGCCCGGGCTTAACCATTAAATTCCATGACAAAATTGAAGATAAAAAATATCAATGGTGTTATGAATACGGACTTACCGATTACTTAAAAGATGCAATAAAAGACTATATATCATTACCTGAAGAACCTTTTACGGGCAGTTTTACTTCTCAACATGAAACGGCCGATTGGGCGGTTACTTGGTTACCAGAAGGCGGCGATAGTATTGGTGAAAGTTACGTTAACTTAATCCCAACGGTTGCTGGTGGTACTCATGTTAATGGTATGCGCCAAGGACTGCTTGAGTCGATGCGAGAGTTTTGTGAATTTCGTAATATTTTACCGCGCGGGGTAAAACTAACTCCAGATGATATTTGGGATAAATGTAGTTATATCTTATCGATTAAGATGCAAGATCCACAATTTGCCGGACAGACTAAAGAGCGATTATCGTCACGTCAATGTGCCGCCTTTGTTACCGGCGTAGTAAAAGATTCTTTTAGTTTGTGGCTTAATGAACACACTGACAAAGCGGAATTATTGGCAGAGTTTTGTCTCAGTAACGCGCAAAAACGTATGCGAGCCAGTAAGAAGGTAGTACGTAAAAAAATCACTTCTGGTCCTGCTTTACCCGGTAAGTTGACCGATTGTGGTAGCCAAGATTTAGCCCGTACCGAATTGTTTTTAGTGGAAGGTGACTCCGCTGGCGGTAGTGCTAAACAAGCGCGCGATCGTGAGTTTCAAGCGATTATGCCGCTACGTGGTAAAATTTTAAATACTTGGGAAGTCGATTCAGGGCAAATATTAGCATCGGAAGAAGTACATAATATCTCAATAGCTTTAGGGATTGATCCTGACAGTGATGACTTATCAGAGCTACGTTACGGTAAAATTTGTATTTTAGCGGATGCCGATTCTGATGGACTGCATATTGCCACCTTATTGTGTGCCTTATTTACTCAGCACTTTTTACCGCTTGTTCAAGCGGGTCATATTTATGTTGCTATGCCGCCATTATATCGAATCGATATCGGCAAAGAAGTTTTTTATGCTTTAGATGAAGCAGAAAAAGAGGGTATTTTAGATCGAATCGAAGCCGAGAAAAAACGCGGTAAAGTCAACGTACAACGCTTTAAAGGCTTGGGTGAAATGAACCCGTTGCAGTTACGTGAAACCACCATGGATCCAAATACTCGTCGCTTAGTACAACTTACCGTTGACGATCATAGTGAAACCATGGAATTGATGGATATGTTATTGTCGAAAAAACGTGCCGGTGACCGTAAAGCATGGCTACAAAGTAAAGGTGATATGGCCGTCGTTTAAGCTAGCTCTTAATGCAAAATTGTCTAGGTGAAGCTACTACAGCAAGTATGAATGAATAGATAGTAAGCTATGGTGCTGGTGTACATTACTGATATGTTTTAGTGAGGGGAAATAAAAGTAGCCGGATTAAATCACATAATACTTATTGTGATTTAATTCGGCCATTTAACAGCAATCTTATCTTTATGACATTGAAGAAACTTCTTTTGTAGTCGCTAGTTCTTCTGCTACCGATGACTCAGCAGTCACTAAAACCTCTACACGTTCATCTTCTTCATCAAAATCAACGACATCACCGTCAGGAAGAATTGCATTTAAAAGTAGGGCAATTAGTGAGCCGGTAGTAATACCAGAGGCTAAAATTACTTTAATGAAATCAGGTAATTGACTTAGTAATTCTGGACGAACTGTTACTGCCATACCTGCACCAATACTTACCGCGATAATAATACCGTTTCTTTTGGTATGTTTAGTCTCAGATAAAATATTTATACCTGCAGTGATTATCATAGCAAACATAACTAACCCTGCTCCGCCAAGTACTGGCAGTGGTATAGCTACTACTAATGCACCGATAATTGGGAAAAGCCCAGCAAGAATCAACATAGCACCAGTAATCGCCACAACATAGCGACTAGCAACACCTGTCATACCTATGATACCTACATTTTGCGAGAAAGAAGAAAAAGGCGTGGTAGAGAATACTGACGCTAAAGCCGAACCTAGCCCGTCACACAAAATACCGCTAGATAATTTCTTACCCGTTAGTTTAGTTTTAGTCACATTTGATAAAGCTAAGAAATCACCTGTTGATTCAACTATGGTAACTAAATAGGCGATAGACATACCGATAATACCGCTAATTGGAAAAGATAAACCAAAATGGAAAGGGCTAGGTAAGGCAAATAAAGGTGCTTCTTGTACCGGTGTAAAGTCAACAAGACCTAAGGTAACACAAACAATAAACCCGACTACCATACCAATAACTACCGCAGCTGCAGACAATATACCTTTACCAAACATAGATAACAGTACTACCGTTATTAACACCAGCATACCTATGGCTAAGTTTGGTAATGAAGCATAACCTTCACTGCCAACTTGTCCACCAGCAAACCAATCAACGGCAACTGGGATTAACGACAGACCAATCAAGGTAACTACAGTACCGGTAACAATCGGCGGGAAAAATTTTCTGATGAATGGCATAAAGAAACTACCAATAATCATCACGAGTGAAGCGACGAGGGCTGAACCTAAAATACCGGCAACGCCATGCTCAAAGCCAATGGCAATAGAAACACCAACAAAGGTAAAGCTAGTACCCATAACACAAGGAAGTCTGATACCTACTGGGCCAACACCTTTACATTGAATAATAGTAACCACACCAGAAACAAGCATTGCCGCGTTAACTAGTACTACAATATCTTCTACCGGCAAACCTAAAACGCCGCCAACCACTAAAGGCACGGTAATTATTGCCCCTAAAGCAGCAAGTAAATGCTGGGCTGCCAATATCAGGCTGGTGCCTGTCGGTGGCTTATCTTCAACGTTATATAATATTTCCATAATAGCTCTCTCTGTTATTTTCTTATTATTTTAATAGGTTACAGCAGGTTCTTAGCGAGTAATTAGCCAGTACCGTGGCAACCTTATGAAAAAAACTGTGCTGAAAACCTACATAAAGCTGTCACTAGTGTCAATTAATGGAAGTGGTAATATTAGGGTTATTGACTTAGTTGTTGGTTGTTTTTACATCAATGTAATCTTTTACCGAGCAAAGAGTGTGGCTACTCAGTTTTAGTAATGCTGGTAAATCAAGGAGCTATCGACTTTTTTACGTAATACTGGTGCCTGATAAATGTACAGTTTTAATTCCACATAGTGAAACTGGCTTTTATCAGGTTGATTTTTATAAAACACACTTTTATAAATAAATAACGGTTAAGTTAACTCGTTATTATTGAATATTTTAACTAAACGCTTACATATACATATGGAAAAACATATGTATAATGTGAGGCAACTAATCCCAGAGACCAAGTTCGAGCTAACGAGACAGAAAATAATGAATACTGCTACAAAACGAGTTACAGAAAGTGACTGCTTATTATTTTTTAAAGTCATGGCTGATGATACACGCTTGAAAATCATATTGATGTTGATGTGTGAAAGTGAATTGTGTGTTTGTGAACTGACTCATGCGTTGGAGTTATCTCAGCCGAAAATATCTCGCCACATAGCCTTATTAAAGAAACAGCAGTTACTTAGCGAACGTAAGTCAGGTCGTTGGGTTTATTATTCTATGGCAAAACCTCTTTCGCAATGGAAACAAGCAGTCATCAAAAGTTGCTTTGAGGAAAACTTGCCGGTGATTGATGAATGTCTTAAAAATTTAGCAATGATGGGTGAACGCCCTGCACGTACGCAACAGTGTTGTAATTAAATCAGCTAGTTTAGGGAATAATAGGAAGAACAAATGACAATAAAAGTAGGTATTAATGGCTTCGGCCGTATGGGACGATTAATTTTACGCGCTGCCTGGCATTGGCCAGAGGTACAGTTTATTCAAATTAATGATCCCGCTGGTGATGCCGCCACACTGGCTCACTTGCTTAATTTTGATTCTATTCATGGTCGTTGGCAATATGAAGCGACAGCTAGCGATACAGTAATGCATATTGAAGAGAAGCAGTTAATCGTTAGCCAGAATAATGGCATAGCTGAAACTGACTGGTCAGCGTGTGATTTAGTTATTGAAGCTTCAGGCGTGATGCGCGATAAAGCTAAGCTGCAAGCTTACTTTACTCAAGGTGTTCAAAAAGTACTGGTTACCGCGCCGATGAAGTTAGCCCAAGATAGCTCAGGTAATATTTTAGATCAGGATATCGTCAATATTGTTATGGGTGTTAATCAACATTTATACCAAGAAAATAAGCATAGTATCGTCACTGCTGCCTCATGTACCACTAACTGTTTAGCGCCTGTGGTTAAAGTATTACAAGATAATATTGGCATAAAACATGGCAGCATGACGACCATTCACGATATTACTAATACCCAAACCATTTTAGATGCCCCCCATAAAGATTTACGCCGTGCACGTGCCTGTGGTCAGTCGCTTATTCCAACCACGACCGGCTCGGCAAAAGCCATCACCGATATTTTCCCCGAGCTAAAAGGTAAATTAAATGGTCATGCTGTGCGAGTGCCATTGGCAAATGCCTCATTAACTGACTGTGTTTTTGAAATGCAGCGTAATGTCAGTGTTGGAGAAATAAATCAATTAATGTCTGATGCCGCAGCAGGGGAATTAAAAGGAATTTTGGGCTATGAAGAAAGGCCTTTAGTTTCCGTTGACTATAAAACCGATGCCAGATCTTGTGTCGTCGATGCTTTATCAACTATGGTGGTAAATGATACGCAGTTGAAAATGTATTTATGGTATGACAATGAATGGGGCTATGCTAATCGTAGTGCTGAGTTGATGAAACTGATGGCAAATAGTTTAACCAGTCATAGTGAGTAATAGCTTGTTTTCATTGAGTTCACTTTTTCCATCAGTAAAACTGTCTGCACCGGTAAAAAAGTACCTAGTGATCACAGCTAACTATTGGGCCTTTACCTTAACCGATGGCGCGTTGCGCATGTTGGTATTGCTGTATTTTTATCAATTAGGTTATAGCCCATTAGCGTTAGCTAGTTTATTTATTCTTTATGAAGTTTTTGGCGTTATTACTAACCTTGTTGGTGGCTGGCTGGGGGCGCGTATTGGCTTAAATAAAACCATGTTTATTGGGCTAGTGGTGCAGGTATTCGCTTTATCAATGTTGGCAGTGCCGAGCGAGTACTTAAGTATTGCCTATGTCATGTTTGCGCAAGCACTGTCGGGCATTGCTAAAGATCTCAATAAAATGAGTGCTAAGTCGAGTATTAAGTTATTAGTCACAGGTCTAGATAGCGAGCAAGGGCAAAGTAAGCTTTTTAAGTGGGTGGCTTTACTGACAGGCTCCAAAAACACCTTAAAAGGTGTTGGTTTTTTTCTTGGCGGTCTATTGTTGGCTCTTTTTGGCTTTCAAAACTCACTATTACTGATGGCTGTTACCTTAGCAACTGTTGCTTTAAGTACTTATCCTCTGCTGCGTGGTGATATAGGTAAAACCCGTTATAAAGCTAAATTCAGTCAGTTATTCTCAAACAATGCACCGTTAAATTATTTATCTGCAGCGCGTTTATGTCTGTTTGCTGGTCGTGATGTTTGGTTTGTTATTGCGTTACCTGTTTATTTGGTAAGCCAATTGCAATGGCACCACCAAGGCGTTGGCACTTTTCTTGCCAGTTGGATTATTTTTTATGGCGTCATTCAAGCGAACGCGCCAAAGATACTTACCTTGTTATCTGGGAAGAGGGAAAGAAACAGTTATCAACAAACAGGATTTTGGTCGGTATTATTGGCACTAGTAACCTTGCTTTTATCTGTCGCTATTTACCTTTTTCCGTACAGTAATAGCATACTCATTTCAGGCTTATTTATATTTGCTGCAGCCTTTGCTATAAATTCATCTTTACATAGTTATCTTATTCTCAGCCTTGCTAGAGATGAAGGCGTGTCTATGGATGTCGGCTTCTATTATATGGCTAATGCCATGGGGCGGCTGCTAGGAACCGTACTCTCAGGTGTTATCTTTCAGCAATTTGGCTTAACAGCCTGTATGTTTATTGCCTTTATATTCATGTTACTCGCCAGTTACTTTGTGAGAAAAGTAGCGTAAATAGTCAAAGATTACGGTTTAACTCTTAGAGTAAATCGTTTTATACTGCCTTATCCGATCAAGTCATTTTGCTTTATTTAAGGAACTACAGTTTGTTGTGTTTTGCTAAAAAAATTGCTCAAGCAATACAAATTGTTATCAGTATTACCTGCCTGTTATTCCCCATGGTTAGTGTCAGTCAAACAAGAGTCGACCTTAAGCAATTTAACCAAGTAGCCGAGCAAGTTGAAGAGCTGAAAAAAACTGACTTATCACTCTCCCTCAAACAACTCCTGATTTATGAAGACTCACTGAGTGCGCTAACCATAGAGCAAAATTTATTATATTTTAAACTGCTTACTGAAATACAAATAGAGCAGAACAAATATACTACGGCTAAGAAAACGGCCAATCAGGGATTAACCATAGCGAAAAGGCTGTCGAGCCCCAGTATTTTAATTAGTGAACTTTTGTATTTAAAGGGCTTTGCTTTTGAGAACTTAGGCAATATTACTCAAGCAGCTAAAGAATATAAAAAAGGTTTAGAAGTTGCAGAGTCTTTACATAACAAAGTACAAGTCGCTGTAGGTCTTATTAATTTAGGTGCTATAGCTTATCTCACCAATGATTATAAGCGCTCTTTAGTCTTGCTTAACGACGCCTATAACATTGCCGGACAAACGGATGATGAAGATCTGAAAGGTACGGTAAATAGTGAACTTGGTATTGTCTATTCTTATTTACGGCAAGAAAAGCAGTCAATGGCCTATTATCAGCAGTCATATTCTCACTTTAAAAAAGCTGGCTCGCTCTTAGCTGCTCATATCAGTTTGTATAATATTGCTATTATGCATACCTATAAAAAAGATTATCAGCAAGCGATAAAAGTTTTTAACACCATCATTGCCGAATCAAATAAAGATAGCCCAAACGAAAGCATGTTTATCGTTTATTCGGGCATGGCTTGGGCACACTTAAAAAAAGAAGACAGTAACCCTGATGCAGCCTATCAATACTTAATGATGGCTAAGCAGTATTTGCAATTAACCGAGCGGTTCGATTATCAGTTACAGTTTTATTATGATCAGGCTTACGTTTTATTTAAATTAGACCGTTTAGATGAAGTTTTGCTCAGTATAGCTAAAGTAGAGAAAGTAGTCGCTAACCATCAGCAGTTGTCACAAATTAAACAAGAAAACTATGTCAATATTATTGACCTCAAAGCACGTGTATATAATAAGCAAAATAGATTTAAACAAGCCTATGAAAGCCAATCTCTAGTGATCGCTTTAACCGCTAAATTGTATGCAAATGAAGATAACCGCTCTATAACTGAAGTTCGTCTCAGGCTTGAAGCGGAGCAGGCCGATAAAAAAAATAAGGTATTACACAATCAACAAATAGTCTATGAGAGAAATTTAGATGAAGCAAATTTAGAAAATGAAGAGCAGCGCTTATACCTTATTGTCAGTGCACTAATTGCTTTAGCTTTTGCTTGGGTGCTAGTTAAACTGCTGCAAAGTCAACAGAAGCTTAAAGTTGCCTCTAATATTGATACCCTTACGGGAGTCGCCAATAGACGAAGTTTAATGAAGCAAGCTCAACAGGCCTTTAAGCAGGCTCAAGTAAAACCGAGTCATTTAACGATTATGATGATAGATGTCGATCACTTTAAAGACATTAATGACTCTTTAGGTCATAGCTCTGGCGATAAAGTGTTAGCGAAGGTTGCTAGTCTTGGCGCTAAAATGATGCGAAAAAGTGATATGTTTGGTCGCTTTGGTGGTGGGGAGTTTATGGTCTGCTTACCAAAAACAACGTTGAAATCAGCATTAGAGGTAAGTGAGCGTATTCGCTTAGGGGTTAATCAACACCTATGGGCGTTTAATAAGCTTGAAAAAGTCACTGTAAGTATTGGTGTTGCTTCATTGTCAGGTGATGATGACTTAATTAGTTTGATTAAACGAGCAGATGAACAGCTTTATCAAGCCAAAGCATCAGGAAGAAATAAGGTCTGTGGCTAATGAAAATGATCAATCCAAGTTTGCTAATTATCTTACTAATGCCGCTATTTTTGCCATCTTTTAGTCTAGCAAAAGAGTCCTCTAGTGCCTTGGTCGTTACAGAGGGCCAAGATAATAAAAATAAACTATTACATTTAGCTGCAGTAAGTGTATTGCCAATAAATGCCGAACTACTGGCTTTAATGACACAGCTTAGGCAAAAGAGTATCGATAGTGAGAAAATTGAACTAGCACTTACTCAACCTAGTTTTGCTAAAAAAACAGTTAATGTTGCGGAGCAATATTTACTGTTAGTTGCACAGGCGTTATTAAAAGAAAATGCTATAGATAGAAGTTACGACGGCGAAAATAGCCGCGATATTATTGTACTTTTAGAGCAGGCTACTAAGTTATCGGCACAAATTTTTGAGCCGCAATTACACCAGCCCAACTTTTTACAATTGCATTTGATATTAGCCGAGAATTATGCACAACAAGGTCAATTTGATTTAGCTTACCTCGAGAAAAAATCTTATCTAAAAAAATACCATAGCTATCGTAAAGAGAAGCGCTTAGCAATGATAGCGTCTTTAGAGCAATCGTTTGAAGTGAATGATAAAAAGGCCAGCAATAGCTTGTTGGCAAGTCAAAATAAATTAAAAGTTCGCCGTGTTGCTGAAGTACAAGATCAAAAAGCCACCCAGCAGTATAATTTCACCTTAATTATCAGTACCGCTATCGTTTTTATGCTGCTTTTTTTTAGGCAGTTAAGAATACGTAACAAGTTAATTCGATTAACCCGAACAGATGCCTTAACTGGCTTAGGGAATCGCAGTGCTTTATTTGAACATGGTGAACATATGGTGGCTAGTTTTGCTTCGCAACCAGAAGAGTTATCGGTGTTATTGTTGGACCTAGATCACTTCAAAAAAATTAATGATAACTTTGGTCATCATGCTGGCGATAAAACACTTAAGGTCATCTCACAACTGGTAAAAGAAACCATGCGTTCAAGAGATGTATTTTATCGTTTAGGTGGTGAGGAATTCGTCGCGATATTACCATTTGCTGATTGTAACAAAGCGAAAGCGATAGCTATGCGTATTAATGAAAAAATAGCACGGCATGACTTCTCATCGTTAATACACCAGAGCAAGGTGACTGTCAGTATTGGTGTGGCAACCATGGCGCCTAATCAATTGACCTTTGAGCAAGTATTGCACTGTGCTGACTTGGCAATGTATCAAGCGAAAGAGCTAGGTCGAAATAGTGTTGTTTGTTATCAAAACATCGCCCAAGCACAAGAAAGACGGGATAATTAACTGTTTTGTTACCTTAGCTATTTTTTATAAGGTCATAATCAGATAAGCTATAACTTTATAAAATAACTAAATTTGTACGATCAGGAAAATCATTTCATGTCAGATGCGCTCGAATATAGCCTTGATGGAGTAGAACAAGTTCCATTAAGGCGGTTTACTGAAGAAGCTTATTTAAACTATTCCATGTACGTTATTATGGATCGCGCCTTGCCACATATTGGTGATGGCTTAAAGCCCGTACAAAGACGCATAGTTTATGCAATGTCAGAGCTTGGTTTATCTGCGACTGCTAAATATAAAAAATCAGCACGTACCGTTGGTGATGTACTAGGTAAATTTCACCCACACGGTGATAGCGCCTGTTATGAAGCCATGGTGTTAATGGCGCAACCATTCTCGTATCGCTATCCCTTAGTTGATGGTCAAGGTAACTGGGGCGCACCCGATGATCCTAAATCTTTCGCCGCCATGCGTTATACCGAGTCACGCTTATCAAAATTTAGTGAAGTATTACTGGCTGAATTAGGGCAAGGTACTGTTGATTGGCAGCCAAATTTTGATGGCACCATGAAAGAGCCCATTACCCTACCAGCTCGTTTACCACATATTTTACTGAACGGTATTACCGGTATTGCCGTGGGTATGGCGACAGATATTCCGCCGCACAATGTCCGTGAAGTGGCTGATGCTTGTGTGCACTTAATAGAAAACCCTAAAGCAGAAGTCAGTGACTTACTTGAGTTTGTGAAAGGACCTGATTATCCAACAGATGCTGAGATTATCACGCCAAGAGCTGATATTGAAAAAATTTATCAAACCGGTCGCGGCAGTATTAGAATGCGCGCCGTCTATGATGTTGAACATGGTGATATTATTATTACCGCACTGCCACATCAAGCCTCTGGCGGTAAAATCTTAGAGCAAATTGCTGGGCAAATGACGGCGAAAAAACTGCCTATGGTAGCTGATCTTCGTGATGAATCAGATCATGAAAACCCAGTTCGCCTGGTGATAATGCCACGTTCAAATCGAGTCGATATAGAACAATTAATGCAGCATTTATTTGCCAGTACCGACTTAGAAAAAAGCTATCGCGTCAATATCAACATGATAGGCCTAGATAACCGTCCAGCGGTTAAAAACTTATTAGTCATTTTATCTGAATGGCTGGAATTTCGCCGTGATACCGTGCGTCGACGGTTGCAATATCGTTTAGATAAAGTACTAGCTCGTTTACATATTCTTGATGGTTTACTGGTTGCTTACTTAAATATTGATGAAGTAATAGCGATCATTCGTGGTTATGATGATCCTAAAGCGGAATTAATGTCGCGCTTTTCTTTATCTGAAACTCAAGCGCACTCTATTTTAGAAATTAAACTACGGCAACTTGCCAAGCTTGAAGAAGTAAAAATTCGTGCCGAGCAAGACGAATTACATATTGACCAAGAATACTTAGAGAAAATCCTTAATTCAAAAGCGCGCATGAGCACGCTAATGAAAAAAGAGATTCTTGCTGCAGCTGAAGAATATGGTGATGATCGCCGCTCTAGAATAGTCGAGCGTACTGAATCAAAAGCACTTACTGAAAAAGATTTAGTGCCAAGTGAGTCGGTTACTGTTGTGGTATCTGATAAAGGTTGGGCACGCTGCGCTAAAGGCCATGATATTGACCCTACCAGCTTAAGTTATAAAGCGGGTGATGGTTATTTATGCTCCTCAAAAGGGCGCAGTAATCGCCCTGTGGTATTTATCGGCTCTGATGGCCGGGCATTTACCACTGACGCCCATACTTTACCCACAGCTCGCTCTCAAGGCGAACCGCTTACCGGTCGTTTTAATTTGACCACAGGGCGAACATTTGTGCATAGCATAATGTCAGATGACGAGGCTAAGTACTTATTAGTCAGTGATGCTGGCTATGGCTTTGTTACTAGCTTTGCCGATATGGTTAGTCGCAATAAAAATGGTAAGGCACTGATTAGCTTACCTGAAGCCGCTAAAGTAATGGTGCCGAAATTAATTAGTAATATTGATAGTGATTACTGTCTAACAATTACTAGCGAAGGGCGCATGCTGGTTTTTCCGGTACAAAACTTACCGATACTCAGTAAAGGTAAAGGTAACAAGATTATTAATATACCTTCTGCCCGTGCAAAAACGAGAGAAGAGTTTGTTAGTTTACTGAGTATTATTCCACAAGGGGCTGCCATTACCTTGCATGCAGGTAAGCGTAAACTTACCCTTAAGGCTAGCGATATTGAACACTATATGGGTGAGCGTGGTCGTCGTGGTAATAAGTTGCCTCGAGGTTTACAGCGTGTTTCACAAATAGATATTGAGCCTGCTGGCGTCAATAATGTCGGTGAAGATGTTGCTGAAACACCTCAAGCAAGTGAATAAAGTTTTTACTTGTTAATAACAATTAACGTCTCATTGTAATGATGAAATAAAAAAGGCCAACAAATGTAAAGTATTTGTTGGCCTTTTTTATGTTTAGCTAATACCCATTTCATTAAGTTTTTGATCTTGTTGTGCACAGAAAAAATAAATCAAAGCAAGGCGCTTGATTGACCAATAGCGGGCTATTGGGATTGAGAGCAACACCGCCTTGGAGTATTTTATCCCGCACAACTAAAACAGTTTTTTGCTAGCAACCATATTGATATTGGCTTGAGGAAAACTGCTGCTGGTGTAGAGCAAACGATCTTTTGTGGCTAAATAGGTAATACTGTCAGTCTTAGATATAGAGTTTAACGGTAACCTTACTAGCGGCGTTTGAATTTTTTCTTCGATATCGTAGGATATCAATTGATAGTGATCATCAAAGGATTTTTGATAATAGACCTGACCTTTTTCATAAGTCCAGGCGTATAATGTATTAAAGAGACTACCCTTAATAACCCTATCACCTGCTTGCACATCATTGATGTTTTTTTGCCATAAACCTTTCCTAATTTTGGTATAAAGTAAGGTGTCAGCTGATACCATTACGCCATAACGTGCACCGTCAAAAGTGAGGCGTTTGGTACTGGAGTCTGCGATATTAATGCTATAAATATCGGTATGATGATTACCATAAATGGCCGAAATAACTTGTTTATCATCCATGGACCAATTTGGACGATTATGCTGGACAAAGGGACTTTTGAGTAATGTCACCCGCTCATTTTTCAAAGAATATATATATATACCATCACCTCTATCTTCAGATAAAGGTGCTAAAAAGGCAACCTTTTGACCATCATGTGACCACTTAGGGTAACGTAGTGGTTGTTTTAAATTGGTTAACTGTTTACGTGCGCTACCATCGGGTTTGGCTGACCAAAGCTCATCAAAGCCAGATTCATTGGAAGAAAATACCACTAAATCATTGATAGCACTGTAATCAGGTGATTCATAAGTGAAGTTAGATTGTAGAACAGGGAATGGACTACTGGCGATAACATCATTAAGCTGCAAGCTAAAAAGTGAAGAGCTTTCTATGCGTTCTTGGTAATACAGCTGTTGTGATTGCTTGGCAATACTGGGGTAGCTAAAGCCAGTTAGGTTCAATGCTTGTTTTACTCTACTTTGAATATCGATAACAAAACCAAAGCGATTATCAGCGCGTTGCGCCGCAAAAACTAACTTTTGGCTATCGCCAAACCAAGACATACCGACAATATCTTCTTCATCAAAAGTAAGTTGTTCTGTCACTTTAGTTACTAGCTTAATAAGATAAATATTTTCACTTAAGCGGTTGATTCGCCTAGAAACAGCTATGTATTTACCATCGGGAGAGAAAGACATATCTCTATCTTTGTAAGTACAATCACTATCACAAGAGAAACGCGTCATGGCAAAGTTTTTTGACGATAAATCAATAAAGTAAATTCCAGTTCTTTTAGCAAAAACGCCCTTGTTATAGACAGCAAGGGTTTGGTCATCAGGGGATATATCAAGGTAATAATAAACCCCTTGCATTGGACAAGTTGCTAGTTGTGTTTCTTGCTGACTAGAGACTTTTAATTGAATGTAATAACAGCTGTTGTTCGCTTTATCTTTAC
The DNA here is from genome assembly GCF_013215345.1 of Colwellia sp. GTDB lineage: Bacteria > Pseudomonadota > Gammaproteobacteria > Enterobacterales > Alteromonadaceae > Colwellia. The sequence continues at coordinate 4,288 of NZ_JABSOV010000028.1, read as the reverse complement.
GAGCAAAATACAAATATTGGCCGTCGTTACTCCAAACACTATGCATCTCGATAGCATTATCAAAGGTTAATTGCTTAGGCGGCAATTCTACTTGATGGGTATCTTTCATAAACAAATTGGTTGGTTTATTGGTTGATACTTGGCTGTAGACCAAAAAACGACCATCCGGTGAGGGGGAAGGAAACAGCTCACTACCGGGGTGTTTAGTGATGGCGGTAATTCTAATATCGTCATCATCAGAAAGTTGCTGAATATAAAGCAGCACTAACAAGCTGAGAATTAAAGTCACCAGTACATGGGTACTGCTTATATTAAACACTTTACTCTTATTAGTAGTTTTTTCAGCGGACTTCACTGCTTGCTGATTACTTACTATACCTTGTGTTTGGTATACCGGAATCTCAGCTGAATCTTCAATGGCGCTATCAACGGAGTAATTTATTGAACTTTCTAGTAGTTCAGGGCTAGAAACTTTACTGACACTTTCCGGGCTAGCTTGCCATTGCGGCTCTGGCATTAACTGATAGCCAGCTTTTCGAATGGTCTTAATTATTTCTTCTTCGTCGTCAGCGTAGCTGAGTTTTTTACGTAAATGCCAGATAGCATTAGTTAAGCTTTTTTCACCCACATAACTATCTTGGCCCCAGATGTGATCAATAAGTTCATCTCTTGGCACAACCCGACCATGGTGCTCTGCTAAATAAAATAATACTTCAATAAATTTTGGCTGTAATGACTGCTTATCAAAGCCATCGGCTTGAATGGAGAATTCTGCAGGTGTTACCTGATATTGATTAATCTTAAATGGTTTATTACGCATGATTTGGATTATTTATTGCTTTAAGTAGTCTGATTTTTTGACTTTATCGTCGCTGCTATTTGTCCTTGTAGTTACCTTAACAACCCCTCCTTAGGCTAATTTAATGCTAACAAAATTATCAAAGCTAAGTAACTTGTTTATCTAAATATTATCTAATTTGTAGTCATTATGTTTTTAAGTATCTAAAAATTGAGAGATATAGTTTTTAAATGTGACTTTTGTAACCTCATGTTTTCATAGTTTTATTTTTGTATTTTTTGGTAATAGATATTAAATCGATGTACAAATGATTTTCTATAGATTGTATATGTAGGTGTAGTTACTTAAAACAGAGAAAAGCTTAATTAACTCTACGTTTTATTAACACAAAGTTACTTGAAACAAAGATGTTTGCTTTTGTGAGTTTTGCTTATGACCTGATCTGTCAATACACGTTTGTAAGTAGCTCAGCTATTACTAACAGCAGTAAATTATCTGTTATTAGCGGTAAACCAAAATATAAAAACAATATAAAAATAATATTAAAAATATAAATAACAAAACTTAAACAAAAACACTAAGAGAGATGAATGATGAATAAAAGTCCAATCACCATCGCAATTCAAACTGCTATATACACTGCCATCGCTGGTTCAGCATTAACATTTGCACCAGCAACTTTTGCTGCTGACGCTGAAAATGCAATAGCTAAACCCGTTGTTAAAACAGCACCAGCAGAAGTGAAAAAAGCAAAAGCTGACGAGAAAATAACTGTTACAGGATCACGTTTACGTCGTGACAGTTTTAGTGTAGCAACACCGCTAGCAACCATGGACAGAGATGCGATTGAAGATGCCGGTATTGGCTCTTTATCCGATATCTTAATTGATGAATTACCACAACTTGCCGAAGGTTTTAGTAACTCAAACTCACAATCAAGTGTCTCAGGCACAGGCCTTTCAACCGTCGATTTACGTAATCTAGGTACTAACCGTACGTTAACGCTAATTGATGGTCGACGTACTGTTTCAAACAGCTACTCAGGTAACTACGTAAGTTTATCAACTATTCCTTCAGGCATGGTAGATAGAGTTGAAGTTATTACGGGTGGTGCTTCAGCAGCTTATGGCTCTGACGCCATTGCTGGTGTGGTAAACATTATTACCCAACAAGACAAAGAAGGTTTATCTTTCAAAGTAAAGGGCGGTGAAAGTACAGATGGCGGCGCTAAAGAGTTAGGTCTTGATTTCGACTTTGGTACTGGATTTGATGATGACCGTGGTTATATGTTCTTTAGCTCTTCTTATGATAAAGACTGGGGGCTTACTTTTGATGATAGAGAACGTGCTCAACAGGAAGATTCATGGGATTATGATGATAAGCTAATGTGTAACCAGATGCAGACTGAAGACGGTGATAAATGCATGCGTGATATTTCACCTGCTGATTGGAGAAGTCGCAGTGACGGTATCTTAGGTGGTGTATTTGATGAAGGTAGCGGTGGTGAAGGTGGCTATTGGTATGATGGTAATGAATATAAAGGTGATACTTGGCTAGAAGAACGTGATGGTATCAATAGTAACCAGTACGTTATGCTTAAAGTACCTGATGAAAAAGCCTCTGTTGCATTAAAGCTTGATTATGACTTAACTGATGATGTGATGTTTTATGGACAAGTACAATACAGTTATAACCGCTCTATCAATAATAAATCACCTGAAGATTCATATGAAGGTGAAACTGCGGTAACTTATAATCCTGAAACTGGTGAGTTTGGTGAAATTAAAGCAGGTCGAATCCCTGCTGATAATCCGTTCATGCATCCTGAAATTGCTGATCAAGCCAGCTCTAAAGGCGTGAAATGGGATCGCCGATTTGGTGAAGTTGGTAATATTCTCAACGACAATACCCGTACCACTATTCGTTCATGGGCTGGTCTGCAAGGTACTATGTTTGATGGTAGCTGGGATTGGGATTTATCTGCAGGTTACGGTAAATTTAAACAAAGACAAGTGCGTTCAAACGAAATTAATGTTTACAACTTAAAAAATGCATTAGATACCGAAGTAGTGAATGGTGAAGTGCAGTGTGCAAATTCTGTCGCTGAAGCTGATGCAGGCTGTGTACCACTTGATTTATTTGGTGAAGGCTCAGTTACTACTGAAATGGCCAACTACCTTCGTGTCAATCCTGAAATAAATACGGATAATGAACAAATGAATGTACTTGGTTATATTGCCGGTGATTTATTTGAAATGCCAGCGGGCGCGGTTTCATCAGTATTTGGTTTTGAATACCGTAAAGATACTCAAACAGTAAGTACTAACGTACCTCAAGGTGGTATTACTTTTAACTATGTACCTGACTTTAAGGGTTCTATTGGAGTAGCAGAGATTTTTGCTGAAGCGGCTTTCCCATTATTAAGAGATGTTGCTGGGGCGAAAAGCTTAACGGCTGAAGTATCAGCACGTGTCGGTCAATACGACCTTGATAACGTTGATATGGTTGAAAGTTATAAAGTAGGTTTAGTATGGGAACCTATTGAAGGTTACGCCTTACGTACTAACTGGGCAACTTCACAGCGTGCACCAACTATTACTGAAGCAATGTCGCCACCACGGGGTGATTTTGATTCATTCGATGATATCTGTGATAAAACTACTGAGACTTCAGATGAACCAGGGCACAACAATTGTCGTTTAGAACAGGGTATCGCTGATACTATTGCTGGTGGTAATGAATTTGAAGATGATAACAATGGTTATTCACCAAACGTAGGTAACTCTGATTTATTTGAAGAAACGGCTACTACTTTTACTGCCGGTGTTACTATGGCACCGGCCTTTTTAGAAGATTTCAACTTAGCGGTTGATTACTATGATATTTCAATCGAAGATGCGATTACTTCATTTGGTAATGAAGAGATTCTTGAGTTTTGTTATGACTCATCGTTAGACTTTGGTTCGGAAAACTCTTTCTGTAATGACGTGAGTCGTGGCCCTGATGGTCAAATTACAGGTATCATGCAACGTGTATACAACCAAGATGAAATCCGCACGAGTGGTGTTGATATTGCTGCTCAATACCGTTTAGATTTAAATGATTTTGGTAATCTTAAGTTTAAACTTGATTGGACACACGTACTTACTCATGAAGAAACCAAGACTTCACCTGATGGCCAATTTACTACTGACTATGTAGGTTCATTATCAGCAGGGATTTTTGAAGATAAAGCAACTGCATCAGTGAGTTGGTATAAAGACGGCTGGCGCGTACGTTGGAGCATGAAGTACAAAAGTGGTGTGAATTCAAGCGTTTCTCGTTATGACGAGTTCTATGGCCCAGCACAGGCCGATGGTAACGGTGGTATTTTCGCTGAATATGAAGTTAGATGTGCTGCAAAATCGTAAAATCGTTCGGCGAGTCGTAAGAACACTCCTTATCAAGTCGTGAGATCGTTCGACGAGTTTCAAGATCGTCTGACGAGTT
>NZ_JABSOV010000027.1 GCF_013215345.1 Colwellia sp. | reverse complement strand
TTGCGCTATTTCAGAAGAAGTTAGTCCTGAGCGCTTTGCTCTGAGTTGATCAATTTGCACGTCAATTTTAACAATCAGGTTTTCCCAGTCGGTTCTAATATCTAAGGTGTTTGGCGTGTCATGCAGTACATCCATGATCTGCTGTGCCTTCTTATAGATAATATTTTTGTCTGGGCCCTTTACTTGTATTTTAATAGTATTGGAATCTGATGGCCCTAAAAACATCTTACTTACCCGAGCTGATACATTAGGGAAGTCATGTTCTATATCACGGTCTAACATAAGTACCTTAGCGGAAATATCGGTTTCATCCTTTACATTAAGAACAATAAAACCTTTATTCTGCGCAGGATCTTCTGGCGCCAATGACATAACAAAACGTGGGCCACTAAAACCGACATAACCAGAGTAACTGTCGATAAAATCAAAACGTGTTTTGTTATCTAGCCATGAGAATATCTCTTTCATCTGGCGGTTAGTTTCTTTTGATGAGGTGCCATTAGGCAAGTCAATATTGATAATAATTTGTGTGCGATCAGAGTCCGGAAAAAACTGTTTAGCGACCGAACCCATTGCAACTATCGAGGCAACAAATAGCATCAGCATAGCGCCGATAAATAGCGCTTTATGTGTTAATAACCAATGCAAAAACACCTCGTAGTAGGCATAAAATCTACCGACACTAACATCTTCATTATTTGTCACTAAAGCTTTTGAACCTGCTTGCTTTGCGGGAGTAATGAAGAAGTAACACAATAATGGCGTGACACATAAGGCCAATATCCAACTAGTTAATAAGGTAATTAATATCACCAAAGAAATAGAGCGGGTATATTCACCAGCAACATGTTCAGCCAGCATCAGCGGTAAGAAAAATAAAATAGTGGTAATAGATGAGCTAAGTAGGGGAATGGCTAATTCTTGACTGCCTTGTAACATAGCATCATAGCGGGCAATGCCTTTTTCTATACGGCGCTTAAAATCTTCGGCGATAACAATGCCGTTATCTACTAACAAGCCTAATGAAATAATCAAGGTCGCTAAACTCATCCGCTCTAATTTCATATCGGCAAAATGCATTATGGTGAGTGTGGTAAGCATAACAAAAGGCACAATAGCGCCAACAATAAGACCAACTCGCAGACCTAAAAATAAAATCACCACCACCAGTACAATCGCCAGTGTTTGTAATACATTTACCGAGACACCTCTAATGGTTTTCTCTACTTGTGCCGCTTGGTAGGTGGCAACATTTATTGTATAACCAACCGGTAAAGTGCTGGCTACCTCATCTGATTTTTCCATCACCCGTGGGGCAAATTCCAATAAGTTATATTCGGGCAACATAGATATGGCAAAAAATATTGCCGGTTGGCCATTAAAGTAAGCAAGTTTGTCAGGCGGGTCAAGATAGTCTCTACGTAGGGTTACCACATCTTTTAAGGCGATAAAATTTTCGCTATTGGGGATGTTAATATAAGTATTGGCAATATCTAAGGTGCTATTAAAGTTACCTGAAGGCTCAACAATAAAACTGATGGCTCCGGTGTCTATTTGACCACCAGAGCTAATAATGTTTTGATTTTGCAGCTCCGATATTAACGCCTCTGGCGATATGCCCAGTTGTGCTAATTTGGCATTAGATACTTCGAGAAAAATTCGTTCTTCTTGACGGCCGAGTATTTCAATTTTTTTAGTGCCTTCCACACCATATAAACTGTCGCGTATATGTTGGGCAATATCATACATTTCACCCATACCAAAACCGTCGGCGGTTAAGGCTAGGGTGATCACTGAAACATCACCAAATTCGTCATTTACATGAGGAGTACGTGTACCCGATGGCATTTTTTGATGTGCTGCCGTGGTTTTATTACGTACGTTTTGCCATATATCGTCAAGGTTGAAATAACGATCATAAACTTTTACATGGACAATGGATAAACCGATAGTGGAGGTTGATTTAATTTCCTCCACTTCGGGAATTTTTCGTATTTCCTCTTCCAACTTTTTGGTGATAAGTTGCTCAACTCTGTCTGGCGACATACCAGGAAAAGATGTGCTGATAATAGCTTCACGTATGGTGATAGTTGGGTCTTCTTGCGCAGGCAAGGTGAAGTAGGCAAAAACACCATTGATCAACATGACACCCAGTAGTAAAAAAACACTTTTACGATACTTAAAGGCGATTTTAGTTAAATTCATTATTCTTCCTTAGGCTCGGCTTAGTTAAATCGCTTGATTTTAGTATCTAGCAAACTAACTTGTTGGCCATCTCTAAGGAAGGCAACCCCAGCTGTAGCGATTATTTCACCCGGCTGTAATCCAGAAGATATATATACTTGGTTGTTTAAGATGTTTTCTGTTTTTATTTCTCTGCGCTGAACTACTTTTTCATCGCTGTTATAGACAAATACATAAGCTTTCTGTTCTAGTCCTGCGCTAATCGCTGTAAGAGGTACCTTGATAGAAGGGCCTTTATGTCCTGTTCTACCTACGCCCTCAAACATAAATTCTACTTCCGCGGTCATGCCTGCGCGTAATAATGGGTTATCACCTTGCAAAACTACAGTTACCGGAAAGGCATTGGCAGACTCTGCTCTAGTACCTATTTCGGTGATACGACCATTCATTTTTATCTTAGGTAATACTGGGAACATTATCGGTAAAATAGCGTTTTGGGTTAATTCTTGAATTAAGGTTTCAGGCACCATAATCTGAATTTCTAAGCCATGTTTACCTTCGATTTCAAAGACAGACTGTCCGGAAGTAATCTGCTGAGACGGCTCAAATAATCGCCGAGTAATAATGCCATCATAGGGAGCACGTAAAATACTGTCCTGCAGGTTTTTATTGGCAATATCTAATTGCGCCTGTGCAACCGCAACAGCACTACTGTTAGAATCATAACTTGCTTTGGCATTGTCAAAACCTGATTGCGAAACAACACCTTGTTTTAGCAAGGCTTGATAACGAGCATAAGTGTTTTTAGCATCAGCTAAACTCGCCTTAGACTGTTGATACTTTGCCTTAGCGGATTGCAGTTCTAGATTAAAACTACGTTTATACAATAGGGCTAATGGTTGATCTTTGCGGACATGCGCACCCAAGTTAACATTAATCTGTTCAATTTTACCGCTGACTTCAAAGCTGAGTTTTGTCGCTTCAACGGGAGCTACAATACCCGATAATACCCGTATTTGTTCAAGTGATGAAAGACTAACTTGTGTCCACTTTATCGGACGAATTGGTTCGATTATGTCTTTTGCTGGTTTATTACAACCAACGAGTAATAGAGTCATTAGTATAAATGAGAGCGCGCGCATGCTTGTTCCTTTGGTTACTTTTGGCTTGACAAAAGTGCAGGGATGTCCCTATGAGTAAAGTTCATTTTTACTAAGCTGTACAATTGGTACTGCCTAGTACCGGATAGTTTGGTACTATACAGTACCAAAGTCAACAATATATACCCAAGCTACTTCAAGATGCTCGTTTCAGGACGGCTGAGCGATTCATACTCAAGGCGCGTATTTTATTAATGGTCATTCCCTTAATTACTTACGCAACAATGAATATGATTTGCTCATTCGTCCCCGTAGGGCTGGTTTAGAAACGTTTTATTCGTCGTTATTGATATTCGAAAAGGACGCTACATGGATGTTGCTTCTTAGAGAATGCAGGAGCTTATTACTCCTGAGTAACCATTCTCTTCAATCAATGCCTTGCCTAAATACGTTTCTAATTCCAGCTGAATCCCGCATCTTGAGGTTGTTTGGGTATAGTTACAATTACGGCACCCCAAGATGGTTAAAGACAGCACTATAGAAATTACCAAACTCAGCGCAAGAGGTCTGTTGATATTAGATGCAGCACAACATCTTTTTTATCATCAAGGCTTTGATGAAACGTCTTTAGCAATGATCATTAGCGAGGCAGGTGGTTCAAGACGCTCTATCTATAATGAGTTTGGTAATAAGCAGGGCTTGTTGATGGCCGTTATTCAAAGGCAAGTGAAAGAGCAATCGGAAATTCTAACTTCGATTAATCGTGATATTGAAGCCAAAGCAGCGCTTAACCAAGTATGTTTTAAGTTTGTTAAAGGCATGTTATCACCAGAGTTGATGTCACTGTTTCGTTTAGTGGTGCAGCAAGTCGTGAAATTTCCGGAACTGGGCGAAATGATTTATCAAAAAGGACCTATGACTGGCATCCTACCCTTAGCAGATTACTTAGAATGGCTGAAAGAGCAAAAAATCTTAAAAATTGATAATTGTCACTTTAGTGCACAAATGCTAATTGAAATGGCAAAAGGTCCATTACATACCAGAAGCTTATTGTTACCGAATAAAAAAGCCAGTGATGAAGAAATCAGCCATCAGGTGGCCAAGGCTGTTGATATTTTTTTAAATGCCCATCAAGTTTAAAGTGTGAATGTCAGTGATAGTATTTTGTAATTAATAACGCAACTTATAAAAATAAGTATTCTCTTCTTAGGGAAAACAAGGTAGTTATACCAGTTTCATTAAGTTTGTGATCTTGTTGTGGATAGGAAAAATATATCAGGGCAAGGCGCTCGATTGAGCAATAGCTGGCTATTGGGATTGAGAGCAACGCAGACATGGTGTATTTTAACCTGCACAAGTGAGCAATAATTTAATGAAATTGGTATTACATGTTAATGAAAGATGGATTAAATCTCGCCGCGGCAGAGCGAATTTCGACGGCGATTAGTCAGGTTTACCCTAACTTTGCAGTTGAACAATTTTTACAACAAATTGATATTGGTCTAGCATCACTTGAACTTAAGCAGAGAGTTAACCACTTTATTGAGGTCTTAGCTAAGTATTTACCGCAAGAATTTTCCGTTTGTCATGAAATTTTTATCCAGCTAAAACCTCATTGGGATTATGGTAACCCCGAAGATCCATTACGATCATTTGCTGCTTGGCCAGTCACTGATTTTGTTGCTAAATATGGCATAGATAATCCAGATTTAGCTTTTGATTGTCTACGGTATTTAACCAGTTTATTTTCAGCTGAGTTTGCCATTCGACCTTTTATTGAAAAATATCCTGAATTATCGGCTAAATATTTAAGCCAATGGGTAACGGATGAAGACTACCATGTAAGACGGCTAACTTCTGAAGGCACAAGGCCACGTTTGCCTTGGGGAATTAGGTTGCAGGCATTTTGCCAAGACCCAAAACCAAATTTAGCTTTATTAGAGCAACTTAAAGATGATGAAAGTGAATATGTACGCCGCTCAGTGGCAAATCACTTAAATGATATAGCGAAAGACAATCCCGACATTGTTATTGAAATATGTAAGCGCTGGCAAAAAGGCGCTTCAAGTAATACTCAATGGGTTATTAAACACGCTTGTCGTAGTTTAATTAAATCAGGGCATCCTCAGGTATTTCCACTGTTGGGCTTTACCAAAAGCCCAAAACTTTTGGCCGAAGATTTATCCTTAGTAAATAGTCAATTAACACTCGGTGATACGTTAACGTTTACTGTGCAGTTAACATCCACATCAATGAGTAATCAAAAGCTTGCTATCGATTTTGTCATTTATCATATGAAAGCGAATGGACAGTTATCAGCAAAAGTCTTTAAGTTGAAAGAGCTGACCTTAAAAAGCAAAGCAAGTATTGAGCTAACGAAGCAACATAAGATGAAAGCTATTACTACACGTAAGTATTATTCGGGCAAACACCAAGTAGCGATACAGATAAATGGTAAAGAAGTCCTAATAAAAGACTTTAATCTTAGAGTGCCCGATTAATTACTTTCTTAAATAACTATTGGCAGGGACCATAATGAGCTGAGAATGGTGTCTTGCTGCTGGAATAGCATAAATAAACACCAGTTAACATAACCGCGATGAAAAACTTGTTGCTTAGTTAATTTAGTTTCGTATAATGCCACCTCTTTAGCGCATAGCTAAAGTTCGTAAAAGCTTTATAGCCTTTACTGAATAAATTTCCAGGGAGTTGATTTATCAGCTAACTAAAAGTTTATGCCGCAGTGGTGGAATTGGTAGACACGTCGGATTCAAAATCCGATTTCGAAAGAAGTGACGGTTCAAGTCCGTCTTGCGGTACCATACATAGAAAGCCCTGATCAGAAATGGTCGGGGCTTTTTTGTGTTTAAATTACGATAATACATGATGTACACCACCATTGCTCAATTTAGGTGATAATGTATTTATTGAAGCTGTTTGGTAATGGATGCCCTGATTAATCTTATAATTTAGCTTTAGATAGTGTGATTCTAATACCCTTGTTTAACATCGACATAATTGGGGATGACGTTATTTTCACGATACATTAATATATTCTTAGCAATAACCTTTGCTGCCGAGAGCATATTGGTTGGTGCGGATATATGCGGTAACACTGTGATGTTAGGGTTAGTCCAAATGGCATCGGTCGGCGCTAAAGGTTCATGCTCAAAGACATCGAGTACGGCATGAGCTATGTGGCCATTTTCTAATAAGTTCAATAATGCTTTGGTATCGATAACAGCTCCTCGTGAGAAGTTTATTAGCTTGGCACCCTTAGGAAGATTACTTAACAATTCCTTGCCAAGCAGATGATAAGTCTCTGGAGTGAGTGGTAACAGGTTTATTAAAATATCTGTTTTGCTTAGCATTGTATGTAAACCAGCAGAGCCTAGGTAATTTTTAATACCATCAAACTGCTTTGCTGTTCTGCTCCAACAACTCACTTGGTAATCTAGTTTTTTTAGGGTATTTAAAGCCGTGATGCCGAGTGCACCAGCTCCTAATACACTTACCCTAAGTTCTGCGGAGGTTATACACGGCAACTGTCGCCACTGTTTGTTGACTTGCTGTTGCGCATATTCAGGCATGTTTCGTTGCAAATATAAGGTCCAGGCAAGTACAGATTCAGCCATAGTCTTTGCTAGTTGTGGATCGTTTAATTTAACTAGCTTTACCGGCTTATCAATAACGTCACCAACTAAGCGTTCGACACCAGCCCATAAGCTTTGTATCCAGACTAAATTAGGGAATCTGGCCAAGTCGCTTGGATCTGGATTGGCAACAATGGCAATATCTATATGCTTAGCTTGAGAGTCACTAATTTCTTCAGGTAAACGTATTGTTTCATTGATAAGTTGCTTTTGGATCTCTGCTAGCCATTGAGACTTAGTTGCTGATTCAGAGCCACTGATGAAAACTATATTATTCATTAATTAAAAAACCTGTTGGGAAGCTAGAGTGATTAAAATTTTGTATAAGTAAAACTACTGAGAAACATCATGATAAAGCTGCTCAGCAAGTTGCTCTAATACTTTTGCCTCGGGGTGAGTATGGGCAAAAGTTCTTAAGCCATATATACCCATTAAAAAGTACCGTGCTAGATGGTCGCAATCTTTGTCAGCGTTAATACTTTTTTCTGCTTTAGCTTGCTCAAATTTTTCTGCTAGAGCTTGCTGTAAAACAGATAGATTATCGCTAATCACTTGTTGAATTTCACTGTCTTGTTCAGCGATTTCATTCAATGCCTTGGTTAATAAACAAGCCTGAGCACTATCGCAACTAATACATTCAACGACCACATTAGTTAAATATGACTTTAAATTATCAAGGGTTAAATGCGAGTTAGCAAAGAACTGCTCAAATTCGGTAGCTCTGTCTAAACGATATTGCTCAAGGGCAGCAAGTAATAAACCTCGCTTGTTTTCAAAAGCACAGTAAATAGAGCCAGGGTGTAAACCCGTGGCTTTTTTAAGCTCTTGCATACTGGTATTAGCATAACCCTTATGCATAAAAGCTTTCATAGCAGCTCTTAATACTTCTTCTCTATCAAACTCAGCATTACGCATTAATTTATCGTCATCATTTTAGTAGATGCCATGATTATACCTAATTTTGAACAAGCATTCAAAATAGTAGTTGAATGTTCGTTCAAATAACGATATCTTGAATGTACATTCAAGATAGAGACACAATCATGACCGAAAATTTATTCAAACCTTACGTGTTAAATAACAGCATTAGTTTAAACAATAAAATATTAATGGCGCCATTAACACGGTGTATGGCTGATGATAATTTAGTACCCACTCAAGCAATGGCAGAGTATTACGCTCGCAGAGCTGAGTCAGGGTTAATCATTTCAGAAGCGGTAATTATCCGCCCTGACGGTCAAGGTTACCCAAATACACCGGGCTTATTTACCCAAGCTCAAATTGACGGCTGGCAAGCAGTTACTTCGGCAGTGCACAAAAATGGTGGGAAAATATTTGCCCAGCTTTGGCATACCGGTCGAGTTGCACATCCGTATTTTTACGGCAAGGGCAACGATGACGCGGCAGTATTAGCACCATCTGCCATTGGTGTTGAGGGCAGTGTACCTAGAATGCGCGAACTAACCTATAAAACCCCTAAAGCCGTAAGCATTGATGAAATAAACTCACTAGTGAGTGATTATGCTTTAGCTGCCGAAAATGCGATTAAAGCAGGTTTTGATGGTGTTGAGATTCATGGCGCTAATGGTTACCTTATTGACCAATTTTTACATCATGATAGTAATCAACGCAGTGATGAGTACGGCGGTAGCAGTGAAAATATGATCCGCTTTGCTTTAGAGGTGGTTGACGGCATTATCTCAAAAATAGGCAATGATAGAACTGCGTTAAGAGTATCACCAGGAGCCTACTTTAATATGGCTGGTGACAAACGAGATCGCCAAGTATTTGATCTACTATTACCAGAGTTAGAAAAGCGTGATTTAGCCTTTTTACATATTGGTATATTTGACGATAGTATGGAATTTGATTATTTAGGCGGTAAAGCCTCAAGTTATGTTCGAGCGAACTACAGTAAAACTTTAGTGGGTGTGGGTAGTTACACCGCAGAAACGGCAAGTGAGGCAATCGAAGATAATAAGTTTGACCTTATTGCTATTGGTCGACCTTTCATTGCTAACCCTGATTATGTCGCTAAAATCCGCAATAAGCAGCCATTAGTGAGTTATTCTGATGAGATGTTAACCAGCTTAGTTTAATTAAATCGGCCTAAATTGAGCCTATCTAAATTCAACTAAATTTAACTAACTCAATTTAGATAAATTAAAACCCGCCATTAAATCACTAATGGAGGGTTTAATTGTTTAAGCAACTAAAGTTATGTCAGTGCTTAGTCCCTATAAAAAGAAAAGTTACTTTTGGCTCAGTGCTAATGCCTGCTCAACGTCGGCAAGAATATCTTCAATATGTTCAATACCAATAGATAAACGCACCATTTCCTTACTCACGCCAGCCATAGGCAATTCTTCTGCGTTTAATTGCCTATGTGTTGTTGAAGCTGGATGACAAGCGAGTGACTTAGCATCACCAATATTAACAAGACGCACGATAAGCTGTAGTGCATCAATAAATTTAGCGCCTGCTTGTTCGCCACCTTTAATGCCAAAACTTAAAATACCGCTGCTGCCTTCTGGCATATACTTCTGCGCCTAGAACTTATTAGGCCACCCATGATAACTTGAGCAATTTTAATTGCCACTGCAGCCCAGCACATTGAATAGCAACTGAGATAAATATTAATCCACAGGTGTAACAGCGCAGTTATTACTGTAAATTAGTCTCCTGCTTCTTCATTATACCAATTATCATGACAAAAATTCGTTTGACCCAATACTCACACGGCGCAGGCTGTGGCTGTAAAATTTCGCCGTCGGTACTTGATGTGATGCTAAAGTCATCACTGGCTTTACCCGAGAATAACGCACTTTTAGTGGGTAATAGCACCAAAGATGACGCGGCTGTTTTTGATATTGGTAATGATCAAGCCGTGATCTCAACCACTGATTTTTTTATGCCCATTGTCGATGATCCTACTGACTTTGGTAAAATTGCCGCCTGTAATGCCATTAGCGATATTTATGCCATGGGCGGAAAGCCGCTAATGGCGATAGCTATTTTGGGCTGGCCAGTAAAACTTTTAGCGCCAGAAATAGCCCAACAAGTGCTTGATGGAGCAAGAATGATCTGTGCTGAGGCGGGGATCCCGTTAGCGGGCGGCCATTCCATTGATGCGCCTGAGCCAATTTTTGGCTTAGCCGTTACTGGTCTGATCAATAATGCGCAGATTAAGCGCAACAATACCGCAGGGGTTGGCGATCTTTTGTATTTAACTAAGCCGTTAGGTATTGGCATTATGACCACGGCTGAAAAACAAGGGAAACTGTTACCTGAACACACACAACTAGCACCACAAGTGATGAAAACCTTAAATACTATTGGACAGAAGTTTGCAGCACTGGATGTTGTTACGGCTATGACTGATGTGACTGGCTTTGCACTTTTAGGACATCTATTGGAAATGTGTCAAGGCAGTGATGTTGCTGCTGTTATCGATTTTGAGCAAGTACCCTTTATGGACTTCGTCAATGATTATATTGACCAAGGCTGTATACCTGGTGGCTGTGAGCGAAATTTTGACAGTTATGGTGAACACGTTGGGCCGTTAAGCGCTAAGCAAAGAATACTTTTGTGCGATCCTCAAACCAGTGGCGGTTTACTTGTGGCAGTTCAACCACAAGGCAAAGACGAATTTGAAGCGCTATGTCGAGATAATGGCCTTAACCTACAACCTATTGGTGAGCTAGTGGCGGCAACTTCACCAACCGTGAGCTTGTTGTAATGACCATCAATACTTCAACAATAGAGCGAGCCAACAGCGCAGATTTTAGCGCTATTATTCGTAATAAAATCCCTTTAATGGATGTACGGGCGCCAATTGAATTTGAAAAGGGCGCTTTTAATCAGTCGATAAGTTACCCTCTGATGAATAACGATGAACGAGCGGAAGTAGGCCTTTGTTATAAAAAAAATGGCCAAGCGGCTGCCATCACTCTAGGCAATAGCTTAGTTTCAGGGCAGACAAAATCGAGTCGGCTGGCACAATGGCAAGACTTTGCTCGGGAAAATCCACAAGGCTATTTATATTGTTTTCGCGGCGGTTTACGTTCGCAAACGGTACAGCGTTGGTTAAAGGAATCGGGTGTTAACTATCCACTGCTTACCGGTGGTTATAAAGCCCTTCGTCAGTTTTTACTGAACGAACTGGACAAATTAGCATTACAGCCATTGATGATTTTAGCCGGCAATACTGGCTGTGGCAAAACGCCTTTTCTAAGCCATTGTGTTAACAGTTTAGATTTAGAAGGGGCAGCGGGTCATCGAGGTTCGAGTTTTGGCGGCTTCGTTACCAGACAATCAAATCAAATAAATTTTGAAAATAAGCTAGTTGAACAATACATCACGGGTAACTATAACTCAGAGCAAACCTTGCTCTTAGAAGATGAAGGCAGGGCAATTGGCAGCATTCATTTACCGGATAGCTTAAGAAAATCTATGGCATTAGCGCCACTAGTGGTACTTGAAGAAAGCTTAGATTATCGACTTGAGCATATTTATCAAGAATACATCATAAAAATGACAGCCCAATACCAAGCTAAATATGGTGTTGAACAAGGCTTTGTCGCCTTTAGTCAGTATTTAGAGCAAGGCCTGTTCAAAGTACGAAAGCGCCTTGGCACCGAGCGTTACGGCCAATTAAAGGCAATACAGAGTACGGCCTTAATCCAACAGAAAAATGGTCAACTTCACTATCATTTTGATTGGTTAAAACCTTTGCTCAGCGAATACTATGATCCTATGTATCAATACCAATTAGGACTAAAGGCCGAAAGAATAATTTTTCGTGGCAATAATGCCCAATGTTTATCTTTTTTACAAAATGAGCTCGTTTTGGCTCATTAGTGTTATTTAACCTCAGCTCGGGATAAGCAAAGTTACTCAATAAGCTATTTTAGCGCCTACCTGCGTTGGCTCTGTTACCAATAACCAGTTATTGGTACACAAAACCGCCTTGTTAGACACTAAACTATCAAAATTGAGCGATACAAATAGGTAATATCTTCAGTGATTCTTGCAACCTATTGATATAAATGACTACTTGGTGAAATTGAAACATTCATTAACCCGAGTTGAGGTTATTTATTTTACTTCACTTACCTCACTGTAATTAGCGCACTGTAATCACCACGTTAGCTGGCTCGGCTTGATAACGTTCAAACATGCTGGCTAGCGTTTCATGATCAACAGTAATTTTCTTTTCTTTTAGGAATTCGGGATTATAAAGTTTGTCGTAAGAGCGCTCCGCTAAGTCACAGCAAAAGGTGACAATAGTTTTGCCTGGGCCCATTTTTGCTGCTGCATATAGCGCACCGGCAACGTTTAATGCAGAGCTACTGCCGAGTAAGATACCATCTAGTTGGCTGAGCTCTCGGGAAATAGTCACCAAGTCTTGATCCGGTAAGCTAATGGCTTTATTTATCTTGGCCTGACGGAAATTTTCGACACTACGCATAATGCCGATGCCTTCGGTAAACGAACTGCCGTTCGCTTGATACTGGCCGGTTTTTAAATAGTGATAAATACCAGAGCCGTGGGGATCAACCAACCAAGTTTGTAATTGCGGGTTCTGCTCTGATAAATACCTTGAGTTACCCGCTATAGTACCGCCAGTACCAACGACAGAAACCAGTGCGTCAATATGGCCTTGGGTTTGTTGCCAAATTTCGGGTCCGGTATTGAGGTAATGGGCTTTACAATTACTGGTATTTTCAAACTGATCAGCCCACCAATAATCGCCACGCTGTTCACCAAGTTGTTTGGCGGTATGATAAAAATGTTTAGGATCAGCAAAGGGGCAGGCATCAACTAAAAACAATTGCGCATCATACAGCGCTTGTCCTTTAGGCATTACTGCTAACATATTAAAACCTAGGGCTTTGGCAACAAGGGCTAAGCCAATACCGGTATTGCCAGCGGTTCCCTCGACTATGGTCATGCCGGGTTTTAGATAACCACTTTCTATGGCGTCTTTCACTAACTGTAATGCCGCTCGGTCTTTAATTGAGCCTCCCGGGTTTTGCTGCTCACATTTTAACAATATTTCACAGCCAGTTAGGTTGCTCAGGCTATTGATGCGTAATAAATCGGTATTGCCGATTAATTCAGTAATATTATTAGCAACTTTATTGGTAGTGTTAGGGGAAAGTATTGTCATGACGTCTCAAAATTACTAGGTGTATATAAAAGCGTAGACACGACTAAGGTTAAGTCAAGATTCTGTTATTTATCAATTTGTTCTTAACATAATTGCCGGGAATAACTGGGCATACCCAAGTTAACCTTGAGTGAACAGCAAAAATATGGTTGATAGCCGTAATGTTTACGCTTTATCTAGCGGGATGGTTAAACTAAAGTTTGCTCCGCCCATGTCGGACTTTTCAATAGTGCACTGGCCTTTATGCCAGTCCATAATTCTTTTAACTATGGCGAGACCTAGGCCAAAGCCACCTTGTTCTTTGTTCCTACTTTTATCTAAACGGGTAAAAGCTTGGAAGATACTTTCTCGATCCTTTTTATCAATACCTTTGCCATTATCGCTCACTGAAATAATGAGTTGATTATTTTGCATGCTCGCTCTAATTTCAACTAGGCTATCGGCATAACGAATCGCATTAGTAATTAAGTTTTGGCTGGCTCGCTCTATTAGATGTCCGTTACATAAACAATAAAGATCATCTTGCAGTGTAAGTGTTAACGTTTTATCTGTACTGCGTTTTTGCTTCTCTACTTGATTTACTAACAGCTCATTAATGTTAACCATGGTTTTACTATGCGCTTGTTCAAGGGTTTCGATACGAGAATAATTGAGCATTTCATCGACGAGAGTTTCCATTTCTTGTAAGTCGCTGGTAATCCCCGCGACTTGCTCTGGCTTAGCATTATCTAACATGGCCAAAGAAAACCTAAGCCTGGACATAGGTGTTCTTAATTCATGAGACACGGCATTTACCAATTGGGTTTGCTCTAGCAGTAATTTGGTAATACGTTTTGCCATATCTTGAAAAGTTTGCACCACTATTGCGGTTGGAGAACTTTTATTTATCTTACAGCTTATGGCGAGATTACCTGAAGAAATATCACTGGCCATTTGTTTTAACTTGACTAAATCTAGCCAAATAGGACGGATCCATAGTGCGATAAAAGCAGCTAGTAACAGATAGGAAATAGCTAAGATAATATATTTTAATTGAGTATTTTCATGGCTGTTGTCTGCGTGGTGATTGACCTCTAGGGGCCCAATTTGATATAGGCTGCTGTTATTATTTTCTTGCCTCTTATTTGCGTGCAGATAAATGAGCGGACGTTGCTGATGATCATAAATAACCACGGCTTCACCCTCTAGCAGGCGTGATTTTTGCTCACTTAACCAGGCAATGTCATCTAGTGAAATTATTGCCAGCGCAATGCTAGATTGTTGGGTAAAAAGCTGCACTTTTTCAGTATCGTTTCCGATCAGTGCAGGCAGTGCTTTGGCAATATTCACCGCTTGTTGAATTTCAGAAATATTTTCACTTTCGTCAGTTAGTGTTAAATGTTGCCATAACAATTCAGAGCCCCAGTTGATGCTGAGTAACCCTATGACTATTGCCAAATATAAACTGATAAATAACTTTATCATGGTGAGTTTTTATCCAAATATTATCGAGTTAGGCCGTGTGGTATTATTGCCATGCAGAGGAGCAAAATAAATACCCCTTGCCCCAAATGGTCATTATTTTATAAGGCTTTTGGGTATCATCAGCTAATTTTTTACGCAAACGCGAAACTCTTACATCAACACTGCGATCAAAACCATCGTAATCGCGGCCTATCATTTCTTGATGGATAAAATCACGACTTTGCGGCTCGTCGGGGTTATTGGCCAGTAGCCAAAGTAATTCAAACTCATGGCTAGTTAGCTCAATATGTTCTTTATTTAAATGCACTTGACGGGATTTTTTATCAATACTGAGTTGGCCAATTTTAAGGCTGTCTTGCTCTGTCGCCTTGGTGTTTTGTGTGCGCCTTAATACCATATTGATTCTAGCGAGCAGTACATGAGGCACTACAGGTTTGATGATATAGTCATCAGCGCCTATTTCTAAGCCGATGACATGGTCTAAATCACTGTCTTTGGCGGTAAGAAAGAGTATCGGTTTAGTAAATTTTTTCCTTACTCGTCGGCAAATACTAAAACCGTCGAGTTTGGGCAGCATAATATCAAGAATAACTACATCGGGTTGTTTGGCTAGAATAAACGCAGGTGCTTGTTCACCGCTATGTAATACAGTTACTCTAAAGTTGTTTGCTTGTAGAAATTGCTGGATAAGGCTGGCAAGACGCACATCATCCTCAACTAATAAAATATGCAACATTAAAATAGACTCCAGCCCGAGCGCAAACGGCGTCGATATTTTTTAGCAAGGCTGCTATTGATAGTGATCAATTGCTTGGCAATAATATGGTGATTATCATCTTTTAAGGTATATACCATGTTTTCCTCAATGTTGATTTCAATGACAGCTTTAATCGTTTTTTGCTTAAGCCAACAGGCCACTTTGGTTATGCCTTGATAAAGGCAACTGTTGATGGCTTTTGGTGCTTGCCAACTAACCGTTGCTGTCATGCTACAGGCATCTCCTGGTTTTTTAACAATACACACTAACGGTTTTATTGAAAATTCAACACCACCGGTATTTTCAGCATTTTCATCAGCAGCAAGAGCGGGCAATGTAGCAAAGCTCAAAATGAGTAAAATTGCCCAGCTATTACAGCGCATATTCTACCCCCATAAAAAAGGTATCAATAACATCATCATGTACCAGAGGACTATTGGTCAGAGAACTGTCTAACCACTCTCTTTGTAGCGTTAATTTCACCGACCAATTTTCGTTAATGGCATATTGGTTAATAAACTTAAAGTAAGGGCTTAAACTTGCTTTACCCTGATAATATAATTCATCGACAACATTATCTTTTTCATCAATGCCATAGTAATAATCAACTTGTTCTTTGCTTTGCCAATTAGCCCCTATGGTCAGGGTTAGCAGGTTGTTGGGTATCGTACTGAAAGTAAATGGCTGCTCTAATGCTAGCTGAGCATTTAAGCCATTATAAATATTATTGATATTATGCAATAACTTAACTTGAAAATGACTGTGCTGGAAGAAAAACCAATTCACTTGCAAACCTGCATCGAATGCCCACTTTCGTTCTTGTACTTGACCGAGTTCCACTTCAATAATATCAGTCTCAGTCTTACCTGTACCTTCTATGGCATCGATGGCTTCATCGAATTGAGCTTCGCTTACTATGCTGTTAGAGAGGGTATTAACGAAAATATTATTGGGGTGCCAACGCTCAAAAAATGAATTCTCTCGATTAATCTGACTAATCGCGCTAAATGACAAAGCATCGCTTTCGTAAAATGTAAAGCCTAAGGCATTGTTATCTATAAATACTTTCTCTCCATAATAACTAAAGTTGGGTACTATAACTAAGGGGATATTATCGCCATCATTTAGCGGGTTGGTGATAACACCAGCACCCAAAGCAATGGAGAATTGCCACTCACCCACGGGCACACAGTCGCTATCTGCAGGTGAACATTGTGCATATACTGACGGGCTAATGATAAATAGTAGGAAAATTAAATACTTCAATTTCATGACTTCTAGTGAATAGCAATGGTATTGCCTATAAGTTAACACTGAAGCAAGAGTGGGTCACTGCCGATTACACAAGGTTACATTTGGTAGCACCTGACAACGGAATTATTACTGACATTCGGTAAAGTAAATTTAAACATAACAAAGGAGAATGAAATAATGTTTAACAAAAAAATTGCGCTTTTCTCGATGTTTACTCGATCTGAATTAGCGTTGTGTTTACTGCTTAGTCTGGTTACGTTTACCTCAATGTTAACGGGCTGTGTTAGTGACAATGACAATATCAAGGAGGTTCCAGAACTCAATGGTTTACAGATGAGTTTAACGCCTTTGGCAAGAGGGGTAACCAAAACAGCTACTACTTTTGAGCAATATATTAAAAATGGCCTCTACTTACGTAGCGAACAAAATAACTATGCTGTTGATGGCGTATTGGAAAGTTCGGCTTTGGTTGATAAGGCAAGTGCCGGTGATACTGGGTTTTCTCAAACGAATGTTCAGCAACAGGGAGTTGCCGAAGGGGATAGAGTAAAATATGACGGCGAATATATGTATATTGCTAACAATCAATATGATTTTCATATGCTTGAAAGCTCAATACAGGAGCAGACTCAAAGCTCTGTTAGAGTGATGCTCCGAGATAATAATGGTGATGTCAGTGAGGCAGCAAGTATTCCCTTAAATTTACCGTCGTCTAATATTAACAGCTTATATCTAAACAATAATACCTTGGTAGCTGTTTCAGATCTTTATCAAGAGCAAGCCGATTATATGAATGCTACTTCTATTGCCGCGGACTCTATTATGCCAACTAAAGCTCAATTTAATGTTTCATTGATAAATGTTAACGAGCCAAAAAATAGTAGCACTATAGGTTCACTTACCTTTGATGGTTTTGTTGTTGATAGCCGCAGAGTAGGTGATACCTTATATGTGGTTAGTCGCTATTCGCCTGTAGTAGATGGTTTAGTTTATGCTGAAAGCAAAGCAGAAAAGTGGGCAAACTACCGCCGCATTATGGATACTAATATCAGTGACTTATTGCCTAAATATCGTGACCAAGATGGCATTGAGCGAGCGTTAGTAACAGCAGAAGACTGTTACCTTCCTGAGAATGCCACTGATAAAGATGGCTTTGATGACATGGTAACGTTAACGGCAATCAATATTAATAATCCGCAGCAGCTGACCTCTGCCTGTGTGAATAGTCAAGTACAAGGGATTTATGCTACATCTTCCTCTGTTTATTTGTATAGCACTAACTATGTAAACCAATTTTTCTTTGACAGCAAAGCTAGCGAACAAAGCTCTGTGATTCATAAGTTTACACTTGATGGCAGCGCAATTGATTATGTTGCATCAGGCACTATTTCGGGCCGTTTTGACTGGCATATGTCTAACTTAAGGTTTAGTGAGCATAATGGTGATTTACGGGTAATAACCACTGCAGGAGATCGCTTTTCTGGTTATCAACATAAGCTGAATATTCTTAGACAAAATAATAATAATCTTGCTCTTGTTGCTCAGTTACCGAATGCAAGTAACCCTAAACCCATAGGTAAGGTAAACAATGACGGCATAGTCCTAGAAGATATTAAATCGGTCCGGTTTTTTGGTGACCTAGCCTATGTGGTAACATTTTTAACAACGGATCCACTGTATGTAATTGATCTCTCTGACCCTATGAATCCTGTTATTCAGGGCCAACTAGAGGTTCCTGGTTATTCTTCTTATCTACATCCGGTATCACCCACTCTATTATTAGGCATAGGGCAAAACGTTGGTTTAGGCATATTCGAAGTTAATAACGGCCAAGCTCTGCCAGCAGAAGACTTTCCGCTCATTCAAGGCGCAAAAGTCAGTTTATTTGATGTCAGTGATTTATCAGCGCCAAAAGAAATACGCTCTTTAGTGTTTGAAGGTGCTTATACGCCAGTTGAATATAATTATCATGCTTTTACTTCTTTAGCGACTGAAGATGACTCATATCGTATCGCGCTTCCTTTTGAGCGTTGGTTAACGACCAGTTATGTGCAGGAAGGGGGGGGGATAGTGTACGAATGGAGTCAGGAAAATTTCCTTGGCCTATTTGATATCAGCAATATAACTCAAGGTAATAGTAGTGCTGAATTAAATTATATTGGCAATGTTAATGCCATTGATACCGAGGGGCCTTTTAATCATGCCTCTGCTTGGGATGACCGAGCGATATTACATTATGACGATGTTTATTATATTCATGGCATGCAAGTTTGGAAATCATTATGGCACAGCCCAGAACAAGTGATGGGGCCATTTTAGCTTAACATCCCAGGTTACTTACCAAGCTCTCATCATGAGAGCTTTTTTATGACTAAAATCACTATAGGAATTTATTGAGTTAAATAAAGTCCAGGTTTGTTGATTTGAATCATTGATTGCGGATTGTCGACAGCAGTAAAAGTAAACTTTTTATAAAGTTCGTGGGCATCAAGGGTACACAACATAAACCGTCTTAAGCCTTGCAAGTCACTATGCTGCATAATAAAGTCTATCAAGGCGGTGCCTAGGCCACGATTACCATATTCAGGCAATACAAAAACATCGGCTAAATATGCAAAAGCGGCTTTGTCAGTAATTACCCGTGCAAAACCTATTTGTCGATCATTAAGGTACAAGCCAAAACACATGGAGTTGCTAATCGCTGTTGCAACCAACTCCCTTGATATGCCTTTCGACCAATAACAACATGTTAAGTAGCCATGAATAACGTTAAGTTGCAGGCTGCCCTTATCATCACTCACTAAAAAGGTTTGCTCTTGGCTGGTTATTTTTTTTTGAGTATTTTTTTGCACCTTATCTTGAACTTCATCATGAAGCTGTATTTTCATATTATCTGACATATTAATTCCCAATTATCATCGCTATGCTGGCTAAGGTTGCTAATGCCAAGGTGATATTAAATACTTGCCAATGACGAGGTGTTTTTAACAGTCGCTGCATTGCTACCCCGCAACAAATCCAAAATAAACTACCGATAAAGCCGGTTATGCTCCAAGCAAAAATCACCATAAATACCGAATAGAAATATGCTTCGCCTACTAGAGTAAAAGCAGAAAGACAAGTGAGGCTTGTCATCCAGGCTTTAGGGTTAATAAATTGAAATACTACGCCATGCCAGAAACTCAAGGGTTGTGCGCCTTTATCTTGTTTAGTAACGGGCGAGGCAAAAGCTATTTTCATTGCCAAGTACAGCATATAAGCAATACAAATTACCTTAAGTACTTGTTGTGCTGCCGGGTAGTTAACAAATATGGCACCCAGACCAAGGCTTAACAGCAGCACCAGCAATACAATACCTAAGCGAATGCCAAAGACAAAGGGCATACTGGCGCGAAAACCAAAGTGTGCACCGTTGGCTGAAAGCAACATATTATTTGGACCGGGGGTTGATGCCGCAGTAAGGGTGAAGATTAGTAGGGGTAACATCAGGGCAAAAAGTTGTTCGTACATAAAAGTCCTTGCATTCATTAAATTGTATGCATACAATTGTTGTTTGTTAGGGTGTCATTATTCAGGTGTCATCATATTGATTTATTTTTATTACTCAAGGACTTTATTGACACCATGACAATTTGGACACCAATACTCGATAGTGCATTGCCAAAGTATTTGGCCTTAGCCCAGGCTATAGAAGAAGCCATTAATCAAGGTGAATTAAAACCTGAAGATAAGCTGCCACCACAGCGACGTTTAGCCGATGCAATAAAGGTTACCATAGGTACAATTTCTCGAGCCTACAGTGAGGCTGAACGGCGTGGTTTGGTGACGGCCAAAACGGGCAGTGGCACTTACGTTCGAACAAAGAATAATATCAATGAAATCGTTGATGAAATGGCGCAGGACATTGCTGGTAAAATTGATATGCAGATGGCCTTTGCACCAGAAGGTCCACAGATAAAAATGTTAAATCGTGCAATGACATCAATGGCTCAAAGTGAGCAATTACTCAGTAATTTACTGCATTATGCCCCTGAACTTGGTTACCCTAATCATCGCAAGAGTTTTCAGCGGTGGCTTACCGATGAGCCGGTAGCATTAAAAGACTGTGATTTCTTGTTCACTCATGGTGGCCAACATGCCATTAGTGTCGCAATTAATGCTTTATGTCGAGAGGGGGATATCATTCTCATAGAAGATTTAGTCTTCCCTGGTATCTTGGCAGCTGCGCAAAATAAAGGTGTTAAACTTGTCTCTATTGCCATGGACGAGCAGGGAATCATACCAGACAAAGTTTTACAGGCTTGCCAGCGGCATAAACCGCGAATGATATACTTAACACCCAATAGCCAAAACCCCTGTGGAACACAGCTATCAATTGAGCGGCGTCAAACACTAGTCGATATTTGCTGTGAGCATAACGTTTTTATTCTAGAGGATGATGTGCAGTTTATTGCCACTAAAGATAAACCAAAAAGCATGCAAGAATTGGCACCTGAGCAATGTATTTATCTAAGTAGCTTTTCCAAACGCTTTAGTGGTGCTATGCGCATTGGTTTTTTGGTAGCACCTAATAGCATTTATAATAAAATTCGACTATCACTGCGGGCTTCTTCTTGGACTAATTCGCCAATATTAATCCATTGGTTGTGCCAGTGGATGGATAATGGTGAATTGGCCGAGTTAGAGCAGTGGTTAGTAACAGAAATGACAGCACGACAAGCACTAGCTCAGCAATATCTTGCTGCTTGGAAGCCGAATAGCCAACAAACCAGCTTTAATTTATGGCTAGAGTTACCGCTAGGGTGGTTGAGCCATGAATTTGTAGCTCAAGCAAAAGAACATGGTGTGTTAGTACGTAGTGCTGATGACTACCGAGTGGGTCAACAAATACCATCGCCAGCTATTCGTTTGTGTTTAAGTAGGCCAAAAACTCATGTGCAACTAACGGATGCATTAGTAATAATTAAAACCCTTTTGCAGCAAGGACCCTCTATAAAAGAAGCGGTTATGTAAAGCTATTCCTTTAGGTGATTTTTGATCGTTTTAAAATATATGGTAGGTTTTTAATATTAATTCATACAATGACCTTAGCGATCAATACCAATATGCATATGTATCATCATTGCTAATATACTCATTAAGGTTAACCGTTCTAGTTGAGTCACTAAGCTTACAGGTGACCCACCTTAACCAAGATAATTGTTTCCTGCTCTACATAAGGAAAATGTTCACTCAAATGCGGACTACGAAGCCAAGATCCTTCGGGGTAGCGACCATGCTCATCAATAAACTCGCCACTAATAACAAAAATTTCTTCGCCGCCGAAGTGTCGGTGCGGTTGAAATCGTTCACCTTTTGGCCACTTAACTAGCGCCGTAGATTGACCTTGGTAGTTGTGCAATGGCATAACCATTAAGTTGCCCATGCCCGGTGACCAGCTTGTTTTTGTGGTATCAATGACAACATGTTCATTATCACCTGATTGAAATTGGTGCAGTTTTACTAATAAAATACAGCCGTCTTTACTAAAAGGTGCATGACGAAATCCCTCAGGATTTCTAAAATAGCTGCCAGCATGATAGTCACCGGTATGATCAGAAAAGCTGCCGGATAAAACAAGGATCTCTTCACCTAGCGGATGATCGTGTTCATTAAAGTTAGCGCCGGGCTCAAACTTAACTAAGCTGGTGGCATGGCCTCTTTCGGCATCTTCTCTGGCTAAGGGTTTACGCCAAACACGCGCATGTGGACTAGCTAGCCAAGTTTGTTCGTGAGTATTAATGAATACCTTTTCAGTAAAGTTCATATTGAGCATTTTTTTCCTCTAATACCAATTAATTAAATAATCTACTTGGTATAATATCCTCTACTCAATTCTATACCAAGTACGCACAATAGGGTTTGGTAAGCACTTTTAGGTACATCTTTATGAATAATAAGACAATTAAATTTTCAATAAAATCAGCACCTGAAAAAACTGCTCGTATGGTTGAAACCATTGTCGGCTGTAAATGGTCACTCACTGTTTATAATTTACTGAAGCATGATATTCGTCGGCCGGGAGAAATGGTGAAAAGTGTGGAGGGTTTAACCACTAAGGTGCTAAATGCTTGTTTAAAGCGCAATATAGAGTTTGGTATTGTTGAACGGGAAAGCTTTAATGAAATTCCACCTAGAGTTGAATATAGAGTAACGGAGTTAGGGGATAAATTTATCCACATATTGACTGAATTAGAAAAGCTGCAAGCAGAAATAGATGACAGTAGCTTATAAGCTTATTTATGATATCTTTGCGCTACGAAAAAGACGTAGCGCGAAAAGTTCGTCACTTTAGAAAGTATTAAAAGCCTTTAATAATTACCACTAATCTATAACTAAGCTGTAAAGAACCCTATGAACGCCAATTCGCTAATAATTCTCGATTTTGAAACTACCGGCCTGTCCCCTGATAATGGTGATAGAGCCATTGAAATAGGTGCCGTTAAACTTGAAAATGGAGTGGTCACTGATCGCTTTCAAGAGCTGATGTATCCTGGGCGACCGGTGAGTCATTTTATTGCCGATTACACCGGCATTACTAATAAAATGTTAAATGAAGCGGCGCCATGTGATGAAGTTATGGCACGCTTTGCTGACTTTATTCAAGGGTATAATCTGGTTGCCCATAATGCCTCGTTTGATAAACGTTTTTTAGACAGTGAACTAAAACGGATATCAAGAGACTATGATGGTCAATTTGTTTGTTCGTTATTACTGTCTCGCCGTCTAAACCAAAGTGCGCCTAATCATAAGTTAGGAACACTCATTAACTACAAAGGTATTGCCTCAAATGGTAGTTTCCATAGGGCGTTATACGATTCTGAAATGACAGCCAAACTTTGGTTAGCAATGTTAGAAGATATTCAAGAAAAAGCGGCTATCGATGATGTACCGTTTTCATTAGTACAAAAGCTGACTAAAATCACTAAAGCCAATGTCGGTAATTTTTTAGCTAACTATAGTGTTAGCTAAAACTGTTTTACTAGCTACTTAAGGTGTTTTTACCACTATTTTTAGCTTTATATAGTAAGGCATCTGTTTTTTTGTAAAGCTCGTCGATGTTTACTGCTTTGCTGTATTCTGTGCATAACAGTCCCATAGATACCGTAATATAATCACTCACCGTACTATGTTTATGAGGTATTTGTAATTGGGCAATATTGTGCATAATTTTTTTTGATAAAATATTGGCTGACTCTTTACGATCTACTTTAAAGACAAGGCCAAACTCTTCACCACCTAATCTGAAACAATAATCATCATCTCTAAATAACGACTTTTGTAATACGTTGCTAATCTTCTTTAAAACATCATCTCCTGCTAAATGGCCATAGGTGTCGTTGTATGCTTTGAAAAAGTCGATATCCAACATTAAAAAACAAATTAATTTATTATCCCTTCCTGATTCCTTGATAGTATTATTAAACAAAGATTCAAACTTCCTTCTGTTCAATAAGCCAGTTAAAGAGTCAGTTTCAGATATTCGCTTAATTTTTAACTCAAGGTTTTTAGACTCAGTTATATCAATATGAACACCTTTCATTCGTATAGCATTGCCGTTTTCATCTCGTTGACAAACTTTACCTATATCATGGATCCACCGCCATTGACCATGGCCATCCTTCATGCGAAATTTTGCATTATAAACTTCACTTTCACCATTTAAATGTTTTGCAATAAGCTTAATTGTTGGCTCAAGATCATCGGGGTGAACAATTGAAGCCCACTTATCAAGGCCATCTATTATCTCTGAAAATAATTCATTACTGGCTCTAAATTTATTATCTAAATATTTTTTTTGAGTTACCCAGGTCTTATTAGCAATAATACGTCCTTCTTGAGGATAAAAATCCCAGCATCCAATGTTCGCCGCTTTTACCGCATTTGTTAGGCGTTTTATATTTTCTTTATCAACTTTTCTTTCTGCTTTAAACTGTACAGATTTAGTAATTTCAGTTAAAAAAGTTATAATATTACCTTTCTCATTTTTAACTAATTTCATTTTAAAGTGCTTGTCAGCTTGTTTGTATTTAAAAAACAACGCATTTTTTGAACCTGTGAGACACTTATTGAACAATGCTTTTAACTCTAAGCTTTCTTTATCCGTAAATAAGTCAAACAAGCTAATTTTCCACATTGTTTCGTAGGTCAAATTCCTTAACTCGCACTCTCTTTCATTAAAATAAATATACTTTCCTTGAACCACAGAAAGTTCAGCAATCCCCAAAGGCTGATGATCTAAGATGTCTTTTAATTGCATTTCATTCATGATTCACCTAATTATTAGCCTTGTATGTTGTTATATGTTCGGCTTACAAGTGGCTATTGAAATAAATTAAAGTAAATGATTGATCTCTGAGCTATTTCCATATGGCTTTAGTAGTATCGACCAAGCCTTTTAATGTCTTTACAAAAAGCAACTGATACCTCTTAGCCTCTACAAATAACATGGCTATTGTTGCGTTTGTATTACTAATTGTTAACGGAGTGTTTCTTTTTGGTTGAAATGTGATCTATATCAAGTGAAGTGACATTAGCTAGATTTTTATTTAGATTTTATTACTTATTTGGCTGTTAAAATACTCTTTCAAAAAATTAAGCAATAATCTCATTTTTTTAGAGTTGGCCGTGCCTGGCGGGAAAACACCATATACATTGATATCACTCAGGCTGTAATCATCGAGTACTGTTGCTAAGGTGCCGGCCTTTATTTTGGGTAAGGCATCATAAACAGGAATACGGCCTAAGCCATGCCCAGCTTCAACAAATGCAGTACGTGCTGCGGCATTATTGGTACTAATGCTGCCTTTGGTGGTAACGCTGAACGAACGACTGCCTTTAGTTAAAGTTACTACCCCTGAGGTTAATTTATAAATCACCCACTGATGATTACTTAAATCCGCTGGATTTTTTGGTAGTCCATATTGGCGCAGGTACTCAGGTGCAGCGCAAAGACACGTTTTTAGAGTGGCGAGTTTACTTGCTTGTAAACCTGAGTTAGGCAATGGTGCACCACGAATGGCCAAATCGATACCTTCTTTCATGATATTAACCACTTCATCAGTCAACATGACATCAAGCTCAATTTTTGGATAAATCTTCTTAAATTCGTTAAGTGCTGGTACCACGGTTTGCAAACCAACATTTACCGGGCAAGTTATCTTAAGTAATCCGATAGGTTCATTTTTGAAATTTTCAATTTGCTGGTTGGCAGCACTGGCTTGCTCAGCAATAACCCGGCAGCGTTCATAATAGGCTTGGCCAGCTTCAGTAAGATTGATCGAACGGGTTGAACGGTTAAGTAGTTTTACCTCGAGCTGTGTTTCAAGCTTTTTCAAATGATAACTAACTACCGCTCGAGAGAGCCCCAAATGTTTCGCCGCCGCGCTTAAGCTGCCTTGTTCAATGACTTGAGCAAAAACAACCATACTTTTGAGTTGTTCAAATGAAACATTCATAGACTATCCTAACTGACTAAAAGCGTATTACTACTGACAAAGTAACTACTCGTGAATAGCATTGTATCAATTATTAAGACAATGTTGTCAGTTTTATCTGCATTGTTCATATGGGGTGTTGGGCATATACTAGCTTTATTGAAAATGAAAGCACAGCCAAACGCGCTTAAACTTACTTCAACATACTTACTTCAAAATAGTAATACAGATAACGGGATGAATGAACATGACTAAAAAAATATTGATGGTACTTACTTCACACGATGAACTTGGTAACACCGGCAAAAAAACTGGTTTTTGGGTGGAAGAATTTGCCGCCCCTTATTATGCATTTATCGATGCTGGCGTTGAAGTGACCTTAGCGACACCAAAAGGCGGACAAGCACCTATTGACCCTACAAGTACATTAGAAGATTTCCAAACATCAGCCACGGAACGTTATGATGGCGATGATGTAGCACAAGCTAAAATTGCTAACACAGTACAGTTATCTTCGCTTCTTGAAAGTAAAAGTGAAGGTGATTTTGATGGCGTATTTTATCCTGGTGGTCACGGTCCATTATGGGACCTTACCGATAACACTGATTCAATCACCTTGATTGAAAGCTTCCTAAAAGCAGGTAAAGCCGTTGCGACTGTTTGTCACGCTAGTGCCGCTTTATTAAATGTGAAACAAGCCTCAGGTGACTTTGCCATTAAAGGCAAAGCAGTAACAGGTTTTACTAACAGTGAAGAAGAAGCAGTGCAATTAACAGCAGTGGTACCTTTTTTACTTGAAGACGAGCTAATTAAACGTGGCGGCGAATATCAAAAAGCACAAGATTGGCATGCTTTTGTTGTACAAGATGGCCTTATTATTACCGGTCAAAACCCAGCCAGTTCTGCATTAGCGGCTGAAAAATTACTAGCTCAGCTTTCTGCTTAAGTTACCTTTTAAGTCATCAGTTCAGTTAATTAGCTTAGTTCATTCGTTTGTTTAAGCTGTTAGAGAATAATATAGGAATATAGATGTTAAATTTTACTTTTCAAAACCCTACGCATATACATTTTGGTGAAGGACAAATTTCCGTACTTGCCAAAGAAGTGCCACTAAAGGCAAGAGTATTATTAGTTTATGGCGGCGGCTCAATTAAAGCTAATGGTGTTTATCAACAGGTGATTGATGCTCTTAGTGAACATACTTACTTTGAGTTTTCGGGTATAGAGCCAAACCCAACTTATGATACCTTGATGAAAGCGCAAGACATCATTAAACGCGAGAATATTGATTACATACTTGCCGTTGGTGGTGGCTCTGTAGTTGATGGCGCCAAATTTATTGCTGCTGCGGCGTTATATGAAGGTAGTAGTGAAGGGAATGATCCTTGGGATATTTTAGCTAAACAGCAAGCAGTAACCAAAGCATTACCAATTGGCGCGGTATTAACTTTACCGGCGACCGGCTCTGAAAGTAACGGCAACTCGGTAGTAACAAGAGATGGTAACAAGCTACCTTTCTCTAGCCCTTTAGTTCGTCCACTCTTTGCCGTGTTAGACCCAAATGTGACCTTGTCATTATCTGATCGTCAAATCAGTAATGGTGTGGTTGATGCCTTTATTCATACTATTGAGCAGTACCTAACTTACAGTGTAAATGGCAAAGTGCAAGACCGCTTCAGTGAAGGATTATTGCAAACTTTAATTGAAGAAGGGCCGAAAGCTTTAGATCCAGCGACTAAAGAAAATTTAGAGGTTAGAGCCAATATCATGTGGTCGGCAACCATGGCATTAAACGGCCTTATTGGCGCAGGTGTACCACAAGATTGGTCAACACATATGATAGGCCATGAACTAACCGGTGCGTTTGGTATTGATCACGCCCGCACCTTATCTATTGTTTTACCTGCGGTAATGAAAGTACGTAAAGAGCAAAAGCGTGAAAAATTACTACAATATGCATCACGTGTATGGCAGATAACCGAGGGTGATGAAGATACACGTATCGACCAAGCTATTCGTTTAACCGAAGAGTTTTTCCAGCAGATGCAGGTACCAACTCGTTTATCTGATGTGAATCTTGGCAGTAAGGATATTGATCTACTTATTGAGCGATTAGAGCAACATGGTATGACGGCATTAGGCGAAAAAAGTGATATCACTTTAGCGATAAGCCGTGAAATATTAACAAAAGCATTGTAAGTATTAGACAAACATAAAGTTAAAAGTGACGTGTGGAATTATTTCACACGTCACCAGATCACCTTCTATATTAGGAAATAACATGACTCAAACAACTGACATAAATCGCCAAATGGTTTTGGCATCGCGTCCTTTTGGCGCGCCAACCGCTGAGAACTTTAATCTTGTAAACAGTGAAAAACCAACGCCTAAAGCAGGTGAAGTGTTATTACGTACGGTATTTCTTTCACTCGACCCTTATATGCGTGGACGAATGAATGATGCCAAGTCATATGCGGACCCTGTTGCCTTGAATGAAGTAATGGTCGGTGGTAGCGTTTGTAGAGTAGAAGAATCAAACCATGAAAATTATAAAATAGGTGATTGGGTAGTTGCCTTTGGTGGCTGGCAAGATTATAGCGTTATCAATGGTAGTGAGTTACTTAAATTGGATGACAAAATGGCTAATCCATCACATGCCTTAGGTGTATTAGGCATGCCAGGGTTAACGGCTTACATGGGATTGCTTGATATAGGACAGCCAAAAGCGGGTGACACGGTAGTTGTTGCTGCAGCAACCGGTGCTGTTGGTAGCTTAGTGGGTCAAATAGCTAAATTAAAAGGCTGTAAAGTGATTGGTATTGCTGGCGGCGATACTAAATGTAAATATGCAGTTGAAACTTTAGGGTTTGATCATTGTTTAGATCATAAAAGTGAAAATTTAGCCGAGCAATTAGCGGAAGTTTGTTCATCAGGCATTGATGTTTATTTTGAAAATGTTGGCGGTAAAGTTTTTGACGCCGTTATGCCATTACTTAATAGCTGTGCCCGTATTCCTTTATGCGGCCTGATTTCTCAGTACAACGCTACTGAATTACCAAGTGGTCCCGACAGATTATCTTTATTAATGGGCACATTATTAGTTAAGCGCATTAAAATGCAGGGCTTTATTGTCTTTGATGATTATGGACATCGTTATAACGAATTTAGTGAGCAAATGGTTAAGTGGTTAATGGCTGGCGAGATCAAGTACAAAGAGCACATGATTGATGGGCTTGAGAACTCGGTAGGTGCTTTTATTGGTTTATTAAAAGGCGAAAACTTCGGTAAGTTAGTGGTACGTGTTGGGCCGGATGATCTAGCTTAATTACATTATCAGGACTTAATTAATAATTATCTTCGATAAACCTTGCCGCATTGCTAAATATAGTGATAATCGGGCAAGGTTTTTTGTTGAGTTAGGTAAGTTAATTAAGTGCATTTATTAGAAATAGAGTGTTTAGGCAAAACACTACGATTAGAAGGTTCTATGGCAGGTTGGCAACAACTATTTTGGGATGGTCAATGTGTCTCACAAATCAATGCCAATGCCGACAGCGAGTCATTTAACCATCAATTCTCGTTAAAAACCGATGGTGGTGAAGAAAGTGAGCAGGGCGAGTTACACGTTGAACTTAATGGTTCACTCCAGTGGCAGCCTTTCGATTTACAATTTCAGTTGTTAATAAATGGTGAACTGCTTGACGAAAAC
The DNA here is from genome assembly GCF_013215345.1 of Colwellia sp. Classification (GTDB taxonomy): domain Bacteria; phylum Pseudomonadota; class Gammaproteobacteria; order Enterobacterales; family Alteromonadaceae; genus Colwellia. Next base: position 15,876 of record NZ_JABSOV010000027.1, on the reverse strand, counting down.
ACCCTCAATGAAAAAGATATCGAGCAACGTCAGATAGGTGAACATAAAAAGCAGCCGATGAAATTTAGCTTCATTGGCATGGCGGGTCTGGGCTTAAAGTTATTAAAAAGTGCCAAGGTCATTAAAGTGTTATTTGCTGCCGGTAGTTTGGCGGCTTATAGCTGGTTATTTTCTATTGAATTTGCCATCGCCCTTATTCTTTGTTTAGTTTTCCATGAGTATGGTCATATTAAGGCGATGAAGTATTTTGGTTTGAAAACCAAAGGTATTTATCTTATTCCCTTTGTTGGCGGCTTAGCCCTTAGCGACGATAAAATTAATACCCGCTGGCAAGATATTGTTATCTCCATCATGGGCCCTTTCTTTGGTTTGATATTATCCATAGTCTGTTTAATTGGCTATTGGCTAACCGATATAGAAATATTGGCCGGACTTGCGGTATTTAATGCGCTGCTCAATTTATTTAACTTGTTACCAGTATTACCGTTAGATGGCGGCCACATTATTAAAAGTATCGCTTTCTCAATCAATTCTAAAATTGGTTTAGTGGCTTGTGTATTAGGGGCCGTGTTAGGTGTTTATATCAGTTATCATTTTGGTTTAGCGCTGTTAGGATTTTTACTGGCTATTGGCAGTATTGAAATAGTCTTTGAATATAAACGTCGCCACCTAAGTGAATTACTACCACTTAATCGGTATGCACAAATCGTTTCAGCCCTGTGGTATATCCTTACCCTTGGCGGCTTAAGTGCCATTATTTGGTTTGTAGGGCAAACGGGCAATGGTGCCTTGTCACTGCCACTTAAAATATTGGCTAGTTAGCTAAAACTTGTGGTAATAATCGTTTTAAAATAAAAAACCAGCGTTAAATTTAACGCTGGTTTTTTGTTTTAAGTAGTAAGTAGCGAGAAAACTGACTATGTTAAATGATTTTCATCAATGCTTGTTGCGAAGCAATGGTCACAGCTCTTTGTAAGCGATGTAAAATACTGCGAATAAAGTTTTGTGTTAATTGAATTTTATCAGCAACATATTTCATTCCTAAGACCTGCATTATTTTTTTGATAAACAATATCACCCACCTTGAGATGTTTTTTGCTAGGTTGATACCCTTTGCTAGTACATAAGCCAGTTTATCTATCAGTGTTATGCCACCACCTACAATACCAGCAAGGGCAGTATGCGCAGCACCTAAACATTTTTTTAATACATACACTAATGCTTGCTCTAACCAACCGACCACAGTAACGGTAAGTGAATAGCTGCCTTTACTCTCTAACCAACGAGCAATACCAAAGTCAGTTTTAGTCTCTTCAGTTTCTCCTTTAATTACGTCCCAGTTTCTAGCACCAATAGAGGCACAATAGGTTGGCATCAAATGATAAGCAGCAGAGAAGTGACTACCCGGTGAATACATATAATAATCAATACCCGATGCAGGTACATGAGCATAAGGCCAAGGTAATAACTTAGGAACGGGATCCGTTTTATGATAAACACGAAAGACTTTATCACTGCCTAATTTATCGGTCGTGTTTTTAGCAAAAGCTTCTAAACCGACGCGAGGGCTGCCAAAAGTATATAAATAGGTGCTCTTTTGAGTACCTATCCATCTAGCACATAAGGTGGCTAAGGCGCCGCCTAAACTATGACCAATGCAATGTATGGTATGAATACCATTCTTGGGTTGTTGGATAACTTTCATAAAGTCTTTAATACGTGGCTTCATGGTATTAAAAGCACTATGAAAACCATCGTGAACTAAAAAGCCTGATTCACTTCTTGAGGTGGTTAAGTTTCCGTTAGTTAACCAATCAGCAAGGTACTGAGTGCCTCTAAAAATGATAAAAGCATGGCCTTTTAAAGCTTTACTTTTTCCTAATAAAACAAAACCAAAGCCGGTAGATACTTTAAAACCAGGCGGGCCACCCGTTGTTGCGGTTAATAAATTATCATCAGCAAAGGCTAAATTACTTTTATAAAGGTTGTTTAAAGCACTCAACGCGAGTTTTTGTGTTTTGTACTTCGTTAAAGCATAAACATCTCTTGCAAGGGCGGCAGCAACTTTTGCAGGTTGTTCATTTGACATATTTTCATCCTTAAAAATTTCTAGTTATCATTCACCAAATAAAAAAGTAGCTTGATCAGGATCTGGCTCTACGTCCCAAGTACATAAACTATGTATTAGATTGTTATTAACTGAGATAAAGGTAAATTCAGGTTGGCTTAGGTCACAATCCACGACTAATGGTTTACCTCTTGATTCAGTATTTTCTTCAGGTGTTCTCTTGATGTTATTCCACATTTCAATTTCTTTACCATTAAAGTGTGCAGTAATACTTTGTGCGACGACAAACTCCATTGGTAAAATCTTGCTTAATATACTTGTACGATAAATAGCTGGAAAATGAAAGTTGCCAGCATCATCGGTAATCGTTTCATCATATATTTCTTTATTTAGATCAACCATACGAACAAGTTTTACCCCAGCAGCAGGTTTCCCTTCAAAATTAACCACACCTGTCATTTCTGAAAACAGACACTGTTTGATACCCATTGCATACACTCCAGATGAAAAAATTAATAACACTAGGGATACAATAATTTTTTTTGTCATATCGTCCTACTTCCCTTCTTTTAGATTCCTTTGACACCCTCGAAAACCTGTTTTTATATGGCTATATAATAAACAGTACTATTTTTAGGCCTTAAAGAGGGAGGCAAGACCATAAAATATTAAGCTATCATAAGGATCAAAAAATTAACATTAAAATTACGATTGAATATTATTTAGAGTTATCCCCCAAATAAAAGTTACTTGAACAGGCTCTACATCCTAGTACATCGGCTAAATATTGCAGTTTACCCAAACCACCTCAAAATTCAGGGTTCAGCTGGAATTAGAAAGATATTTAGGCAAGGCATGGATGCTACTTATTAGAGAGTGCAGGACGCATATCCTCCTGAAAAACATTAATTAAAAACACGTCTTGATCATGAGCCGTTCAGGTGTTATGAAACGATCATATTGAATTAGCTTGGGTATATACCGACCATTCCCCAAAAAAATTTCAAGAACACTTAGCGTGAATTGATCTCCTTTAGGTTGCCAATTAACTTGTTATTTTTACAGGTTTGATAGGGGGGGATTATTATGTCTCTATAGGTTTAGGCCTAGTAGACAGGGGGAAATAGTAAATAACTAGGGTATCACTCATCACGAGCAACTGAACTAAACGGGAAAAGATATATAGTTTGATTACATGTTAATAAGATGCGAACACTAATGAGATCGATTATCATTTACAATTGTAACACTTTGTTTTACAATCTTCGAAAAATTACTGTTGATTATTAAAAACATAGACATTTACAAGGGAAATATCTGATGAAAAAAAATAAAAATTCATTATCAATCTTTAAAAAGAAGTCACTGTCGTTGAGCATTGCCGTTATTCTTGCCAGTAGTTTAAGTGCTTGTGGCAGTAGTGATAGTGAACCAGAAGTTATTGATGAGCCAGTAATTATTCAGCCTGAACTTGCCAGTGGTTTATTGTGTATAGACAGCAATAATAACGGTAAATGTGATGAGGGTGAAGTTAGTCAAGTGGGCTTTTCAGCTACTGCAATCCCAGAAAATATGAAGTCTAGTGACTATGCAAGATTATTAGAAATAACCGATGGTAGCTTATATGTAGCTAGTCCAGGTGCAGATGAAATAAATGTTTACAGTACAATTATTGCTAACGAGATGCTCTTCAATCCAACGATTTCAGCAAATAAAACGCAAGCCGCAACTTATTTAAATGAACAGTTGTCATTGGCTACTGACGGTTCGGTAACGACTGAACAAGCAGAGCAAATTAAAGGCTCAATAACAACAGCCTTAACGACACACTCTAATGCCCATCCGTTAAAAGTAATTGCTGCTGTGGTTAGTAAATTTATTGAAACAAAAGAATTTACTATTACTGTCGACGTTGATGAAGTTAATGCTCAGCATGTTGCCAAGCGCGATATCAGCCTAAAAGGTGAAAAATTAACGTGGGAGCAAAGTGACCATGATGAAACACCTGATTTTATTATGCCACTAGCTGGTCGTAATATGACGGCGATGACCATGCATTACCATAACGGCCTGATGGTGATTGATACCAGCGGTGAGACACCGGTTATTAAATCAAATGGTTTATTTGCTAATGTTGAAGGTGAGCGTTACGCCATTGATGGAACAACAGGCGCAAGTGAACACCGTTTACGAGGTGCTACTTCATCACTTGATGGACAATATGTTTACATTAACATCCGTCCTAGCAATGGTGAAGACTCTGTTGGTACGAGTGATAACTATGGTTTGTTTAGAGTAGCAATAAAGGATGATGGTACCTTTGCGGCACATGATGATGCCAGTACAAAACGCTTTGTAAATGCTTACATTGGTAATTTTGAAATTGTTGGTGATAAAGTTCATGTTGAAGATTTAGATGAAGAAGTCACTTATATTCTTAACTTAGATTTAACCGATACTGGTGAGTTTGTTACTGCCAAAGATCTTGTCACTACTTCACTTGCCACGTTAATTAATGTTAAAGAGCAATTCACCTCACCCGATGGTATGTATTTATATGTCGCGACAGAAGGTGAAAGTGGCTCGACAGATCAATTACATAAAATCAATACTACAACGGGTGTTATTGATGGCGTTGCTAGCCTAGATGAAATTTTTGGTACGCTAAAATTCTTTGATAATGGTCGACAAGCATTAGCTTACGATGGTGACTATGCTGCAATTATCGATCTCGACAAAATGGCGTTAAGTACAACTTTACCTCTAACAAGTAGTGTTCGCTCAGGTGAAATCTCTCCTGATAATAATTACGCAATATTTTCCTCAGCAAGTGACGCTGTTTGGGTCTTTGACTTGAATGCAATTGATGTAAATATTATCGCAAGTTTTAATGTTGGTGAACGTATACGCGCCATAGCTGCCGACGAAAAAGGTAATGTCTTTATTGCTGGTCGTGGCTTTAACCATGTTAATAAACTTAATAAAGGTAATGTACTTACCCCAGCACAAATTTTAGCGGCTGATAAAGCAGCGGTTGTAGAAAGTGACATTAATAATGGTTCATCATTGTCCGTTGTTGTTTCGGACCTTTCATTAGCGACAACTATCCCCGCAGGCTCTGGCTCTACTATTACTTGGTCGTCGAATGTAAGTAATGTTAATACATCGAAACCTACCAATGATGAGGAACCTACTCTAGGCGCTTTGACTCGTCCAACAAATGGACAAGGAGATCAGTCAGGTGTTTTAACGGCTAATTTGAACTTCAGCTTTCGTGATATTAGTATTGATGATTTAAAAAACTTTGATTTCAGTGTCCGTCAAATGCCTGAAGTTTTACCTACGGCAACTTCAGTGCAAACCGCTGATAATTCATCACAATACCCAGCAGCCAATGTTGATGGCAGCATTATGCTAGCACCAGTAAGGTTTGAAAATGCTAATAAAGAAGATGTTTATGGTTTTATTGGCATAAATTTGGTGGACGGCTCACCTGTTATTGTTTCAGGTACAGCTGATACACCAAAAACTTACCTTGATACTGAGTCTCTTGTGGGTGTTGGTATACATGGTAGTTATGGTATTGGTGTGAGTTCGGCTGTTGAGGTTGGTAATGATGCCGGGCAAGCGAGAATATTTACCGTGGCAATGGATGATACGGGTGTATTAAGCAACGCCGTGACTACATCAATTGACATCACTACTGGGGTTCCACAAAAAGTAGGCTTTAACGCTGAGCAATCAATAGCATCAGTAATGATTAAAAAAGATGATGAATCTTACATCACTGAATTTTACGAAATTGGTGATGCGGGAGAAATATCGTTAACTCACACCATTAACTTGGAGCCAGCCGAATATGCAACTTACGGACCGCCAGCAATGAATAATGATGGTAGTCGTGTTTATCAAAGAGACGGAGATAACGTAATTATGACAGCCGCGGATGGTGCAACTACCTCAGCTGCTGTAGATGAAATAGCGCGTGTTTGGTCACATGATAACCGTGTATTTGTACTAACGTATGAAGGCAATATTGTTAGCTTTAATGAAACATTAGATGAATCATCAAGAAAAATGTTCTACACCGGAACAGGCGGTCGTATGTACAGCGCAGCAGGTAGAGCTTTTAACGGTAAAGATTATCTTTATATTGCAGTACAAAGAGCTGATTCAGCTTTAAATGGTATTTATCAACTAGAAATTATGGATGATGGCAGCTTAAAAGAAATCGCTTTCTCGAATACCCCTGAAAGTGATGGTGCTGACCGAATGACAGTATCTGGTGATGGCGGCACTGTGTACTTCAGTTACCGTGTCAGGAGTGGGGATAATAAAGGTAGGCATTTTGGTGTCATAGAAATACCAAATCAATAACTATTATTCAAATAAGGACTTAAGCCCATTTTTGCGGGCTTATTAAATTACTTTTATACCTTTACCAATCAAAATGCACTCTGAAATCTGCATCTTGAATGGTAACGGGTATGCCACAGGAATACTGACATGAAACCTTCAATATTTAACGTAATACCATCCGCAATACTTTTAGTCTTACTCTTTTTACTAACACCGAGTACAGCGTTTGCTGTTGAAGTTGGTGATACCCTTAGTGAAGACCTACAAAAGCAACTTAACATTCCTAAAGGGCAGGTTGGTGTTGTTGATTTTTTTGCCTCTTGGTGCCTCTCTTGTGCAAAAGAGATTCCAGATATAAAAAAAATGATCAAGCAAGACAGCCAACAAAAAATGTATGTCATTGGCATTGATGTTGATGAAGAGTTAGATGAAGGCATAGCCTTTCAGAAAGAGTTGGCTATAGATTTCCCTGTTATTAATGATGTTGAGCAAACAATCATTAGTGAATTCTCTCCTATAGCCATGCCCGCTTTGTATTACATCATTGATAACAAAATAGTCGGTAAACATATTGGTGCTGTACCCAATATCGATGAAAAAATTATAAATGATTTACAAAAGTTAGGGGTGGAAATTTGATGAAGCAATCGATGAAAATAAAACTACTGCTAATTGTCTGCTGCTTTACCTGCAGTGCCTGCAGCATCGTCCCGGTTAAATCATGGCAAAAAGCCACTCTTGCCAGTGAAGCCATGCGTTTTGGTGGACCTAACCCGATGATCAAAAAATTTGATGAACATATTTATACCTCCAAAGAAGGCACTAAAGGTGGTGGCGGTGTCTCAGGTGGCGGCTGTGGTTGTAACTAAAAACAGAGTTATTTATCAATAGGAAAATTAAATCGCTCAACATAATTAATCAGACTTCACTCATAAAAATAATCCATAGAATTAACCCATAGAATTAAACCAAATGAATCAATGTCATATTACACCTGCTCAAATAAACCCAGTCCAATATCAGGAGAATGTTTATGAAAGCTAGCCGTAAACATTTGAAACTATTAGTCATCACCTCTGTCGCTACCGCCATTATACCTTTAACAAGCTTGGCTGAAGATAAAGTGGCCATTCAAATACAGCAATATAAAGAAAATGATGATCGCATTAAAGTTCTTGATGGAAAACTGAGTATTGAGCATGACTTTGGGCCCAATCATACCTTAAGTGGAGAGTATGATTGGGATAGCATTTCAGGGGCATCACCTACATGGGATTCAATAACCGGAGCTTCTTCTGAAACGGGCTCTGATGCCTTTACTGGAGCTTCTGCTTGTGTGCCAGAAGAAGGTGAGAATTACTATGATTATTGTCGTAATACCCGATTAATTAATGGTGTTGTTGGTGATGGCGATACTAACCTTGATAATTTTGTCTATAAAAATGTACCCTTAAAAGATCATCGAGATTCACTAGCATTTTTATATACTTATCGTACTCCTACCATGCGTAATGAGTTGAGTATTGGTGCCAGTTATTCAAAAGAGAATGACTTTAAAAATACCGGCCTATCAGTAGAATATTTAATGTATACCGATCGCAGTAAAAATAGATCGATTACTGCCGGTGTCTCCTACATGAAAAATGAGGTTTATGATTATTTAGGTGAAAAAGATGAACACGGCGAATATAGCTTAGGTAGCCAATGGAACGACTTTGATTTAATCAATGGCCAAGTCGGCATTACTCAAGTATTTGATGCAAACACTATCGCAAAATTTAGTGCCTATTACATGTATGAAGATGGTCATTTATCCAATCCATATTTCAATGTAGTAAGGCGTATCAATGTTATTGACTCTAGTAGTGATGAATATACTACAGCAGATATTTACCCTAAATATTATTTAGCAAGAGACTCTCGCCCTGAACAACGAAAAGCCGGCGGTATTTCTATTCAAACGGCAAAATCTTTGAATGAAAATACCACGTGGCATACCTCTTATCGCTTCTACCAAGACAGTTGGGGAGTGCAATCTCATACTTTAGAGTCAAAAAGTTATCACAACATTACTGATAACGTTCGCTTCTCGCCAGTATTGCGTTTGTATACTCAAAACGAAGCCAACTTTTTTAAAGCTCATGATGCCGTTGATAACATATTCTCTGAAACCGGCTATGCAACAGCGGATGATCGCTTAGGTAACTTTACTGCATGGACAGGGCAACTTGGCTTGGAATATCTAGAAAGTAAGAAGCTTACCTGGAATATAGTGTTGGGCTATCAAGAGCAATCTACTGGTTTAGCCTTTGCTTGGGTCAATTTTGGCGCACAATACAGATATTAATTGTTGATAGCTAATTGTTGAATATTAGTTATTGCTCATTAGCGGCAAATAATTAGCTGTAAATAGTTAACTGTAAAAATTAGTTGTAAAATATTAGAGATAAACACATGAAAATAAATAATAAAGCCAATTTAGTTCTGCTCATGATGATGGCGAGTTTATTGCCCGCCTGTGAAGAGAGTGATTATAAGGCTGGCGATTGTAGTGCTGGGTCTATTTGTGCATCGACAAGTACATTTATAGAGCCTGAGCCATTACCCGAGCCTGAACCAGAACCTGTTCCAGACCAAACGGAATATATAGAAAAAGATGGTGTCACAGGAAAGGTACTCGGCTCTGATTATTGGCTGAATGCCGTGGTATGTTTTGATAATAATAGAAATGCGTCATGTGATGCCTCAGAGCCTAGTACCGTAACTTTTGAAGACGGTAAATACAGCTTTAAAGCCAGTGATATTATTGCCAGTATCAGTAGCAAAGCACCTTTATTGGCTAGAAAAGCTATTGAGCAAAACGCCGAAGGTATTGCCTTATATGCACCAACACCGGTAAATAGCACGGATAAAAATATAAACATAACAGTGTTTACTACGCTAGTTCACAGTGAAACCCAATTTAATCCCTATACGTTAGCCAATACAACAACCGCGCAAGCATCATTGAAAATGACTGTTGATGGGTTTGGTTTTGCTAATGAAGTTTTATTATCAGGACAAGATTATCTTGAGAGTGATGTTGAAGTAGGTGTTGATGATGTTATGTTTGCACAAATTGATGCTATTGCGACAAGTTTAAATCAAGCTCAATCAATAGCAGCCACTGATATCTACAAAGCCGTAGCGGCTATGTTAGACAGTATGTATCAGCTAAATACTTACACTACGTCAATTAGTCTAGAGAGTATCAATGTCCAGGATATCCAAGAAACTGAAGTGGAGATAAGCCTTTCGACACCACATGTTGAATGGGAAATTGGCTATATAGAAGAGGAAAGTGCTGACCTTCATGTACAAGGTGATTATGCCGTTATCGGTTCAAAATGGCATAATCGTTTGATTGTGCTTAATTTAGCACAAGAAATACCTACCACATTATCATTCAATGATTTTGCCGCATCACCTGATGTTGAACGTGATGATATTGATGGATTTACTGGCGCCTCAGAGCAAAGCTTAGCGAACATTCGCATAACTCCCCCTTCATCGATGCAAAGTGTCTTAGTTGGCGTAGAGAAAAAAAATAAAAGTGGTAGTGAAGAGGGGGCGGATAGTGGCGTTGGTCTATATCGCGCTAATTTCTCGAACCCAAGTGATATCCCCTTTCAACGCTTTGCCGGGGTAAGTGAGGGGCAAGACTTTTATTCATTTCCTGATTTAAATGCTATGTCGTTATCGAGTGACGGCAGCAGGGTTGCTCTCTCGGGAGGCAATAAAAAAATGGTGGTATTGCAAGTAGATGACTTTAGCCTAGTGAACGAGTTTTCTTCTGATTCTAAATATCGCGCTGTTATGCTAAATGAAGGTGGGTCTTTGGCTTATGTTAGTTTATCAGCACCTGATCGTATGGAAATTATCGATGTAATAACCGGCAGTAAGCTAACCTCTCTTTCAACGGGCACTGAATACCCAAAAGAATTCAAACTTTTTCAAGGAAGTGACCTTACCAAATTAGCTTGGTATCTAGGACAAAGTAATATTCTTTCAATATATAACGTCACTGAGCCGAGTGTAGAGCCCATTTTATTACATACACTAGCTGCGCAAAGTAATATTACCAGTTTTGATGTTTCACCTGATGGGACATTGGTGATTATTGGCAGTAGTGGTTCATTAGTTGTTTATTCGATAGAAAATAACACCAGCAAAGTACTGAAAACATTGTTAATTGAAAAAGAGATTGAGCTAGTCAGTACGCCACTCAAGGTAGGGACTGTCGCTTTTACTACCAATAACAGGGCCTTGATTGCGACAAAAAATGCGCTACAAACGTTAGATATTAGTTTTGGTGAGCCAGCTAATGCATGGAACGATGACAAAAAGCAAGCGTGGTTTGATGTCCATCGTGCGAATCAATAATTAAGCTTTTCACCTTTAGTCATAACTTCTACACGGTAAGAACACTATAAATTATTATTAACGTTTTAGAGCGAAATATAGAATATGAGTCATTCCCGAGGTGTCTGATCGGGAATCCATGGTACTTAAGCCAATAGTATTTAAGCCCATGGTTCTTCGATAAAAATATTTCGAAGATGACAAATTCTCTATTATTACTCTCAATTTCCTCTGATATTTATAACGCTCTTGCCATGATTACTTCCAATTTACGGGTTACTTTCATGAAGAAATTTTTAGTTCATTTAATACTTTCTGGCTATTTTCTATTTTTTAGTTCATGTGCCAATGCGGTTGATGAGTCAACACTGTTGACCAGCGAACTTGCTTTTCCATTTTCAGTGACATTAGACAGTCCTAAAATTCTTTCTCTGCAATGGCATATTGCTGACGGGTATTATCTTTATAAAAAACGCATTAAATTGTTGGCAACCATCGTTCATGACGATAGCTCAAGCAGCGACAATGCCACTACAGAGCGAGCAATTCAATTAGGTGCAGCACAATTCCCAGCAAGTTTATTCATTGATGATCCTGCGTATAAAGGATTGGAAGTCTTTAGAAATACATTAATAGTGAAATATGCGCTTAGTGGCTCTGAAACATCATTTGCCAATACCAGCATAAAAATTAAATATCAGGGCTGTGCTGATGTTGGCGTTTGTTATCCACCAGTTAAAAAAGTCATCAAAGTAGCAGATTTAAAACCTAGCGTTAATGTATCTAATTTAACTAACTTAGCTAATGCAACTAATGGCTCTGAGGCTGATAATCCTAGTACCTTTGATATCGATACTAAGGTGGAACAAGGCACTAAATCAGAGCAAGACACGATAGCGAATAGCTTAGCATCAGATAACTTTATCTTAACTTTGTTTAGTTTCTTTGGTTTTGGTTTGCTTTTAGCCTTTACACCGTGTGTTTTTCCTATGATCCCTATTTTATCAGGCATTATTATTGGCCAAGGAAAACAGCTCTCTACTCGTAAAGCCTTCTCTTTATCACTTGCCTATGTGCTGGCAATGGCATTAGCTTATACCGTGGTAGGAGTGCTAGCCGCTTTATTTGGTACCAACTTGCAAATTTGGTTTCAAAACCCTTGGGTATTAAGCAGTTTTGCCGGTATTTTTGTGGTGTTATCACTGTCAATGTTCGGTTTTTATGATGTGCAAATGCCAGCATTTATTCAAGTTAAGTTGAATAACCTCAGCAATAAGCAGGAAAGTGGTACATTAATCAGTGCTGCCATTATGGGCGTGTTATCAGCGCTAATTGTCGGACCATGTGTTACCGCGCCATTAGTAGGCGCACTTATATATATTGGTCAAACAGGAGATACTATTTTAGGTGGTGCGGCACTGTTTTGTTTAGGTTTGGGTATGGGCGCGCCATTACTCGTTATAGGTACATCCGCAGGTAAAATATTACCTCGTGCCGGTATGTGGATGGTGGCAGTGAAAGGTGTTTTTGGTGTGCTTATGTTGGCCGTTGCTATTTGGTTATTAGCACGCATATTACCACCATTAATTACGCAACTATTGTGGGCACTGTTATTGATTGTTTCTGCTGTGTATATGGGCGCTTTACGTCAACATAATAAAGACACAACACAATGGCAGTTGTTATGGAAAGGGCTGGGTTTATCACTATTGCTGGTTGGATTTATTTTGATTGTTGGTGCCTCTACCGGGAAAAGTAATCTGTTGTCGCCATTAGCAAACTTAGGCAGCGGCGTTAATGCTACTTTATCTAGTGAACACAAGGGCATTACCTTTAAACCAGTAAAAAGTATTGATGATTTAAAGGCAACTCTTAAGCAAGCCAGTAAAAACAAACAAGTCACCATGTTTGATTTTTATGCTGATTGGTGTGTCTCTTGTAAAGAAATGGAAGAGGTCACTTTTAAAAATTCAGCAGTGAAATTGAAACTAGCCAAGGTACATAAGATTCAAGCTGATGTTACCGCTAATGATAATATTGACACTGAATTATTGAAACATTTTGGCATTATTGGCCCGCCCGCTATCTTGTTTTTTAATGACCAAGGTGAAGAGTTAAGAAATCATCGAATAGTAGGATATATGGATGCAGGTAAATTCTTAAAACATATTGCTAAAGTGGTTGAATAGTGAATAATCACAGGCCTTACTAATACCTTAGTAAGGCCTTGCCAATACATTACTATTAAATGATGAGTTAAATTATTTCGCATTCAAATAACAAGCTAAAAAAATATAGTCATCAATTTAATTGCATGACCACACCCTGTGAAGTGCAACTTTATGCTGCGGATGCCAAAGCGGCGGACAAGGTTGCGCGCTTGATTGAAAGCAACACTCGCAGACTAGAAAAAAAGTATAATTTTTTTAGTGATGATTCATTAATTGCCAAGATTAATAATCGAGAACAAGCGATTGTTAACATTGATAAAGAAACTCATCATGTATTATCACTAGTACGAACGTTATCAGCTACAACCCAAGGAAGTTTTGATATTACTGTTGGCACATTAAAACAATGTGCCAAGCTGACTACTGTAGCGAAAATAGAAGCTTGTAGAGCTAGGTTAAAGCCTTTTATTGGTGCTGATAAATGGAGGTTAACAGAAAATAGCATTAACTTTTCAAATGCTTATGTGAAGCTTGATTTGGGGGGCGTGATTAAAGAGTTTGCAGTTGATCAAGCCGGCGAAATAGCTAAAAATGAAAATATGGCTGCTTTAATTAATTTTGGTGGAGATATTTATGTTAATGGTAATAAACCAGATGGCTCACCATTTAATGTAGCCATTAAAAACCCAAAGAACCCGCAAGAAAATATTGCTATTTTACAGCTGAGTAATCAGGGGCTGACCACATCAGCACACTATGAACGTAGCACACTGGTTGAAGGGAAGAGCTATTCACACATAATTAATTCAAATAGCAGCAATTCAAATAGCACTAATGCAAACAGCAGCAATACTAATGACAAAAAGAAGCATGATGATAAAGCCAGCAACACTTCAGCAATATTATCAGCAACCGTTATTTCTCATTCAGTATTAACGAGTGGTATTTATTCAACATCTTTGATGGTCAATTCTAATTTAGTTATTGAGGGCGATATCAACGTAGTAATGATTGATGAGGAATTACGTTTGCATCAAAATATTTTCTAATTGCTAATATCTGCTTTCGAGGCTTTAACAGTATAAATAGTATTTTAAAGCACTAGCAGTGTGATTTATTCGTAGCACCTAATCCAAAAAATAGTGTTAACTTTCTTTTGTTCAGTATTGACTATCCTCTCATCAAAGTCTCTAATATGTCGCAGTGAAATAACAAGAGAAAGGTGTCGTATGGCTATTCACAATATCACTGATAGCGCATTACTAGTAAAGAAGTCACGAAGAACAATTCAGCGATACATAGCTAGCGGTAAGTTAACTATGGTAAGTAATTCGTTAGGTAAACCACAAATTGATACTTCTGAGTTAATACGTGTTTTCGGTGTGCTGTCTAAGGTGTCGCAGAAAAGAATAGCTAAAAAGTCACAGAGTGTCGCAGCGAAATTATTAAGAAAAAATAACAGCATTAATTTAACACCTAATGAACTTGAAGATATCATCTCTCGTGCTGTAGAAAAAGCGCTGAGTAAAGCGATACCGCTATTGATTGAAGATAAGAAAACAGCGCCGATAGCTGAAGAAAACCCCGAACCAATACCTGAACTAATGCCCGAATCAATTACACCAACGGTTCCTGTAGCTCATAAAAAAAGAAAACTAATACCAGTAATAAATAGGCCTTTCATTGCTAAAAAGAAAGAGCGTAAAAATGGTTATGCTGCTGCTTTTGGCCTGCCTAATGTTATTACCGAAGTCATTCATTTACAGATAATGAAGTTACATAGTGAGGGCTTAACATCTCGAGAGATTGAAAAAAAGGTCAGTGTTAGTCAGGCATCAATACAACGGACGATTACCGTTAGTACCTAACTCATTAGTGAATCCGATAGCATAAATTACTTGGCTCATGTTATAGAATAAATGGTCGTCATTGAGAAGGTCGAATTACATCATTTAACGCTTACTTTGAAATAAATAAAGACAAAATTAGCGTCAAGTTCGATGATAACAGAATCTTAAAACCTCATAGGCTGCTCGTGTTTCGATAAAGTCATCTGCACAGCCGCCTTTATCAGGGTGGCTAATGACTATTTTCTTTTGGTAAGCCTGACGTATCTCAAACCAACCGACATTTTTATCGATCCCTAGGGTAGTCAGAGCAGCATCAATCTTATCTCTAGCACTATATCTTTGCCAAAAACTAGAAAAGAGTGTTTCAATCTCTTCAACTGTGATGTTATTCAAATTAGACCAATCCAAATAGTAGCGGGCCAGGTCAGAGTCGCGCGTGGTCAGTGTACCTTTCGTTCCTGCGCGATTCGGAATCATACAGATTTCTAATGGAAAAATGGTAAGTGAAAATTCTTCTGTTTGAATATCACGTTGAATTTGATAAAGCGCATTCATAACAAAAAAATTCTTTTGGAAAATGACTACTTGAGGGTCGATATTTTTTAGAATAAGCGAAATAAAATCCTGCTCACACAGAGCCACCAAGTCAACCAGCGAGCAGGAACTGCTCTGCTCTCTTAAATACCCTAGTATCAAAATAATCAAAGGGTTGGTCATGGATTTCGGCTTCCTTTCAATTTACAGCTAACACAAATCAGTCAGCCTGCTCAGTATAAACTACCGTTAAAATAGTACCAGGTATTACCTTTTCATCTCAGACAAAAGGTCAGCTAATAGCGAACAACGGAAGGATTATTAGCATCTCTGTTAGCTTCCTATTAGCCCACCAAGAAGCCATTAGCTATGACCTGATTTTCACTGTTAATTGATTCAAATCTAAGGCGCACTGTTACCACAAAGCGGTCTAAATTTGTTGTTCAAAATCACCCTATCTAACGACTACTTTGATACGATAGCGGACGTTAAC
>NZ_JABSOV010000026.1:37449-48307 GCF_013215345.1 Colwellia sp. | reverse complement strand
AAATGCAGTTTACAGTTCCAAATGTAGGAGTATTTCCGACAGCAATAACTTCTGAATAATAAGTGAAGCAATTAGCATCTGCTGTTGCCTCATCGGTCATTGTCCAGTCAGTAAGATTAGTTGGAGCATCACCCTTAGGATGGACAATAATTACTTTTGCTCCTGTTTTATCAGCACCTGCAATAATAATAAAATCATCTACACTAACATCTAACATATTGCGCCACGATGCTGCTGCGTCTACATCATTTGAGCGTGGATAGCCAAAAGCAATTGGCTCATTTTCACCATTCACACTCACAGTACTGGTAGATTCTTTTTCCTTACCTGCAATTAGTGATTTACTGTGTACTAATGTCGAAATAGATTGGTCTGATGCCTTAATCGCATTTAATGTTGCTGTACGTGCATCGTCTTGTAAATTAATAAACTTTGGCGCTGCTGTCACCGCTAAAACACCTAAAATAACAATAACTACCACTAATTCAATTAAGGTAAAACCCTGTTGACTTGCTTTCATATTTATACTACTTTTCATGCTTTTTCCTCAATTTACGAATAAATTTATTTAAGTTAATTTGTGCTTAATGCACGGTCGAAAAATCAATTAATAGTTATCCGTAACTAGTTATCATTGATATAAATAATTACCGAACTATTTGCTGGTTGGTAACTAAAACTATTACCCTCTTGGGTTAAATTTGCTGGTGCAAGGTAAGCGCCATTGCTATCACGCGTTAATGTTTCTTTTAAATGATAGTGACATAATGTGCTTGAGCCACTACCTTCAACATTTGCTAAATACCTAAAGCTACCATCCTCATTAATTTCTGTAACACTGCTGGCTAGTAAAGGGGGTTGCTGCAATAAGCTATTCCATACCGCAATACAGTCAGCTACTGCCATGGTTTTACCATTTATACCATTACCACTATCAGTACCAACGATATAACCCGGGTTAATGGTTGGTGAAGTAGTGCTATCCTCACTGGTTAAATAAATGGTCGTACCATCATAAATAACCATATTGACACCGTCAGTATCTTTGGGACGAGCCTCAGCTTCCCATTGCGAGCGAGCTAATGACACGCCAGTGGCAAAGCCACCAGCCATACCTTGAATATTTGCCTGCTTAGCTTGTACGGTTAAATCAATAAACTTAGGAATAGCAGTTGCGGCCAAAAAGCCTAAAATAACGACAACAATAACCAATTCAATTAAGGTAAAGCCTGCCTGTTTAGTCGGGCGAACAGCTAGCTGTTTATGGCTATGTTGAACAATACCTTGCTTGGAAATGCTTTTTATCATTGAGATAACCTTTTTATATCAGCCAATGCCTTGAGTTTATTCTCAATAGCATTGCCTGAAAATTTATATCTTTAGCTGCCAGAAACATAATGTTACCATTTTGGTCAGTAGCACACCACTTTTCAATCTCGAATATAGCTAATCACTTGTACTTATTCAATAAATTAGCCGATGAATAATTTATTGATGATAATTTATTCAATAGCAGAATTAATTTACCTGCTTCACTTTCCCTGTATCACTACGATAATCAAAAGATTGCCCATTAGCAATACTATATCGGCATAAGCGGCCGTTTTTAATAGCTTTATTTTTAATTTCAATCGCCACTACCGCAGATTTAACCACTTGTAATGGCATTGTTAAGGTTTGCTGCCAAATTTCATGGCAAGCCAAGCTGGTATGGTCACTATCAATCCAGCCAGATTTGTTCACATTAACATATTGTTTTTCTTTACTCTTTAAACGGCTTAATACCACAATATTCGGCTCTTTATCCATTAACCATTGGCCATGAACCACATTAACTTTACTGGTAAAACTTTGTGCTAGGCCAACAAAAGCTACATTGGTTATTTTTTCTTGCTGAGTAAAGAACATATCCAATAATAACTTCATCAACACAGCAATAATCACTACAACAATAACAAACTCAATAGTTGATTCTTGTTTTTTTTCAGTATTACCCGGTGGATTAGCCATATTATCTGCTATTAACCTTGCATAGCCGAAGCCATATCCCACATAGGCGTAAAAATACCTAGTGCTAAAACTAATACCATTATCGCGACCACCACTAATAGCAAGGGTTCAATTCTTGCGGTTAAGGTTGCTAAGTCATAATCAACTTCTCGTTCGTAATAATCACCAACCTCTGCCAATAATTCATCAACTCGGCCAGTTTCTTCACCAACAGCAACCATTTGTAATACCAAGGGAGTAAAAAGATTACTGGCTACAGATGAACGTAATAAGCTTTCACCACTTTCTATGCCTTGTCGCATGGCGGCAATTTTATCCTGCATATAGGTATTATCTACCGCTTCAGCAACTAAGGTTAAGGCTGTGGTCATAGGCACACCCGCTTTTAAGACAATGGCAAAACTGTGGGAAAATCGTGCCAATATTGAACGTTCAATAATACTGCCAATAATTGGGATTTTAATCTTGCGCCTGTCCCACTGATAACGTCCCTGCTTAGTTTTAAGTGACTTATTGATCATCAAGTAAGTCACCACTATGGCAAGTAACATATAATACCAATAGTTGGTAAATAAGTTAGAACTGGCAATTATAAATTGTGTCATCGGTGGTAAGTCGGCCCCTAGTCGAGAGAACATATCGGCAAAAGTTGGGATAACAAAAATGTTTAAAATAACCAAAGCGGCTGATAAGGCAATAAGCACCATACTTGGATAGCGCAATGCCGCTTTAATGCGCTTGCGGGTATCTAACTCACGTTCAAGGTAAGTGGTTAACTTAAAAAAAGCTTGATCAAGCTGACCGGTATTCTCACCTACATGGACCAAGGAAACGAAGAGATGGTCAAAGATTTTTGGATGATGATTAAGTGCAGAAGAAAAACTATAACCACCTTCCAGCTGTTTTCCTATATCCGAGAGCGCTTTTTTAAGGGTATTGGAATTGGCTGATTCAACCATGCCATTAATAGCACGTAATATAGGTACACCAGAGCGCATCAAGGCATACATCTGCCGACAGAAGATAATCAACTCTTCTAAGGAAACCCGACCATTATTGAGTAACTCAAAAATATCAGTACTAGCAATACTACTATTCCCTTGCCCACCGGCAACGATAGAAATAGGTGTAATACCCTTTTTGAATAATTTTTCAGCAGCCGCATCTAAATTAGCCGCATCAATACTGTCTTTTACCTGACTACCATTGGCATTTCGCCCGGTATAATTAAATGACGCCATAAATATCTCTATGCTCTAACATACGTTATTACTTGATTAATCATTTTATTAATTAGCTAAAATGACTAATTAATATCAATTGTTTCAACCAAACGTAACACTTCTTCTACTGTAGTAATGCCTTTGGCAGCATAATCAAAAGCCGCTTTCGCAAGCGGAGTAAAGCTAGGGTTTGCTTTGGCTAAGTTACCAAAGGCTTCACTATCATTACGTTTTAATGCCGCCATCATCTCTTGATTCATTTCAAGTATTTCAAAGACGCCTATGCGGCCTTTATAACCGGTGTATTGACAAGATTGACAACCCTTACCCTGCTTAAACTGGCTAGTTTTTGCCTGCTCGCCCGCTAAATTGGTTAGCCAAAATATTTCTTGTTCATCCGCTTGGTATTCGGTGGTACAAGAGTCGCAGACTCTACGCACCAAGCGTTGGGCTATAACAGCTCTGAGTGCACTACCCACTAAAAACCCTGCTGCGCCCATATCAATTAAACGCAGGGCACTGGTAATGGCATCATTGGTATGTAGTGTTGATAACACTAAGTGACCGGTTATCGCACCTCGCAAGCCTATTTCTACTGTTTCTTGGTCGCGCATTTCACCTACCATCATAATATCTGGATCTTGGCGAAGTGCTGTTCTTAATACTCTTGAAAAAGTTAAATCAATTTTAGTATTTACTTGTACTTGGTTGATTCTGGGTAAACGATACTCGACCGGATCTTCAACCGTTATGATTTTTTTACTCGCTTCATTAAGTTCATTTAATGCCGCATAGAGTGTCGTTGTTTTACCACTACCCGTTGGGCCAGTAACTAACACCATGCCATGGGGTCTTCGGATTTGTTGGCGGACACGTTTAACAATATCTGCCGGCATACCCGTTTGCTCTAGGGATAACAACCCCGCAGATTGATCTAATAAACGCATTACTACCGACTCACCAAATTGAACCGGCATGGTCGACATACGTACATCAATATTGTGACCACTAATATCTATATTAAAGCGGCCATCTTGCGGGATACGCTTTTCTGAGATATCCAGACCCGCCATTAACTTAAGGCGTAACACCATAGCGGAAGCAATTTTATTTTCTTTCAGAATTTTTTCTTGTAAGACGCCATCAATACGCTGACGAATACGCAATTGATGTTCTTCTGGCTCAATATGAATATCCGATGCGCGCATTTGTACTGCATCTTCAAATACAGACTGCAGTAATTTTCCTACCGTGGCATCACCGCCTTCAGCAAGGAAGGTGGTGGCAAGATCAAAACTAGAAGACTCTTCATATTCTTCCTCTAGTTGGCTGGCAAAAGATTCAATTTCAGCAGTACGGCGATATAAACTGTCGAAGGCATCAAATATTTGTGACTCCATCACTACCGCAAGCTCAATACGCTTAGGCGATAACATCCGCTCTAATTGATCTAAGCCACTTAAATCGGCAGGATCGCTCATACCGAGTAATACTGAAGCGCCTCGGTCTTCAATGATCAAGGCTCTTAAACGTCTAGCATGCACTTCAGGCAGTAAACTGGCAACATTGGGCGCTATTTTATGCTGAGAAATATCCAAAAATGGCACATTAAGTTGCTGCGCTAAAAATTGCAACAATTGTCTTTCAGAGAGATGGCTAAGCTCGATTAAGGTATCACCGAGCTTTCGACCCGTTTGCTTTTGACTCGCTAACGCTTGCATTAACTGCTCATTGGAGATGATATTTTCATGAACCAATAAGTCACCTAAGCGCATCTTTAATTTGGGAGCTGCCATATTTTGTCCTACTGTTCCTATTGCCTGAATGCTTTGCTTAACAAATTTTTCTGTTGAAATAGATAAATCACTTTTTATTAACGCTTTCTATCTGCTAGCGTCAATTGGCACTTCTTATCGTACAATACTGGTAAAGCAAGTTGCCCATGGCTCATATAAGACATGTTCTTACTGTTCTATTGCCTGAATACGTTGCTTTATAAAGTTCTCGGATGAAATAGATAAATCATTTTTTGCTAGAGCCTGTGCATAAGCCTTACTCGCTAATTTAAATTGGCTATCTTTATCATACAATACCGCTAAGCCTAACTGCCAACGCCCCATCTCAGGTTGCATGGTTATCAGTACTTTATAAGCAGCAACAGCGACTTCATTTTGCTGTGCTTGCTGCGCGATATTTGCCAGCATAATTTGATATTGCTCATCTTTAAGGCCCGCTAATGGCTTTAAGGTATTTAATGCGGCCCTTGTCTGTCCCTGCTGTAAATATATACGTGCTTGCATCTCACGTAAGCTGCTGTCTTGACCATTTAAGGCGATACCTTGTGATAACAAGTTCACTGCATCTTGATAGGCTTGTCGACCAAACCACAGTGCTGCTAATTTTTTACGGGTTTGACTATCCGTTGGCTTGATAATAAGCACATCTTCAAGCAAGTTCTCCGCTTTGGCAATTTGTTTTGCTCCAAGTGCCTTTTCAGCCTGGACGATTTTTTGTTGTGCTAACTCATCCGCCGACAACTGCCGACGTGATACCGAAATTTTATTTGCCTGTGCTTTTGGCTTAGCACTTGAATTGGCTTTCGACTTAGCTTTGGCTACGCTTACCTGCTTTAGCTCCGGTGGTATATGCGGATGACTATGAACATTCTCTTTGGTAATCTCTTTAGTGCTACCTTGGCTATGAGCTGCTGTATGGCTTTTGTTATAACCTGCACGACTATCATCAACGTTAACTTCAGTATGAGCAATAACAGCAGCTTTCTTTGCCGGGGTAACTCGACTTGAGCCATTATCGACAATAGTCTTAGCCTTAATTTCTTGAGCCTTGCTGGTCGAGGCTTTAAAAATAGCACTATCATTTACTGGCGCTTTAGCAACTTGGCTTTGGTGATTACTCTTCGCCCTACTATCTTTGCCTTTAGCTTCCTTGCTAACTGCTGAAACTTCTTTAGTTGGGCTTTTGTGAGACGGTACAATGCCCGAAGCTACAATGCCTGAAGATACAGTGCCCGATGGAACAAGTTGAGTTGAACTAGCTTTAGTCGCACCTTGCTCGGCTTTTAAGGCTTTATTTTCATTCTGTAACGACCACACATAAAAGCTAGTCAAGCAGACAACCAGCACTAAAATAGTGGTTATAGCGACAATTTTCATTGGTGAATGCACAGGTGCAGGGTAATTTGGCTGTGCAGCAAGCGCATCAGCGTCAGGGGTTCGCTGATCTAAATCCTTTAACATCTGATTAATAACACTCATGATTTAACCACCAAGGTATAATAAGCCATAAACAGGGCACTTAAGATGCCCAAGCATGAAAAAACCAATAGGCTTTTATTTGAGCCTTGCTCGATACTTTCAGTATCTTTAACTGCGGCTTTAAGTAATTTAACCGTCATTTTGTAGTGTCCTTGACCATAAGCAAGCATTAGCATTTTGTGGCATAACACATTGACCAAGCGCGGTATGCCTTGGCTCGCTCGGGCAATTTTTTTGCAAATGGCCACCGGAAAGAGTTCTGCACCTTTATAACCCGCTACTAATAATCTGTGTTGAATATATTGCTGTACTTCATTGGCATTCATCGGCCTTAATTTATAGGCAAAAGTAATGCGTTGCCTTAGTTGGCGAAATTCTGTTTTGGCTAAGCGCTGATCAAGCTCTGGTTGCGCGAATAAAACCACTTGTAGTAATTTACGTGTTTCTGTCTCTAAATTAGTAAATAGTCTTAACGCTTCTAAGCTATCTTCTGGCAGTGCTTGTGCTTCATCAAGTATCAGTACCACTGAATGTCCTTGACCATGTAACTCTAATAAACGCGTTTGAATTCGCTGAGTTAATAACTGCACTGACATACGTTGTGCTTGTTTAACGCCTAGCTCAACGGCAACAGCGCGCCTTAATTCATCAGGGTTCAAATAGGGATTAGGGATATACGCAGTGACGAAATGCTCTGGTATTTCATTGAGCAGCTTTCGGCATAACAATGTTTTGCCTGTACCTACTTCACCGACCACCTTAATAAAGCCTTCACCTGTTTGCAGCGCTGTTGACAGCACGGCTAAGGCTTCATCATGTGGTGCCAATGGCAAATAAAAACTGGTATTAGGCGTTAGTGTAAAAGGTAACTCTCCTAAACCAAAATGATATAAATACATAGCAATTCTACTAGTTGAACTAACTTAGTTTAATTTTACTGTGCCGCTTGGCAAATATCATGGGCTGCAGCATATTCTGCATCGACACATTGCGCTTGGCATTTTGCTGTTAACTTACCTTCATCAGATAACTCACACGCGGCTACTTCTTCTGGAAACCATTTTGTCAGTAGGCTGCGCGCATCTTGAAGTTGGTTTTTCCAAGTATCTTGACCAACAACAATTGGCTTAAGCATGATAACTAATTCACGTTTTTGCGTCCGTTGTGATTTACTTTTAAAGAGCTCACCTAAAAAAGGTATATCACCTAAGAAAGGCGTTTTTGACTCAATATCAACTTTATAGGTTTCAATTAAGCCACCAATTATCACTACTTCACCAGATTGAGCACGAATAATAGTATCTGACTCACGGACACTACTTTGCGCTAGTGGTAAAACTAGCACCTCATTACCTATTTTAATGACTTTAGTTTGCTCTTCGGTAATGGTCACCGATGGATGTACATGTAATATGACACTACCATCTGCACTAATTTGTGGTGTTACATCGAGGGCAATGCCCGAGAAAAACGGTGTTAATTCAATTTCTGGAGTGGTAGTGGTTGAGGTGCCCGTAGTGGTTGTACTGGAAACTTCAGTGACGAAATACTCATCTTCACCCACTTTAATAACCGCTTTTTGGTTGTTCGTGACTGTGATACGCGGACTGGAGAGTACTTGTACATTACCTTGTGTTTGTAAAAGCTCAATAACACCGGAAAAATCACTACCATTAGTTTGTTTACTAAACGCCAAACTACTAACGCCGCCAATAGTACTAGAGATAACATTACCAATAACATTACCCGTAGTGGAATAGATAATTTCAGCACTACCGACTTGGTCTAAGACTTTCTCCCACTTGATACCTTGTTGATAATCATCATTAAGGGTAACTTCCATTATTTTCGCTTCAATGATCACTTGGCGATGTAAATGGGTTTCGGTAGCTTTTATAAACTTCTTAACGGCTATGATTTCTTTTGGTAACGCACGTACTGTCACCAAACCGGCTTGTGGAGAGACTATCACGGCGCGACCATCTCCGGTACCAACAAAGGCAGTTAAAGATATTTTCAGTTCTTCCCAAAAATTTGATTCATTTTCAGTATATAAATTGATGCCGCTACTTTGATTATTAGAGCCACTATTGCCACTGCGGTTATTGCTGTTACTACTGCTGTTGCTGTTATTACTGCTATTGCCGCTGTTAGGATCATTTTCTGAGACACCACCAGAGTTGATTGTCGTGCTAGATGAACCAAAACGTTTTAGAAATAAGTAATTTAAGGCAATGGTTTCTGTACGTATCCCTGGAGGGAATACCTTCACTGTGTTACCCGTGCGAGTAATCTCATAGCCATAGACATCTTCAACGACGTCTAAGGCCTCTGATAAAGTAACATTATTTAAACTGAGTGAAATTTGGCCAACAACATCAGGGTGAATAACTATGTTATAACGTGAACCTTGAACAATCGCTTGAAAAAAATCTTTGGCTGCAACTTCAGTGGCTGAAATTTCCAAACGTTTCTCAGCCAACATACCCTGTTTAGCACGATTCATATCATTAAACATCAGTTCTTGCTGTACTGAACTGGGTACTTGCGTTAATGGCTTAGGACCATTAAATGCTTTAGCTTCTTTAATGGATTTATCGAGGTCTGCTTTTATTTCTACCGGATCATTCGGTACTGTTTGACAGCCAACTAAGGCAAATAATAACGTTGAAAAGGCGATTTTTAATTTTAGTTTGTTCATAGGGGGGCTTGTTTTTATCATTAGTTACCTACAGTACTTGCTACAACGGTACTTTTAAAACCGGTATTTTTAAATATATTTATTTTTAATCGTTTAGTTTTACTGCGTAATATCACACTATGACTATTAATAGCGGTGATGCGGTACTCACCAACATAGTCAAACATTTTATAAATATTGCCATTGATGACAGCCGTATGAATGCCATCACCATGAATAATGGAGGTTAACAGAAAACCGCCATCACGCTTTAATTTGCTATCACTACCTGAGCCACTTACGCCAAATGGACGAGTGGGGTCAACATCAGCGGCTAGGCTAATCGGCAAAGTCAGCGTCGTTGCCACAACAAGCAAGCCTGCGGTTAAGAATAAATTAAAATGCACTTTAGACACCAATAAACTCCTTATTTAAGCCCAAGCTATAGATGGTTATATCGACTTCACTGCGTGGGTACTCTTTGACTTCGAAAAGAAAGTCTTGCCAAAAAAACTTCCACGATAACTGCTCTAACTGCTGTAGGTAGTTGCGTAACTGAAAATATTTACCTGATAATTTAATTTTAATACCATGCTTATATAAATTTAAACCCAATTGCTCTCCTGTCGGTGCATGTGAGCCCGCAATAGAATTTTGGGATGGGGCTGGTAAATCCAATAACGGTTTTGCACCAATTAACTCGAACGACAGCAAGGACACACCAGGCTCCAATTTAAGTAGTTTGAGTAAGGCTTCTCGCATCTCAGTTGGACTAATCAACTCATTAGTTAAATGTACTAATTGCAGGTCAATTTTAGCTAGCTTGGCCTCAAGCCTTGCTATTTGTTTAACCGTATTTTCATTGGCATCTTTTTCGAGCGCGGTTTGGTATTCTTTGATAGTAAAGTTAAGGGTTTTATTGCCAGAGGTCATTGCTCGACTTTGTTTATCAAAGGTAACTATCTTGGCACTTTTATCATCAACAAATGAATAGGAGATAATAAAAAATATCGCCACTAGACCAGTTAATAGCAGTAAAAACTGCTCTCTGCTGCTGAGTTTCAGAAACTTATCACTGGTATTTTGCCATTGTTGCTTCATTAGCTTTTACCCTTTTTAGCCGTTGAACTGACAGAGAACTCGGTAATATTTTGTTCATTCTGACTAAGTCTAAAATGGACAAAGGCCTTACCGGATAATAAGCGTGATTGTTTAAAGCCTGCTAGCCATGCCGGTACCGCTTGTGGATTTCGGGCTAGGCCGGTAAAACTCATGTCGTTAGCATTAATACTAATGCTTTGTAAGCGAATATCTTTATGATGCATGGCTGACAGATCATTCATTGCCATAACAAAGCCGCCAGCAAAAGTCTCATTTGAGTCGGTGAGTTTAGTTAACAGTGCATCTTTATGCTGCATCACTAATTTTATCGTGTTGAGGCTTTGTGTTAAAGCCGGTGAAACTTGCCTATTTTGCACTTGCGCTGCTAATTTATTGGCTAGTTTTGTTTTTTGTTGCTGCTCTTTTAATAAGCCATCATACCTTGCCGCCGACTGACTATAGTTAATCTCAGTAACGACAGCCCAAACGACCATAATAACGAGCAAAGCCAACCAAGCAAGTGCGACTCTGGATAAGGTCAGCAAGGGTTGTTCAGGGAAAAGCTCAGC
>NZ_JABSOV010000026.1:0-37439 GCF_013215345.1 Colwellia sp. | reverse complement strand
CCTGCTAAAACTTCGCCTGCAACTTTGCAGTCAATATTGTCAGGAATACTTTCTAGACTAGCACCTAGTGCTGCGGCAAATTCTCTATGGTGATGATATGGTCGCGGTAATTCAAGTGAAGTCACCGGTACTGCCGAATTTTCAGCTAGCTTTGCAATAAAGACACTCTCCAACTCAATGGGTAAAAGCACTTTAATTTCCTTGATAGGCGCTTGTTTTAGCTGTCGTTCAAAATAATCGGTCGAGCGTTGAATCTCTAAGCTGATGTCATCAATAATACCAAAAGATAATTCATCTGCTGTTTTACTGCCGATTTGGGCGAAGCCTCGTAACCGACGGTGAAAGTATATTTGCTGTTGTTTAACAATAATTAGCACAACTTCTTCATTAGGCTGCTGACACACTAATAAGTTTGCTTCATTTTGCGGCGCTAATAAATTGGCAAAAGCAAACTCTTGGGTAGTAATACTAGTAATTTTAACCTTGCCCTGCTCAGTAGCTAGCAGTAATTTTTGCAGCTCATCCAGTGGCGCACAAACAACATTGATTTTTTCTTTACCACCCGCAAGGAGCGGGGCATCATAATAATCTAACACCATATTATTTGGTGAAATACTGACTAAATCTTTAATTTGCCACTTCAAGGCACTATGTATTTCACTTTCAGACAAACTAGGTTTGTCCACTTGCACTATCTGTGATTGTGCTTCGTTCAGCACTAAGTGGGCAGTACCTTCAAGGTCATGGTTTTTATGTAGCGCTTGTATCGCTTGTGAAAAGTTAGCCGAACTTACCTTTTCCTGCTGAAAGAGCACTTTTGCCGTTTTATTCTGCGGGTCAACCTTATCTAAATTTTGCTGAGGAATAGAGCACAAGGAGACACCCTGCTGCTGAAAAGCAATACCAATACGCTGATTGGAAATATTCTTTGAAAAAAGTTGACTAATTTTCGTTAAAATTGACATCTATCGGCAATATCGCATATAGCTAAAATTAATAAGGATATTACCCTTTGTTACACCTTTAGAGCAAGCATTACTAACGGTTATTAACTAAGTTTATTAGTGATTTATACAGTGAAGAGTCCAGTGATTTAGCGCTAACGTCTGATGAAAACACTTTGTTACTTGCCATAACTCGCGAGAAGAAAAACCTCGGTAAATAGTAATATCGTTTATAATAATAGGTAAACTCGTTGTTAATTAACCTTTAATTTAATAGCTATGCCTAAGCCTCTGTCAATACTACAAAAAATCAATCACCCTCTGTTCGATAAATATAAAGTTACTGTGCAAGTTAAACGAGATGATTTATTACATAACATCATCTCTGGTAATAAATGGCGAAAACTGAAATACAATCTAGAAAAATTAAAGCAGGGTAACTACCAAGGTGCGTTAACTTTTGGCGGCAGCTACTCTAACCATATTCATGCTTTTGCCTATGCCTGTAAACAAGCAAACATTCCCTGCATTGGTGTAATACGAGGCGAAGCGCATTACGCCAATAACTTTACTTTAGCTTGGGCTAGGCAGTGGGGTATGCAGTGTCATTTTGTTGATAGAAAAACCTACCGTCGCCGTTTTGAGACAAACTTCCTTGCTGAGCTTAGTGAGCTATATGCAAACTACTTTTTTATTCCTGAAGGTGGCAGTAACACTTTAGCTATAGCGGGTGTAGCCGAGATATTAACTGAGCTGGACAGTCAAACTGAATTCGATACCTTACTCACTCCCGTTGGCAGTGGCGGTACCTTGGCAGGTCTTATTTCTGGAGATACTGTCGCCAATAGCAAACAACATAGAATTTTAGGCATTGCAGTATTAAAACAAGCAGAGTATTTAGTTGATGAAATTAAGTACTTACTTACTCCTGAAGGTAAGCAGCATAATAACTGGCAATTATTAACCACCTTGCACCGCGGCGGTTATGGAAAATTTAGTAGTGATGATGTGCAGCGGATCATCGCCTTCAACCAGCAAACCGGCATTACCTTTGAACCGGTGTATTCAGGCAAAATGATATTGGCCTTGCTTGATTTATTGGCGCAAGGCTACTTTAAGGAAAATGAACGCCTTGTATTATTACACACAGGTGGGCTTCAAGGTTTGGGTGGCATGATTGAACAAGGTCGACTAAATGCCGAAGATTGGCCTGAGCTTACAAAAGCAAAAGAAAAAGCAAACGCTAAAGCTATTGATAACGGACTGGAGCCTTAATGGAGATCTAGCTTGATTCATTAGGGCCAGGGGGGAAGCCCAATTGATTGCCCCTAATCCAAAGCACCAAGCAACATTCTAAAATGCTAAAATGCTAAAACTTTAACTGATAACGCCCTTGATTATCAGGTCGACCAAGAAATGATAAAGCGGATTTTAACTGCGCAGGAAACTTAGCGCCGGGTTTTAAGTATCCCTGACCAGAAGCTCTTTGCTGGGCCAGTGACAAACGGGCATTAAAACTCAAGCCTAGGTTGTTTGTCGGCAATATCTTTGCCATTAAATCACCTTGTTCACAGTGCATATCAGCAGAAATATTACCTAATTTAATATTGTTATTTAAAGCAACAACACCTGAACGTAACCAACTAACGTGTCCCTGTGCGCTCTGACACGTTAACTTACCCGCAATATTAAGGTTTAACTCAGTAAAGAATAATTCGACGCTACCTTGTGCGGTGACAGGAATAGGTAATGGTAACTGTTTAGCAATATCATTAGCAGCGACAAAAAGTTCAACATCATTGAGTGTCAACTCTTTACTGGAAACAGTTAAAGTAAATTTTCCCTCAGGTCCAGCTAACATAGCATCACCAAAAGTCACCTGTAATTTTGGTGAAAAACTTAACAATGACCAAAAGCTAAGTTGGCTTTTAATTTGCTGAATTTGATTGTTATTCACAGTAACGTCAGTAACTTCTCCTTGCCAAATTGAGCCGGAAACTGTACCAACGTTTATATGTTTGGGTAACTCAACTGTATTTATCACTAATGCTAGTGGCAAGGTGGCCACTAAAAAGGCTAGATAACTGCTCAAAAAAATTGCCGTAAAAGCAAACCACTTTTTCATCTGATTTCTCTATCTGCTATTGCTCTGCGCTGCTTTGAGCGCCGAACTTGAACTATGGGTCATGAACTGCCCACTTTTATCATGACTGACTAAGGTGGGCTTAAAATCGAGTAAGGTGCTATTAAAGTCGAGTAAGGTGCAACCGACGTACTTTCACTTCGCCGCTACTATCACCTTGAGTTAAATCAATAGCTTTAACTTGCAAACCTTCATTGTTGGCTAAATGCTCTAACCAAAACAGTAACTGGGTAAAGGGCGTGCTGTCTATCCATACCTGTAAGTCATCACCTTGGGGTTGCATGCGGGTGATGGTTAATTTATAGGTTTTTGCACTACGGTTGGCAACACTGGAAATGCTACCACTGAGTTTTGCTTTACCACCTGAGCGCTTGGCTTGTTGATACAAAACAGTATTTTCTTGTACCCAGGATAATAATTGCTGCTGTCTTGCTAACTTACTACTCGCTTGGCTTAAGCTATTATTTAACGGCTGCCAAATAGCGCTATAAAAAATAAAAACCACAAAAACAAGTGCCATTGCCGCGACAAGACGTTGCTCCCGGCTGTTGAGTTGCTGCCACCATGCTTTCATTATGATGTT
The DNA here is from genome assembly GCF_013215345.1 of Colwellia sp. GTDB lineage: Bacteria > Pseudomonadota > Gammaproteobacteria > Enterobacterales > Alteromonadaceae > Colwellia. Next base: position 33,769 of record NZ_JABSOV010000026.1, on the reverse strand, counting down.
TCCTTATTGTTTTTATTGCTGCGCTGTTTTGCTGCACTTTTACGTTTACTTGAATTTTTATTACTTACTTTATTAGAAATACTAAATGAGCCCGTCACCAGATCACCTTGGTTATTTTGTGAGCCTTGCTTAACGTTCAAATTGGCTGCAGCTAAGGCAACACTAAACTGCTCGAAAGCTTGATAATCCTTCGCTGTTGCTTGAATACGTAACTCTTGTCGCTTGCCATCAAACTTTAACGTCTCAGGTCGTAAGGCTGGTACTTTGGCAAAGGCAGGTTGCAATTTAGCCAGCATAGATAAAAAACCTTGTCGGTCACTTACTCCGCCCAATAACGCTAATTCTCTATTTAGTTGCGATTTAATAGTCGAAACACGCACTCTTTTCGTTTTCGGAAAAGCTTTTTTATAATGGCTAATGATACTTTGCTGAACATTATCTTGCTCGGCATTTAACTGCCATAATTGTGCGCCCTTGTATGATAGATTAAGTAACAAGGCAAATAAGGCAACACCGGCAACCCATAACCACTGACGCCCTGCATTACTGCGCGCTTCTTTAACCTTGTACTGTCCTTGTAATAAATTAAAGCGGCTTAATTTACCGTGGTAATTTTTCGCCATCAGCGCCAGCGGTAATTCTTCCGGCATAGCGGTTAGTGTCAACTGCTCACTATGAGCCAATGGCGAGAATGCCGCAATGGCGATACTTGCTTGTTGAGCTACTTCATTTTCTTCACTGGCTGCTTGTTCAGTAGCGAAAGCCTGACATTGCAATTGCCAAGCACTGGCATCTAAGACAAAACCCTGCCAAAGACTTTGACGAACAATCACTTGCTGCTGTTCACTATCACCAAGGGCAACAGCGCTCCAAGCATCTGTCTGCAAAGGCATAGCCAAGACATCAGGCAATATATATTTAGTACTAATCTCTGCATCAGCCAACCAAGAAAGCCATTGCTGCATCTGACTATGAGCAACAATAGCAGCGAAGCAATTATGCTCCTCATCCTTAGCTAAATCGGCATAAGCAAAAAACAACTGCTCTACGTCTTCAGCTAAGCTATCTTCTAACATATATGGCGCGGCTAAACGCATTGCTCGCGAAGATTTTGCCGGTACTTGTAACACATCACAGCCAGGTACTAATATTTTCACCTGTCGCTGCTGGGCTTTACTGGTCAGTTCACCTAATTGCTGAGCATTTTTTAGCTCACCGCTGGCAATGATTTCCTGTTCATCATTGCTAGTTTCAGCAACAACCAACCAATGAATGGTATCGTCTGCTTGACTTCCCAGACGGATAAATAATGTTTCTGTCACTAGTTACGTCCTATAGTACGACTAATTACTTGAATTTGTTTAGAGCCATTAACTTTCATTATTGAGCTCATAGCAAAATAGCTATTGTTAAAGCGCGCGCTGGCTTTTAATTTAAAATATTCGCTATCAACGACAAATTGCGCTTGTTGCCACTTTGTTATATTAATTTTACTTACTTCTGGCAGCTTATAAAAATCTTCTAAATTTTCATAGCCTGAGCTATCCCGTGCGTTAAGTATTTCCTGGGCATCTTCTAAACTCGAATCGAGTAAGGCTTGTAATAACTCAGGATTTTCAGCATCTAGGGTATTGATATTAATTAGATGTTGACTATTTTGTGGCAGCACACACACATAAGGTTTTAAGGCTAAAATAACCGCGGGGGTAAAGTGCTCAATTAATCTTAATTCATTAACACTGCCTAAATAACTATTAGCGGCAAGGTAAGGGAATTCACGAGAAGCATAATCGTTATCCTCAGCACCGCCAGAGCCAGTTATCATATCATTGTCATCAAGCCAATCTGTTAACGCATTTACCATAGCTTCGGCTTCAAAATTACCGATGCCTTCAATATTTAAATTGACGATAAGCCCTTCGAGGACTGTTGCTGCCGGTAACTGTTTGGCACTACCTGATTTACTTGCTGGTTTTGGAGGATCCGCTTTGCCCCCCGTTTTTGATGTGCCCGGAGACTTATCAGAGCCACTATGAGCAGACTCATCCTTAGTCTTTGCTTTTGGGTGTAAAGCGTTAAGATTTAAACAACTTTGTAAATCAGTTATTTCACCACTTATTTCGCCAAAATCAACTGGATAAGTAGTTGTCTCTTGCGCCCAAATTTGTTCCAGATGGGTAACTTTAGGTTCATCTTTAAAGGCTTTAATAAGCACTCGTTTGGTAAAAGCCTCAGCGCCTAAAGCATACCAGTAAGCTTGCTGATTATAACTGATATTAGTGCTGCGCTGCATTTGTGTTTGTAATCTGGTGGTCATTTGCGCGGCAATAATTGAACATAAGGCAACAATAAGCATCACGGTAATTAAAGCGACACCACGCTGACGTGTTATTGCTAGGCTGGATAATGACGATTTAATAGTCATAAGCTAGTTTTTACTCTGTTCATCAGCAGCGAGATCACCAGCAACTAAAAACTGGCGACGGATAAAACCATAATCTTCAGTTTCAATTTCAATGGCAATCGCTTGCGGCAAGGTGCTGCCAGACCATTTGTCCTGCCATTTACTACCATCATAAAACTCAAAGGTTAAATTAGTCACTTGGCTTATTAATGGCCTAATTTTTGGCTCTTGACCAACCACAGCATCAACAAAATTATAATGTAAGCGCTGTAGGGTTTCATCAACGACTCGATAAGCGACTCTTTGCATATCACTGCGCGGCAATAATAAACCAGGATTAGTCCAGCCATTTCTAACAAAGGCGATGGCCTGCTCATCGGCTAAAAAGCTATCGTCAGATGTTTGTAAAAAGCTATTACTTGGTGCTTCACCATTTACCCTCATACTGCGCTTGGCAATTTGGGTAAAATCTCGATCCATTAACAAAAATGCCCGTTGTAATTCATTTTGCCTATCACTGCGTATTTTTGAATTTTCATCACCACGTAAGACAGTATCAAAAATGGTAAAGCTGGCTAAACTGACTACCGAAAATATGGCAATGGCGATCAGCACTTCCAGTAAGGTGAAGCCTTGCTGTTCAGCTCTAGCTATTAGTTGAGCTTTATTAACTATTACTCTCATCAGGGCTTATCCTGAGCTAAGAAAGCCATCAAGCTAGCAGTGACTAGTTCATCATCTTCATTTAAACGCACTTCCATTATGATGGAGCGCAATTCTTTATTATCAGTTTTAATAACCTTTTGTTGCCAGTACCAGGTTCTGCCTGCCATTTCGACTTTACCTTTACGGTTATTTTTCGGTGGCCAAGTTTTATCTAAACTTACTGCGACTAATTGGTTTGAAGCAACCCAGTTAGCGAACATCTGCTCTTCTAAATGACTAATATGGCGGTAGTTATTATCAGCGACACCCAACAAGGCGACACCGGCAATAGCAAAAACTGCCATAGCTAACATCACTTCAAGGAGGGTAAAGCCAGTTTGTTTAGCTTTTATAGCGAGAGTAACTTTATTGATCATCGAGAACTGGCCCCTCAATAGTTAACGGAATGCTGTAAATGCCCGTAACGCGATAAGCTAAATCTTCCACGCCTTCGATAAAGGCTAAGTCTTCATTTAAGCGAAAAGTGACACTAAATGGCGTGAGATCGCCGCCGGAGAGAATGTATACTTGTGGTATTATTTTCTTTTCTCGCTCTTCTTTTGACATTAAGGTGAAGTCGTCTTCATCTTTTTCTTTAAAAGTGTCGGCGTCAAAAAGCAAAGGTTCATCTATGGGCAGATCATCAAGTTCTAAGCTTAATTCTATTTCTTCAGACATGGTGACATGGGCTTGCCAGTCTTGATCAGGGATCTCAGTCCACTGAGTTCCGTCATAACCAACAAATTGATAACTATCTTTTTTAACAATTAAACCCAATTCAACATTATTTAACATGCCGTAATCTGCTGCCACTTCAAAAATAGCGGCAAAGCGGGCACTTTCATGCTTTAACTTATCAGCAGGATTATTACCGGAAATGTTAAATTGCACCAAACTGGCCATAAGACCAATCAGCACAATAACGACCATCACCTCAATTAAGGTAAAGCCATGTTGTTTCTCTGCTGAGTATGATGAATTTGAATGTTTAAATTTCATAATAAAATAGTAGGGTTGGCAGTGTCTTCCGTCATAGTGCTGTTAAAGTGAATTTCTGGCTAAAAGGCGCTTAATCAAGGCGTTAAATATGACGTTTAGTTTACTAAACGAGTATTTTTGCAACGATGAGTAAGCGTTTATTAGACGAAATTACTGAAAGTCGCCCAAATTCCAGTTGCCTATGTCATCTTCTGTGCCAGCTTCACCGTCTGGACCCACTGAAAACACATCCATTTTACCCTGCTCGCCTGGATTCAATAAAACATACTCATTACCCCAAGGATCTTTTGGTAAACGTTTAATATAGCCATCTTCAGGGAAGCGACGTGGCTCTGGTTCAATATCGCTTTGCTCAACAAGTGCTTCTAAACCTTGCTCTGTAGTTGGATAGTCATAGTTATCCATTTTATATAAACTTAATGACGTTTCTAAAGCAGTAACATCTGATACCGCTTTTTGCATATTGGCGCGCTCTTGGCTGCCCATTAAGTTAGGTACTACCATACTGGCGAGAATACCTAGAATGACGATAACCACCATCACTTCTAATAAGGTGAAACCTTGTGCTTTTTTCATATTCATATTACTTTCCTAACGTCTGATAAATTAATTACATTGCATTTACAAGGTCCATAGGGCAAATAATGCCCTAGCCACCCACTAGGCTATTCAGTTGTAAAATTGGTTCTAATATGGCCATAACAATAAAGAGGACTACTCCGGCCATAGCTACCATAAGTGCCGGTTCAAATGCTTTTAATGAGATACTAACCAAGGCTTCAAATTCTCTATCTTGGTTATCCGCAGCGCGACCTAACATATGTTCCAACTTGCCACTTTTTTCGCCACTGGCAATCATATGTAACATCATCGGAGGGAACAATTTAGTTTGCTCCAATGACACCCGTAAACTTGCTCCTTCGCGTACTTTATCGGTAGAGAGTTTCACCTGCTGTTTAATAAATAAATTATCGAGTACTTGACCGGAAATACGCATACTTTCCAGTAAGGGCACCGCACTGGCAGTTAAAATACTTAAAGTACGGGCAAAACGTGCAGTATTGATACCGCGAACTACTTTACCAACGCCAGGTATACGCAACAAATACTTATGAAAAGCCATTTCAAAATCTGGCTTTTTCATCAACTGTGAAAAAAGTAACATTAGTGCCGCAACTAGGATCACGAGTACGAAACCATAATCACGCAGGAAATCACTACTGGCAATCAAAAACTGCGTAGTACCAGGTAGGTTCTCGCCCATATGCTCAAACTGACCGACGATTTTGGGCACTACCGCCGTTAATAAAATGGTAATAACGCCGACAGCAACAACGGTCATAATTATGGGATAAACCAGTGCTTGGATAAGTTGTGAACGCATCTGTTGGCGCTGCTCAGTATAATCCGCTAAGCGATTAAGTACTTTATCAAGATGTCCTGACTTTTCACCCGCAGCAACCATAGCCCTATACAGGCGATTAAATACCTTAGGGTATTCTGCCATACTTTCCGATAAACCGTAGCCTTCGGTAACTTTGGTACGCACACCCATGATCATACTTTTAATGCGATTTTTTTCACATTGCTCGCCAACCGCCAGCAAAGCTTCTTCTAACGGTAAGCCAGATTCTACTAACGTAGCTAGTTGACGAGTGATCAAAGCCAATTCAGACGCCGAAACCTTAGCACCGGCACTTTGACCGAAACTTGCGCTGAAGCCAGTTTTCTCATTGGCCGCCTTACGCTTGGCTAAAGTTGCGGTAACAACCGTTGGCATCAAGCCTTGCTCACGTAATAAGCCACGCACTTGCCTTGGCGTATCACCTTCGATAACGCCTTTTTTAGTTTTACCGCGACTATCTACCGCTTGGTATTCAAATGCTGCCATTAGTTATCATGCATACTTATATTTAGTTATTTCAATTATATGGAGTATATGAGTCATATACTCAAGCTACTTCAAGATGCTCGTTTCAGGACGGCTGAGCGATTCATAATCAAGGCGCGTATTTTATTAAGGGTTATTCCCTTAATTACATACGCAACGATGAATATGATTTGCTCATACGTCCCCGTAGGGCTGGTTTAAAAACGTTTTACCCATCGTTATTGATTTCGAGAAGGGAATAACCATTCTCTTCAATCAATGTCTTGCCTAAAGACGTTGTTAATTCCAGCTGAATCCTGCATCTTGAGGTTGTTTGAGTATATAAATTAATCTTCACGGGTAACACGTAAAACTTCTTCTAAGGTGGTTTGCCCTAACATCACTTTATCAAAGCCATCTCGGCGGATACTGGCGTTGGCTTTACGGGCATATTTCTCAATAGCTTGCTCACCATGGCCATTGTGAATAATCTCTCGTATTTGTTCATCAACCGGTAATAATTCATGGATGCCCATGCGGCCACGATAACCTTTAAAGCTACATTCCTTACAACCAACAGCGCGATATATCATGGCGCTATTATCGTCGGCTAAGGCTAATAAATGTCGCTCTTCTTCATCAGGTAGGTGGCTTTCTTTACAATGTCGGCAAAGTGTTCGTACCAAACGTTGCGCTAAGACCCCTAATAAACTTGAAGACAGTAAAAATGGCTCTACGCCCATATCTTCCATACGGGTTATAGCACCCGCGGCGGTATTGGTATGTAAGGTAGATAATACCAAGTGACCAGTTAAACTGGCTTGTACGGCAATTTGCGCAGTTTCTAAATCGCGAATTTCACCGACCATGACCACATCAGGATCTTGACGTAAAATGGCACGCAAGCCACGAGCAAAAGTCATATCAACTTTAGTATTGACTTGCATTTGTCCGATGCCTTCAATGGAATATTCAATCGGGTCTTCGCAGGTTAAAATATTACGTTCTTTGGCATCAATTTGCATAAGGCCAGCATAGAGGGTGGTACTTTTACCTGAGCCGGTAGGACCGGTAACTAAAATGATGCCATGAGGTTTTTCAATAAGCTTGGAAAAATTAGCTCTATTAGTGTCGGTCATGCCCAAGTCTTTCAAATCTAAGCGAGCTGCATTTTTATCGAGTAATCGTAATACTACCCTTTCACCATGACCTGTGGGCATAGTAGAAACACGCACATCAACAGCGCGACCACCTATGCGTAGAGAGATCCGACCATCCTGTGGAATACGTTTTTCAGCAATATCGAGCTTGGCCATAACCTTAATACGTGAAACCAACAAGGAAGCTAGTTTTCGATTGGGCTTTAATATTTCCCGTAAAATACCATCGACACGAAAGCGAATTTGTAAGCTATTTTCAAAGGTTTCAATATGGATATCAGAAGCACTTTCTTTGATGGCTTCACTGAGCATGGCATTAATCAGCTTTATAATAGGCGCATCATCTTCATTTTCTAGTAAATCTTCACTTTCAGTAAATTCATCGGCTAACGAATATAAGTCTACTTCATTACCAATATCTTCCATCATTTGCTGCGCTTCGGAGGAGTCTCTTTGGTACGCTTGGGTTAGCAGTAATTCAAACTCTGGTAACTGTAAAAAATCGAAATTAAAGGGAGCTTTTAGAATGCGACGAATCTCTAAAATAATGTCGAAGTTAACCTCTGCCAAGCAATGTAAAATATAGTCGCCACTTTCTTCATCGGTAGAAATAAGCACACTATGGCGTTTAGCAAACGCGAACGGCAACAACCAAGCACTACTGCTTTGTGCTGGCTCAGTCTCATCCATAGCTACTGCAACATCATCTGTCATTAGTGCTTCTCTTCCGTAGCAACGCCTTCTGTTGTTGTTGGCGGCTTAGGCAAGTCGACATTTTTATCTTCCAGTTTTTTCTGGTAGTCATCAAATGACGGCGGTAAGGTTAATTTATCTTGCCATTGTGGCAATATTGGCATGTTTTCATTACTCATTAATGACAAGCCTTCTTCATGTTTGCGAATTTGATCGGCGCGAATATAGTTATACTTTGACTCACTTATTTCTTTCATTAAACCAGAGTCACGAACGATGGTAGCGCGTAAAAACACCATTAAATTACGTTTACGGGTACTATTTGAAGTTGATTTAAATAAGTGACCAATAAAGGGTATGTCACCTAAAATTGGTACCTTTTGCACACTTTCTTGTACATCTTCATCAATCAAGCCACCTAAAACAATGGTTTCGCCACTATCTGCCATAACCGTGGTTTTAATTTCTCTTTTGTTAATGGAGATATCAACGCCAGTAGTACCACTTACCGAGGAAACTTCCTGCTCAATCACTAGTTGTACCGCATTGCCTTCATTTACTTGCGGAGTAACACGCAGTTTTATCCCAACTTCTTGACGATCTACCGTTTGGAATGGGTTAGAGTTATTATCGCCCGTAGCTGAGCCGGTAATAATTGGCACTTCTTGACCAACAATAAAGTAGGCCTCTTCATTATCTAGGGTTAATATACTTGGCGTCGCTAAGATATTTGAGTTGGTGTTACTGCTCACTGCTTGAATAATAGCGGCCCAGTCACCCGAAACTATTCCCGTAACTAAACCACTAGCTGAGCCTAATGCCGCCCCTAATAAAGTAAAATCACCTTTGGTCTCACTTTTATAATAACCCTCTTGAATTACTTGGTTATTATCACCGAGCAGGGCTGGAACAAACTCCCCCTTTGTCGTTTTAGCTGCTTCCACACCGGCAGCCACGGATGAAATAGTAGCTGGTCCATTGGTAAACTGGGTGAAACCAAAATTTTCATTACCCCATTGCACCCCTAGACTGATGCCATCCGTTTCATAGACTTCGACAATAATAGCCTCGACTAGCACTTGCGCACGACGTTTATCGAGTTGACGAATAACCTCCTTTAAAGAGCGCAACATATCAGGCTGTGCCGTTATCACCAAACTATTGGTAGACTCATGAGCTTCAATGCTAACATTACGTTTTGTACTACTGCGTGATTTGCTTTTTGTGCTCTTGCTTTCTGAGCTAATGGACTCACTAACCCCTTGTAATACCTTAACTAAATCCTCTGCTTTTGAGTATTTCAGGTAATGAACATAAGTATTACCACTAGTGGCCAATTCGCTATCTAAGCGTTTAACCAAACGTATTACCCGCTCACGTGCTTTCACTTCACCACTGACAATAACGCTATTTGATCTATCATCGGCAACAATTTTAGGAATAAGAAAAGTCGGTTTACCTGATTTACCACTGCTTGGCTTGTTCATTGCTTCAATGATACGCACCATTTCACCTGCTGAAGCATATTTTAGCTTAATAATTTCAACATCTTGATCGCCGGCTCTATCAACACGTTCAATGATTTTAACCAGTCGATTAACCGTTGATGCGGTACCCGTTAACATAATGACATTTGCTGGGTCATAATTAACCACGTTACCGCCACCTGCTTGGTCAGATAATTGTCTTAACAAGGGTACTAATTCACGGACGGTAACATTTTTGACTTCAAGTACACGAGTGACCATTTCATCACCCAATATATTACTGTCGCTACCAATAACAGGAATAGCCGCTGTTTTAGCATCTTTGTTACGGATAATTTTAATAATATTATTATCTTTAGCTACCGCCGCATAACCGTATACTTCAAGGACATTGAGAAAGAATTGATAGTATTGTTCTTCCGATAATAAATCATAACTACGGACATTAATTTTACCGCGCACGTTAGGATCGATAATCATGGTCTTTTTCAAGTTTCTACCGACTATATTAACGAACTCGGTAATTTCAGTACCCTTAAAATTAGGAGAGTATTGTGCAGCACTGGCTTGACCCACTAAGCATAAAAAATTAAATGCCATTGCTGTCGTTAAAATTAATAAAAACTTTTTCATCATTATTAGTGTCTCTGCTTATTTAACTTTAAAGAAAATCTATCTCAATAGTCTTTATAGAAAATAGTTATAAATAATTTTCAGTTTAAAAATTACGTTAGTTTATTCAGCTAGCTTAGCAATTTAATCTAAGCTAATTAATATTTCGGTTAAATTACCTTGGCGATTTACCAGCAGTGAAATATCACGGGCCTGTCGCATTTCAGCCATGGCTTGCATTGCTTGTGTCGGGGCAATTAAATCAAAGCCGTTCATTTCAACGGCAACATCACCGGCTTTTAAGCCAGCGAGTTTGAAAAATTCAGGTTTTTTACCGGGTCTAAGGGTATAGCCAATGATCTTGCCGTCTTTACGCTTGGGTGAAATACGTAAATAATCGCCTATTTTTGCCGGATCTTGCGAAAATTCAGCACGTAAGCTTTTAGCGGTCGCAGTTAATTGTTTATTGCTTCTTTGATCGACCACACCTGAACGCGAAGATTGTGGCCCTATTTTTGTCTTATTTCTTTTAGCGGCTGGCTTGTTAGCTATTTTTTTTGCTGGCTGATTATAGTCAAAGCCATCAAGCATTAAGGTTTCTAATCGACCAGATTGCTTGATTAACACTCTATCCATTAGTACTTGTTCAAGGTTAGCACGGGTGCCGATAATAATATCGCCAATACCGTAGGTTTCTTGTTTGCCTTGATATTCAATGATTGCAGCTGCTTTTGATTGCTCGTCACTAGCGACTAACCCAGTTAACACTAAATTTAATCTAGTTTCTGGCACGTTAGCCATTTCAATTTCAGCTTCAACAACGTCACCTTCATTATATAAACCAAATAGATTAAGTGACTGTATTTTAGCAACATCAACGGTATGATTTTGCTTACTGCTATTAGCATTTCGACTATTTATTGCCGTTGAAGTACTTTGACTAGTCTGTGCTTGCGGTACTACAGACCAGGTGATTTTTGCGCCAACATAGGCGATATAGACTAATAATACCGCCATCGCAAATTGCGCAACACGTCGATGACCAAGTTGAGTGAATATAGATGAAAGATCTGTCATGTTAGAGGGAAGTGGCATATCTACTTATATTGTTATTATTTATGAAAAAATACAGCCACATATAGCAAAAGCCATATGTTAGTTTTTTGTTACTTTACTGTTAGATAAACACGGATGATACTTGACCACAAGCTATGCAACAAGTAATACCCTGAGTTTTTAAGGCATTTAGTAAATAAAATGGTAACAAAAAAGTTACTACTCGATAATTACCAGCTGTTATAATCATTTTCAGACTCAGCCAATTCATTAAAGTTCCATTTTTAGGTTTATTATGAGCACAAGTAAAACAGCGGAAAATAGCTCAACACGATTAGACAAATGGCTCTGGGCCGCAAGGTTTTATCGGACCCGTGCTATTGCCAAACAAATGATTGATGGCGGCAAAGTTTTTTACAACGGTCAACGCACTAAGTCAGGTAAAGCCGTATCAATCGGTGATATAATAAAAATTCGTCAAGGATTTGAAGAAAAACAAGTCACCGTTATCGCCTTAGCGGATAAACGCAAAGACGCTACTTTTGCTCAAACATTATACCAAGAAAGTAAGCAAAGTATTGATAGCCGTGAAAAAAATGCCTTCGCACGAAAACAAGGTATTTTATTAAGTCCCGCTAGTGATACTAAACCCGATAAAAAACAACGTAGAAAACTACGTGAATTTAAAGAAAGGATCTAACCTCCATGAGCCAATTCAATGTCTTAAATCGCTACTTATTTACCGATGCCCATGCCCGTGGTGAGCTAGTTCAGTTAAGTAGTAGCTTTGAAAGTATAATTAAAAATCATAATTACCCTGCGGGAGTTGAAAAATTACTCGGTGAGTTATTGAGTGCAACCTGCCTTTTAACTGCGACATTAAAGTTTGAGGGGGATATTACCGTGCAATTGCAAGGTGACGGCCCGATTGGTTATATGTCAGTCAGTGGCAATAATAACCAACAAATGCGTGGTATTGCCAAGATAGCTGATGTAGCAGAAGCTAGTGAAGCAAATGGCCTTAAAGCTTTAATTGGCAAAGGCACCATGATTATCACCATACGCCCTAAGGCTGGTGAAGCATATCAGGGTGTGGTTGCTTTAGATGCAGATGATCTGGCTGGTTGCTTAGCTCATTACTTTGATGTATCAGAACAAATTCCAACTAAAGTTTGGTTGTTTAATGATGAAAACAGCAAGCAAGTCGCTGGTGCCCTAGTACAATTGTTGCCTGATGGCGATGGTAGTGCTGACAATAAAGCTAAGCAAGAAAGTGACTTTGAACATTTGTGCCAGCTGACTAATACCATCAAAAGTGAAGAGATTTTTTCACTTGAAGCAGAAGCGTTACTTTATCGTTTATATCACCAAGAAAAAGTGAATATTTTTGAACCACAAGCAGTGAGTTACCAATGTGGTTGTTCTGCCGATAAATGTTTAGCTGCAATCTCACAAATAGAGCCGAGTGAAATAAAAGCTATATTAGCAGAGCAAGGTAAAATTTCGATGACCTGTGATTATTGCATCACCACTTACGATTTTGATGAGCTAAGCTTGCAAAGTTTCATTTCGAAAGTTAACCATTAAAATAAATGGCTGTTTTTTCATCAAAACCAGCCATATTAGCCAGTATTAATTATCACTTATTCCACATAGTGATAATTAATAGCTAGAATAAAACCCCACCTACCCCTTACCCACCTAGCTTAAGAGCTGTTTTGTTTGAATAAAAATAGTTTTAGATCTAACCATTCATGATATTTATAGTGAAAACTTTCACATTAAACTATTTTTTACTTTCGTTTTGATCGCTATTAACCTAAAATAGCGACAATGAAGGCTGCCTGAAAACTTTCACAGCGCCCTTCATAAACCTACTTAAATATTTAATTTGTCATACTTAGGAGTGAATTTGCTATGACCGCCCCGAAAAACTCAATTGATTTGTCACAATACGGCATCAACGATGTTAATGAAGTTGTTTATAACCCATCGTATGAGTTACTTTTTAGTGAAGAAACTAAAGCTAGCCTTGAAGGCTTTGATAAAGGCGTAGTGACTGAGCTTGGTGCAGTTAATGTAGATACGGGGATATTTACCGGTCGTTCTCCTAAAGATAAATATATTGTTCGTGATGACGTGACTCGCGATACAGTTTGGTGGTCTGATCAAGGTAAAAATGACAACAAACCTATGACTCCTGAAACTTGGGATCATTTAAAAGGTTTAGTGACTACACAACTTTCTGGTCAACGCCTATTTGTTGTTGATACTTATTGTGGTGCTGATGAAGCAACACGTTTAAAAGTTCGCTTCATTACGCAAGTTGCTTGGCAAGCTCATTTTGTTAAGAACATGTTCATTCGTCCAACTGACGCTGAACTAGAAAGCTATGAACCTGATTTCGTAGTAATGAACGGTGCTAAAACTGTTAACGATAAGTGGCAAGAACAAGGTTTAAACTCTGAAAACTTTGTTGCTTTCAACTTAACTGAAAAAATTCAATTGATTGGCGGTACTTGGTACGGCGGCGAAATGAAAAAAGGTATGTTCTCTATGATGAACTATTACCTTCCGCTGCAAGGCATAGCATCTATGCACTGTAGTGCTAATGTTGGTGAAGACGGCGATACCGCAATCTTCTTTGGTTTATCTGGTACAGGTAAAACCACACTTTCTACAGATCCTAAACGTCAACTTATCGGTGACGATGAACATGGTTGGGATGATAACGGTGTATTTAACTTTGAAGGCGGTTGTTATGCAAAAACAATCAACCTAAGCAAAGAAAATGAACCAGATATCTATAATGCAATTCGTCGTGATGCATTATTAGAAAACGTAACTGTTGATGCCAATGGTAAAATTGATTTTGACGATAACTCAAAAACTGAGAATACTCGTGTTTCTTACCCAATTCACCACATCGACAATATCGTTAAGCCGGTTTCTCGTGCTGGCCATGCTAAGAAAGTAATTTTCTTAACTGCTGATGCCTTTGGTGTTTTACCACCAGTGGCTAAATTAACGCCAGAGCAAACTGAATATTACTTCCTTTCAGGTTTCACTGCTAAATTAGCGGGTACTGAACGTGGTATTACCGAGCCAACACCTACTTTCTCGAGCTGTTTTGGTGCTGCTTTCTTAAGCTTACATCCAACTCAATACGCTGAAGTATTACACAAGCGTATGGAAGCTGCTGGCGCTGAAGCTTACCTAGTTAATACTGGTTGGAACGGTACTGGTAAACGTATTTCAATTAAAGCGACACGTGCCATTATTGATGCAATCTTAGATGGTTCTATCGATAACGCTGAAACAACAGTTATTCCAATGTTTAATCTTGAAATACCGACTAAGCTTGCCGGTGTTGAAGGTGACATTCTTGACCCTCGTAATACTTACGAAGATGCCAGTATTTGGAATGATAAAGCCGCGGCATTAGCTAAACGTTTTGTTAATAACTTCGAAAAGTTCACTGATACTGATAATGGTAAAGCATTAGTTGCTGCTGGTCCTCAGTTGTAAAATGATGTGTTAACAGCCGTTAGCTAATCAGGTGAGAACTACTGATAAAAAAGCCACAGGTATTTAATTACTTGTGGCTTTTTTGTTTTCTGACTGCAGAATTATTTATATCTAATCTCAATTTTCGACGACAAAAAAACCGCACTAATTATTATTAATGCGGTCTTGATCTTAGCCTTATTGCGTTTGATTACTTAGAAGCTCAGTGGCAAAGACACTTTCGCTTGTAAGCCACCCGATGGCTTGTTTGAAAGTACTACGCTTCCGCCATGAGTATCAACAATACGTTTAATAATAGCTAAGCCTAAACCGCTACCTTCAGTACCACGGGCAGTATCACCTTGGGTAAAAGGCTGAAATAAGCGTTCGATATCAGCTTCTGGAATACCTGCACCATTATCACTGACAATGATAAAGGCATAGTCATTTTCCACCCCTGTAAAGACATCAATATCACCTGAGGTATAGCGAATGGCATTTTGCACTAAATTGGCTAGGGCCCGCCTAACAGCGACATGTCGCAAAGGAATTTTAGGACAGTCACCGCCATGGAAAGTTATCAACCGATCACTTGGCCTTTCAACGTTGAGCACTTCATCAACCAAGGCATTTAAATCGCCAATTTCGGCCTTATCTTTAGAGTCGTGACGAAGGTAATCAATAAACTGATCAATAATATTATTCATATCCTCGATATCGGTTTCTATACCTTCTTTAAGAAAGCCGTCTTGATCTTGCATCATTTCACTCGCCAGCCGAATACGTGTTAACGGCGTGCGTAGATCATGGGAAATACCCGCCATTAATAAATTACGGTCATCCTCAAGTTGTTTGATGCCTTTAGACATGTGATTAAAGGCTTGTGTTACCGCCATAATCTCAGAAGTACCGCGTTCCACCAACGGCTCAGGAAAGTCTCCACGACCAACATCTTCAGCAGCTATTTCTAGTGATTTTAACGGCCTATTAAGCTGGCGAACAAAAACCCAGCCGCCCATAACACTTAATAAACCAATAACCACCATAAAGAAAACTAACGGATTAAAGTTACCTCTTTCCATGCCAACAAGGGGGATTTTTACCCAAAGGTGTGGCGCTTGTGGAGCACGGATCCAAAATAAATATTCATTACCATCAGAAATCCGCACTTCAGCATCGCCGCCAAGTAACAATGACATTTGCTCAGACCGATAAGGAAATAAGCCAGCATTGGCAAGGCCAAACTTAAGTGCATCTTCTTCACGATAAACACCAATGCCGGTTTCGTTGTGAAATGCCTTGGCCATTTTAGGACTTAACTTAGCATCATCAATATCAATGAAAACCACCCGCACCTGTTTTGCCAGCAATTGATTGATTTGCTGCTGATGAGGGTCGAAAACATAAATGGCAAAGGAGATGTAAGAAACGATTTGATTGATAAAAAGTAAAAAACCTATCAATAAAACCGTTTGGCCAAAGGCACTACGAGGTAATATTTTCATACAATTAATTAACTAAGCTGGAGTACCATCAGGTACAAAAACATAACCTAAGCCCCAAACTGTTTGCAAGTATCGTGGTTTAGCTGGGTCAACTTCAAGCATACGGCGCAAACGAGAAACTTGTACATCAATGCTGCGCTCTAAGGCCGAGTAATCTCTACCACGGGCTAGGTTCATCAGCTTATCACGTGATAGTGGCTCTCTAGGGTGGGTTACCAATGCCTTTAATACCGCAAATTCACCACTGGTTAATGGCATGCTAATATCACCTTTTTGCATCTCTCGGGTGGCCAAATTTAACTCGTAACCACCAAAGCTTACAATGTTTTCTTCTAGTGAAGGCGCACCTGGGGCTTCTTGAGTTCTACGACGCAATACCGCTTTAATTCGCGCTAGTAATTCTCTTGGGTTAAAAGGTTTAGGCATGTAATCATCAGCACCTAGTTCTAAGCCAATAATTCTATCTACTTCGTCACCTTTTGCCGTTAGCATAACAATAGGAATGTTATTTGAATTTTGACGTAAACGGCGGCAAATGGATAAACCGTCTTCACCTGGTAACATTAAATCTAACACTAATAGGTGGAAATTTTCACGTTCAAGTAAGCGATCCATTTGTTCTGAGTTAGCGGCACTACGCACGGTAAAGCCTTGTTCCACTAAATAACGCTCTAACAATGAGCGTAAACGCATATCATCATCTACTACTAAGATTTTAGGGGTTTCTTGAGGCATATTTTATTTCACCTTGCTTTGCTTGTGGTTCATTATATTTCTAGAGTTAACGCTACTATAAGGGATATTGCTTACAATAAGAAAGTGACAAGAGTAAAACTCCCTAAGTATTTGTTACAATTTATGTAATTCCTAAGGGCGAGGCGCTATTTAAGATAATGAATACTTTGCTGGGTGACACATTGAGTGAAGCTTTTTTTACGTTCTTCATGAGATAACGAAGACATCGCTTGTTTTACTAAATGCATTTTTTGTTCACGTTCTGCTTTCGGCAAATGGGCTAGTTGCTGATGAAAACAACCAAATAGGCCAAAATTTAAGGCAACATCCGATTGCATCGTATCATCACCTAAACAATGAGCTAACTTCTCCGCTAGGGTATTTTTATCCATCTCACCAATTAAATGACTCAGCTGATAGTCGACCTGGTCCGTTTTTCTTGCTTGATTGCAGCTAAAGAACATATCAGCAACTGCGACAATGGGTATTAGTTGCTGATGTTGTTTGCTAAAACGATTTTTTAGCCATTCATTATGGGCTTTATCACTGTCATCAGCTGGACTAGTAGTCATTGTCGAATTAGTTGACACAAGCCACCATGCCTGACTTGGCAAAGCGTAACAAGTAAAAACAATTAGTAATATTTTTAACTTTATTTTCATATAATTAGGCTCTAGTCATCGGCAGTAAGTTAAATTAAATCATAATGAGGATATTGTGCATTACCGACAAAACTAAGTATATACCCAAACCACTTGCAGGTGCAGGTTTCAGCTGGAATTAGAGATGCCTTTAGGCAAGGCATTGATTGAAGAGAATGGTTGTTCCCTTATCGAAATCAATAACGTAGTATAAAGCATATCTAAACCAGCCTACGGGGACGCCTGAGAAATCCATCCTCTTCGTTGCCTCCTTTTTTAAGGGAGTAACCATTAATAAAAATAGGCGCCTTGATCATGAATCGCTCAGTCATCCTGAAATATACACCTTCAAATGGCTTGGGTATTTAAGTTACATATAAATAATGTAGGAAAAGGTATGCCCTATTATCTAAAATCCTGGATAAAGACAGTATTCATCAGCTTGTTATTAATACTTAGCATTAACTCTTCTAATGCTAGTGCCAATGATGCCATGTTTGAGTTTGAACAAGCTATGGCGAAAAACATAGGCAAAGTCGTTTATTTGGATTTTTGGGCTTCTTGGTGTGTGCCTTGTCGAAAATCCTTTCCGTGGATGAATGCCATGCAAACAAAGTATCAGGCGCAAGGCTTGGTCGTGTTGAGCGTTAACTTGGATGCGCAACCAGCACTAGCTGAGCAATTTTTACAACAAATCCCAGCAAATTTTGCCATTATTTATGATGCTAAGGGCAGCTTAGCTAAAAAATTCCAGCTAAAAGGCATGCCCAGCAGTTACTTATTTGACCGCCAAGGCAAACTCATTAGTACTCATATTGGTTTTAATGGTAAAAAACAGCAAAAGTATCAACAAGAAATTGAAAATGCTTTAACGCAATAACCGATTACTTGATTACCGTCATAGCTCGTCCTACCCGTTGTTTATCTAAGGTACGAGCACGAACTTACACAACGCCATTTACTTTTACTGGTTGTTTATAAGCTTGCCACTGACCACTGTTAACTCGGTATTCAATCGGTAAACCTTTAATCGCGGTATTGGCCGATAGCACCCCTCCGTCAATTTTTGCGCCCACCGTTGGCACACGATAAAACACCCCAGCAAGGTCTAATTTAGCTAACTATTTTTCCCAATAGTTTATGAAAAGGCTAACCATTGTTTATCCCTTACTTGACGTAAACTGCTGGTTAAAAACATTGCTGCCTTTACTGTATTGGCCACCGTTAGCATTATAAGGCACTTGCCAACTGGCTTGATGGCAAGCACGCTCCGCTAACGCTAACAGTCTTGGATAGATCATATATTCCGCCTGTTCATCGCTACGCACAGTTTCGCTCCACAATTGCCCTTGAATACCACTAATGGTGAAGTTGTTCGGTAGAGGTTGATGTATTAATATCTTTAACCACCACGGATTAGGTGTAGGTATAATGGCAAAGTCCAAGTGACTATCATCCAGGGCTAATTGTGGCTCATTATTATAGAGCCAGATAGTCGATGCATATTGATTGATGTCATCGGGTGCTGATTTTATTTGTTTCTCGGTATCACTAAAAGGCACCACCCAAGGCTGAATTTCCAAGCCTGTTTCTACCGCGATTTTTGTTCTCGTATTGACAATAATCACCGGTGATAAATCAGCCATAGCTAACCAATAGTTAGGCATAACTCTGATTCGCTAATCAGTGTGCTTTTAACCCATAATTTAATTTTTTGACTCTGGCCAGTTTTAAAGCCAGTAAAGTTATTTTTCCCCGTGATTTGATGTATATCACCATTAAGATGCTGCAAGTCAAAGGTTTCACTACTGCTAGCATATGCGGGATAAACCTGAGAAAAATTGATCTGCCAAGCCTGAGCATCACTAAAAAAATTTGTTTAGTGTCAGCCACAGCTAAGTCAAAATGAATTTCCGCGCTCTAGCTGTATTTTACTGCCTCGCCGTTATGTTGTGGGCAATCCGTTTCAACATTACTTAAAAATTGATACTTATCACTAGCTGACTGGCTAATTGATCAAGTTGGCTTTACTGAACTGCCAGCTTGTTTGGCCTGCTGGTCAGTTTCACCAGCACATGCCGCTAAGACTAAGCTAGCACTAAGTAGTGATGATTTTAGAGTCTTGTTAATCATTAAATTTTTCTCATTAAAAATGAATGCTCAACTAAAGATGGCGAGCTGCAAATGCCTAGCTACTTATACCTAGTTAATAATACCTAGCAACTTACGCCGAGTTAATAAATAAAAAAGCCTATGCCAGTAAACTGATATAGGCTTTTTAGCGCAATTCGACTAAGTACTATTGCCGATAATTAAGCACTCGGTGTTTGATGGATATGCACATCACGTTGTGGAAATGGAATGCTGATGCCAGCTTTATCAAACTCAATTTTAACTTTTTCCATCATATCGAAGTAAACACCCCAATAATCTTCAGCTGTAGTCCATGGGCGAACAAATAAATTCACTGAACTTTCACCATGCTCACCCACCCAAATATCAATGGCTTGATCTTTAAGAACACGTTCATCGGCTTCAAGTAATGCACGTAAGAGTGCTTTAGCCTTAGTAATATCATCGTTATAGCCAATACCAAAAACCATATCAACACGACGGGTGCCGTTAACATTGATGTTGGTGACACAGCCGTTAGATAACAAAGCATTAGGTATGATAATACGCTGGTTATCAAAAGTTTTTAGTATGGTATTAAATATTTGAATTTCTTCAACAATACCTACATAGCTCTGCGCTTTAATGGCATCACCATTTTTAAACGGACGAAACAATAGAATTAACACACCACCGGCAAAGTTAGCCAAGCTACCTTGTAGCGCTAAACCTATAGCTAAACCTGCAGCACCTAAAACAGCAATAAGCGAAGCGGTTTGAATCCCAATCATGGAAGCAAAAATGATAATTTGAATGGCTTTTAATAAAGTATTTAAAATACTTAATAAAAAGCGATGTAAGGTAACTTCAACTTTTTTCTTCGATAAGCCTAATCCAACTAGGCTAAGCAGCTTTTTAATAATGAAGTTACCAACGAAGTAAACAACAACCGCTAATAAAAACTGTACACCAAACTGTAAACCCATTTCACCGAGCATTTGCACATAATGTTCTATTTTTTCTATATTGATTTCCATGAAAATGATATCCTAAACCACGTTAAATAACAGTTAATTACCAAATTAACCTTTAGATCACAATTGTATGCTTTCTATAAAATTCTGTAAATTATATTCCACTTTATTTTAAGGTTCCAAGTGCATACCTAATAACATCCTAAATATTAATTCTTAACAAGGAAAGTCCTGAATTATGGCAAACTTGCTGTCTTTTTTTACTCATAAATTTTTCAAAGTACTGTTAGCCTTATACCTAGGTTTGTTTTTGCTTATTTGGTTAACTTCTTCACCGATAGCCAAGCACTTTATCGCCCCTATTTTAGCCGAACAGCAGTTACACTTATCTGACGATGCTAGCATACGCTTTAACCCGTTTTTAATGCGGCTAACCTTGAGTGATATCGACGTAATCAGCAGTAAGAATGAACAGCCAGAAAGTGTTTTTTCCCTAGCAAAACTTGAGCTACAAGTTGAGTTATGGCAGTTGGCCTTTGAGAAAATAGTGGTCAGTGAATTTTCTCTTAGCCAAGGTCATATCAAGGTAACTCAAGATGATACGCAATTAGTTATTGCCGGCATAGCAATACCGAGCAAAGACAAAGCAAGTAAAGAAAACACTGCAGAGCAAGCGACTGAACAGCCCGCGGAAGAACTAGTAACTGAAGAAGTAACTGAGATAGCTTATCAATTACTATTACCTGAATTACTGCTTAGCCAATTTAATATTCAAATAGCGATAAATAACCAACAGCAAAATAAAAGCCATCAAATAACCATTGAACAACTGGCGCTACGCCAAATAAAAGCGAGCCCAACCACGCAACAAGCGCAATTAATATTGTCAGCCTTGATTGATGAAACCCAATTAGCACTGTCTGTTAATGCACAATTAAGCTCAGGTAAAGGCGATATCCACAGTGATTTACGCATAGATAATTACCCTATTGAAAAATTAGCGCCTTATATTGAGCAGCTTACCGAGCTTAAGGGCTCACTCTCCTTTACTAGTCAGCAAACCATTAGCGTCACACAGCAAGGTATTAACTTAAAAGTACAAAAAGCCAGCTTACACTTGCAAGATCTATTGCTAGGCTTGGCAAAGCAACGTTTTACGCTACAAGCCTTGCAGCATAATTTCACTAATATCGCCATCAACATAAAAGATAGCAAACTTACTCACCTCGCAGGCCACAGCAGCATAAAATTAGCTGAGGCGGTACTTAGCCAAAAGGAAAGTAACGCGACAATAGCCGCCTTTAAACAACTTAATTTAGCTGACATCAATTTTACTTTAGATGATGAACCCAGCATTGATATCACCGATATAATATTGGATGAATTTTTATTTTCTAAACAAGCCACCTTAACCGATACCTTAGCTAAAAAAGCCATTGATAAGATTAACCAACGCTCTGCAGAAGATGGCATTAAGATTGCCGCAGAGGATATTGTTAAACTGCCGCCAGTGCTACAACTGAAGCAACTAACCTTGAATGACCTTCACCTTCATGAAAAAAGCATCACTATCGATAACATTATTTTCGACACGTTAACGGGTGCCATTATTGTTAAAGAAAATAAAGATATTGCTAATTTAATTTCCCTAGGTAGCCAAGAAGTTGAGCAAGCAGCTGTTGAGCCAAGAGCAGTTAAAGAATTAGCGGCTATTGAAAAAGAACAAGCAGAAAACTTAGCAAAAATAAGTGACCAAGGTTTTACCTTTAGCTTGCAAGAGCTACGATTTATCAATCATAACGCACTCGAATTTACCGATTTCAGTGTTGACCCTATTTATCAGCGTACTTTATTTATTGATACCCTTGAAGTTGGCGCGATAAGCAATGCTAAAGAAAAACAACAAGTAAAAACCCCCTATACACTGGTCGGTCGTAGTAATAAATACGCCAATTTTAACTTAGTGGGTTATTTGCAACCTTTTTCAGCGGTAACAAGCTTCCATGTTAAAGGCGATTTCAAAGAATTTTCACTGCCGGCAATTTCGACCTACTTAAAAGCATCTACTGGCCTTGAAGTTAAAACTGGACAGCTCAATACTGCCTTAGACGTAACACTGACCAGCGATGAACTCGATGGTAACGTAGTAGTCTTATTACAAGCATTAGAAACTGGCTTAGTAGACAGTGAAGAAGCCGGTAGCTTGATTGCTCAAGGCGCATTGCCACTAAATATGGCTATGGGTATGCTAAAAGATAGTGATGGCAATGTAGAACTAGACGTACCGCTAAGTGGCTCAACTTCAGATCCTAAATTTGGCTTAAGCAGTATCGTTACCTTAATCACTAAAAAAGCCATTATGTCCGCCACACAAGATTACCTATTAACCACTTTTGTGCCCTACGCCAACATAGTTTCTATCGCCATAACGGCTGGTGAATTTGCCTTAAAGTTACGTTTTGATGATTTAGATTATCAAGTAAAACAAGTTGAACCCGATGAACAACAATCCGCCTATTTACACGACTTTATCGCCTTGATGCAAGATAAAGATGATACCCGAGTAACTATTTGCGCAATTACTACCCCTGCAGATATTGACCTTAAGGATGGGGTTAGTGTGAGTGAAAAAAGCGATATCAAGCGCTTACTCGAGCTAGGTGAGCAGCGCGAACATGCCCTTAAAGACTACTTAATTGAACAAGGTAACATCGACTCATCGCGTATTTTATTCTGTAAGCCGCAAATAGATAGCGATGAGGGAGCAATGCCGCGTATTGCCATATCCGTTTAGTATAGTGCTATATTCTAGCTGCAACTAACAAAACAACATAGCAATATCAAATACTTATATGTATATGCATATGTATATGGAGATAAAATAAATGAAAGGATCTACTCGATTTTTAATATCGCTATTAGTACCATTACTGTTAAATAGCCATACTTTACTGGCAGCGCAGCCGAACACAATAGAACAGGAGATCATAAAAAAACAACATGGCAAATTAGTATGGGCTGACCTTTACACCGGCGATGTTGAAGCTTCACTAAAATTCTACCGTGATACCTTTGGCTGGACTGCTAAAGAGTTTGCCAAAGATAAAGCTAAATATCACATACTCTACGATGATGGCCAGGCTATTGCTGGTGTACTTGCCCGTGTAAGTGGCTCTGTTAGTTATGGTATGGGTTATGGCTCTGGGTATGGCTACCCAATGTATTATGGAAATGGTTATCGTAGCCATAGTAATATTGTCGTGGTTAGACCCACTAAAAATAGTCGCATTCGTCCATCACGAGCGAAGAGACGTTAATAATAACAAGTATGCACTAACGACTTTACCTAGCGCCAAATAAATTAAAGAGAAACGCTCTTGAAAACAATGACTCGCCAAGATAATTTTATTTATCTCACTTTCGCTTTAATATTATTATTATTAGGCACCTCATTAGCGCAACAGTTTTTTGATGACTCAGTACCGCGTTTGGTGCAATCAGCCATCATAGTTACCTTGTTAGTGGCTGTCTGGGGCGTAGATTCTAAAGATTTTGTCCTGCGCAAAACCTTTATTTTCCCGCTAGCTATTTTATTCTTCTCTTTTTTTGGCGCCTGGCTCGATGATGCCGGTTTTGATCAATTATATTTGCTGCTTTTACTGAGCTTTCTTATTTCAAGCGCCTTGCGCACCGCCAAGCAAGTATTATTTACCGGTGATATTGATGGTAATAAAATATTAGGCGCCATTTGTTTATATTTATTAATGGGGCTAATTTGGGCGGTACTATACACCCTAGTTCAGCTAAGTTTCCCTGGTTCTTTTACTAATATCAGTAGTGATAGTGCCTGGTTTACTTTGTTTCCTGATTTTATCTACTTCTCCTTTGTTACCATCACTACCTTAGGCTTTGGTGATATTTCACCGCAGTTACCTATTTCAAGATTTTTAGTCTATTTCGAAGCCATAGTCGGTCAATTTTATATGGCTATTTTAGTGGCGAGTCTAGTGGGATCTCATATGAGTAACTTCGGCGCTAACCATAATACGCCAACAATAATGCATACCAACACACACAAAAATAATAACGCAAAGGATAGAAGATGAAAAACCTGCAAGAGTTAACCACGGATCAGGCATTTAACCGCCGGGTTATTGACCTAGCAATTAAGATTGGTGCCATGGCGGTGATTTTTTTATGGTGCTTTGCTATTGTTAGCCCCTTTATTTTAATTACCATTTGGGCAGCTATATTAGCAGTCGCTTTATTCCCATTACACGCAAAGCTAAGTAGCCTGCTTAAAGGCAATAAAAAAATGGCTTCCACCATTATCGCCCTAGTAGGTATATCGCTTATTGCCGGACCATCAATAAACCTTTCTTCATCAGCCATTGATTCTGCCCAGCATGTTTATACCGGCATTGAAGGAGGCACACTGAAAATCCCAGTAGCTAATGAAAGTGTAAAAGAGTGGCCATTAGTAGGCGAATGGCTGTATAAACTTTGGCAAGATGCTTCACAAGATATCCAAAAAGTTGCCGGGCAATACCCTGAACAAATTAAATCACTTTCCAGTACATTATTATCAGCGGTAGCTGGTATTGGTGGCAGTATTTTGCAATTCATCGTTTCATTGATTATTGCTGTGGTCTTTATGGCTAAGTCGGCGCCACTACATCAAGGCGTAAGTAAACTAATGCGCCGTTTGATGAATGAAAATGGCGATAGAACCATCAACACCACCATAGCCACTATTCGTAGTGTTGCCACTGGTGTGCTCGGCGTTGCGGTAATTCAATCGATATTAGCTGGCGTAGGTTTGATGATCGCTGATATCCCAGGCGCTGGCATCTGGGCAATTGTGGTACTTATTTTAGCCATAGCTCAGTTACCACCTATTTTAGTGCTAGGCCCTATTGCGGCTTATTACTTCTCGGTCGCAGACACCACGCCAGCCATAGCATTCTTAATTTTCAGCATTATAGTCAGCGCAAGTGATGCCTTCTTAAAGCCAATGTTTTTAGGCCGCGGTATGAGCATACCTATGCTGGTTATCTTACTAGGTGCTATTGGTGGTATGTTACTGTCTGGCATTATCGGCTTATTTGTTGGTGCTGTGGTCTTAGCTATAGGTTACGAATTAATGATGGACTGGCTAGGCCAAACGCCAGATCCGCAAGCACAAGAGTAGAGTGACACTGAAGTCAGCTCATAATAGCTCCGGCCAAAAGTAACACCATAAAAAGCCGCATTCTCTTATAGAGAATGCGGCTTTTTAGTATAAGACTTCATACTAATACCAATTTCATTAAATTATTGCTCACTTGTGCTGGTTAAAATAAGCCCTCTCTGCGTTACTCTCAATCCCAATAGCGAGCTATTACTCAATCGAGCGCCTTGCCATGATTTATTTTCCCTATGCACAACAAGATCACAAACTTAATGAAACTGGTATAACGTTAGCTGACTGATCTAGCTATGTAGCAACTTATTACAGCTAACTAATTTTTCAAAGTAACTGGTAGTTTACCTTGCCCTAGACCTTCATTAATAATAACCGCCATGCTGGCATTGAAACCTGGGCTGATTGCTTGTTGGTTATTATCTTGATAAATCCTATCATCAAAGTTTAGCAAAACAGTGCCGACTAACTCACTGTATTCATTTATCAAAAAAGGAGAACCTTTAGCAATAAGTATTGTTGGTGTACTTACCTTTGCAGCGAGCGCGAGCTGCTGTTTCAATAATGTTGAATAAGTTAGTTTTTGCTGCTGCGCGGCTACGCTACCATAACTTGGTGTTAAGTCATCCATGCCACCTAAATCAACTAAACTTGCGGTTTTAATATCGACAGTGGCAATAATAACATCGGCTTTAGCAAGTAAGCTCTCTGCTTGTGTATCATATCGGTCAGTATCAGCAATAAAATGGCTTATTTTAATCTCCGAGAGCTGCTTTGCTGAGTATTTTATTGCTAAGGCAGTAGTCATCGCATAAGTTAGTGCCGCTAACTCCTGTTGATTTGCCACGATACAATGCAAGCTTTTAAATTTTGACATATCAAGCGGTAGCAAATGATCACCTTTCAATAAGGTTACTGCTGCCTCAGCAAGCGCTTGCTCAGTAGCTATGTGCTGAACATTAGCAATTATGGCTTTGGCGGTTATCACCTGTTGTGTTATTGAGTCATTACTCATTGCTGCATATTGCTTTTTATACTTGTTGAGCCTGGCGACTGACTGCTCAAATTCAGCTAATTTATAATCACCTTGTTCAATACGCTGTGTTAATGCCTTGGCGACATCTTTTATAAAGACATTGAATGCGGCAATATCCTTTGGTGTTCTAACTTTAAACGGCATAACCGCAAGGTCAGCGCCAGCGATAAAGGTTTCCACCACAGCTTCAACATCAGTAAAAAAGTGAGTCACGCCAGCCATATCAAGGGCATCGGTGGCAATAATGCCGTCAAAGGCCATTTCTTCTCTGAGCAGGTTAGTTAAAATCTTGCGAGACATAGTTGCTGGACGAATAAGTTGTGCACCACTTTGACTGACAAAAATACTGTCATCCAGTGCTGGGTATTGAATATGAGCCGTCATGATCATCGCTGGCTTAGCGTTTTTAATTGCCCAAGCAAAAGGGGCGAGATCAACTTTATCTATAATAGCCCTATCATGATCTACGCGTGGTAAACCTAAGTGGCTATCCACATGGGTATCACCATGACCAGGAAAGTGTTTTAGAGTCGCCATCACGCCTTGTGCTTGCATAGCATTAACGGCACTAACGCCCAGCTCAGCGACTTGCTGAGGGGACTCACCAAAAGAGCGAGTATTAATCACCGGATTATCAACATTGGTATTTACATCAACTACAGGCGCATAGTTATTATTGATACCTAAGGCTTTTAGCTCCTTAGCGATAACTGCATTAACTTGCGTAGCAAAGTGCGTACCGTGTTGGGGATAACTAGCACCAATGGCCATATTGCCAGCAAAGCCGGTCATTTTAGCAAAACGAGCCACTCGACCACCTTCTTGATCCATGGAGATAATTAGCGGCTTGCCTTGGGCTGACTTAACAGCTGCTTGTTGAATGTCATAGGTTAGCTTAACTACTTGCGCTATTTCTTGCACATTTTCGGCAAATAGTACAATACCGCCAATATTAGTGCTGCTTATCAATTGTGCTAGTGCTGGCGGTAGCTCAGTAACCGCTTGACGACAATGCTTTGACGTCGGCACACTTGCCTTGCCATTAATATCAGCACAATAGAAACGGATATCAAGGGACATTCTTTGCGCTATTTGTTGCTCAAACTCGGTAAAAATAACTTTTGCAGAAAGCGATGTTTTGCTGGGCTTACTATGTTTAGTGGTCATATTTTTTTCAATCGCCTGACTTTGACAAGCGCTTAGCGCCATTGAAACTATTATTAACGTGCTTGCTGCTAAATACACAGCTATTTTCTGAGGAAAATTATTAGATAGTTTAGCCATCAAAAACAACACCTACTTGCTAAAAGCGAGTACATATTTTACCAATTTATTAATGCCTACTGCGGCTTCACTAATCGATTCAGCTAGCATATACGCCGGTGTAGTCACTATTTTATGGGCTTCATCGATCACGACATCACCGACACTACACTCAATATGAGTCAACCCCTTAGCACTGATTAACGCAGCCGTAGCATTGTCTTTGCCAATAGTACCTTTCACGCCAGCAGGGTAAACAAGGGGTAATAAAGCCGGAGCAATACACATATAACCCGCTGGTTTTTCTACCTTAGCAAAGGCTTTTGCTGCAATAAGCACTTGTTCATTAACACTATAGTTATCATTTTCAAGGGCGAAACTACTGAGGTTTTTTGCTGCGCCAAAACCACCAACAAAAATGATGGCATCAAAGTCTTGCTGACGTAATTCAATTAAATCTTCGACATCGCCACGATTAATGCGCGCGGCTTCAACTAATACATTACGGCTTTCATCTTTACTCACTTCACCGTTAAGGTGATTAATAACATGATGCTGCGCTATATTTGGAGCAAAACAATTGTATTGCGCGCCCTGCTGCTCTATCGCCAATAATGTTAATACTGCCTCATGAATTTCACTGCCGTCATAAACGCCACAACCACTTAAGATAACTGCTATGTTTTTCATTATTGAACCTTACTTTTAGGCTGCTTTTAGTTCTTTAATTACTAAAGCAAACCATTAACTGACAACATAAGACTACCGAGTGTTAGTAGAGTTAAAACGTTGCATGAACTTCACTACTACCGGCTGTAAACATACACGCCACAACCACTTAAGATAACTGCTATATTTTTCATTATTAAACCTTTTTATTAAGCATCTTGGTACTAGTTTTATTGTTAAACCAAACAATAAGCTGACAGCATAACACTACCAAGACAGCGAAAAACATTAACAAGGCAAACGGTTTAGCACTACCATCATAAAAGAACGCCAATATCGGTCCAGCTAAAGCCCCTATGCCCCATCGAAGTGTACCGATTACTGCAGTAACCGTACCTGAGTGTTCAGGAAATTTAGTAAGAATTAAGGCATCACTATTTACTGCAATCAAGGAGATACTGCCCATTAATGGAAAAATCGCGACCACGGTATACACTAGCGGTAATTGTAATATATTTACCAAAGCTAACGCTGTTGCAGCTAACGTTGCCGACGTTAAACCAAAACGTAACATTACTCTAGAGCCTTTACGTACAACAAAGCGGGTATTGGTAAAATGTGCGATCATTAAAGCGAAAATATTTAAGGCGAATAACAAACTAAAGGTGTATTCAGAGACAGTAAAAACCTTTAAGTAGACATAAGGAATAGCGGTAATATAAGCAAAGAAAGCCAGAGATATCATCATTGAAGTAATAATATCTAACCTTGCCTCAACATTGCCTAAGACAATTTTATAACGCTGAATAAAGCTCAATTGCATTTTTACTTTAACGGGTTGCTTCTCATCTCCTACACTAGCGATACTGCCGGCATCAGGTAAATACTTCATCACTAACAACAAGACGATAAAGCTATAGCCCGCTAATACATAAAAAATTAGCTGCCAGCTATGGCTAAGTAGCAAGATACTGCCAATACCGGGTGCTACCATAGGTGCTAACATCATAATCATACTGACATAAGAAAGACCTTTAGCGGTGTCTTTGCCGTAATATTCTCGCACAGCACCCGGTACGACCACTGTTGCGGCGCTACTAATAAAAGCCTGCATAAACCTGACAGTTAAAAATTGCTCAATATTATTGACCATAGGCAGTAATAAACTGCAAATAACAAAACCGCCAATGCCAAGTATGACTAATTTTCGACGCGAATATTTATCCGCCATAGGGCCAAATAAAATCAAACCCAACGCATAACCAAGTAGATAAACGCTCAAGCTATTTTGTACCATACTCATTGGCGTATTGAGGTGCTCAGCCAAGGTTGGCATTGCAGGTAGGTACATATCAACAGCTAGCGGAGAAATCGCTAAAACAGCCGCTAATAGCGGTAATAATAACCTTAAAGATACTTTAAGTTGTGTTGTCATGATCCTTGCACCAATTTGCCTATTTTACTGTTCGTTTGTTTTTGCTGAGTTATTAGTAATATTTTTTGCTGACCGGTAAATTCAAAAACCAACGCACCTAATGTTTTAATCGCCTGCTCAACGTCCTCCCCCCATTTCACGCCAAAACTAACTCGCATATAGTTTTGATATTTTCCTGAGGGAGAAAATATTGCTCCAGGGGCAAAACTAACTCCCTGTGTTAACGCTTGTTGAAAAAATTCACCTGTATTGACATGTGATTGACAACGCAGCCAAAGCACACTGCCCCCTTGGGGTTTTGAGATACATACTTCCTTAGGAAAGTGCTCGGCAATTAACGCCCGCATTCGCTCACAGTTATACGCTAGGTTTTTTCGCAATACACAAAGATGGCGATCATAATCGCCGCTAAGCAAGTATTCATTCAAGGTCCACTGCTGCAACATCGAGGTAGAACAAGATTGTGCCCGCTTAATTCGCTTGGCTTGCTCCTCAAACTTACCGGGCAATAACCAGCCAATGCGATAACCTGGTGCCGCTGTTTTTGAAAACGACGAACACGTCATCACTAACCCTTTTTCAGAGTATAGCTGTGCCGGTTTAGGTTTTTTATCGGTAAAGTATATTTCACTATAAACATCATCTTCAATTAAGGGGATATCATGTTGCTCTAACAGCATCACCATGGCTTGGCGTTGCTCATCAGATTTCATTGAACCGAGCGGATTATTTATCGCCGTAGAAAATAAACAAGCAGTAATATTATGCTGTTCAATTGCCTGTGATAACTCGTCTAAACCAACACCATCTTCAGTGCAGGTATAGACTTCTAATGCCTTCATGCCTAGGGTTTCAATCAATTCGATAATACCAAAAAAACACGGTGACTCAATGGCAATAATGTCACCACGTTTGGCAACACATTGCAGTGCAATGGATAGTGCTTCTTGTGCGCCATTAGTAATAACAATATCATCAGGATGTATTTCAACACCTTGATCTTGATATCTAAAGGCCAGCTGCATACGTAATTTGGCATCACCGGTTACCGGTCCATAACTTACCGCTTTTTCCGACACTTTGCTTAACACCGAGCGCATTAATCTGGCGAGAGTTTTATCTGGTGGGTGTGCCTGAATAGGATTAGATATGCCCAAGGCAACCGTATCGGGTAAATGTACGGCGGCATGAACTTGCTCAATCATGCTACGGCCTTGTACTTCTGCTGGTTTGCATTGCGCCCACTTGGCCGGCCTAGGCTTTAATGTTCTTGCTTGCGCCGCTTGTAAGTAATAACCCGATTGTGGCCTAGCACTTACTCGACCTTGTCGCTCTAATTCAATATAAGCTTGTTTCACCGTTGGCACACTGATTTCAAACTGACGGCTCAGTTTTCGTAAGCTCGGCAGTTTATCACCTGGTTGCAGGGCACCAATTTTTTGTTGATGGTCGATAAAATCAATCACTTGCTGATACAAATATGCCGAGGAACTTTTATCTAATAATTTCATCTGTTTTTTCTCATAGCAAATGCCTTGATGATCAATGAAACTGTATAGGTTACATTTTAATAATTCTGTATATGTTATTAAATCAAACTATCATTACAATGTCACCCTTATCCGGTCAGTTCTCAGTTATGGGGTGTTAAATTTAATGAGCAATAATCTTTTATATGTGATCACAGTACTTATTTGGGGCTCAACCTGGATTGCCATTAATTATCAATTAGGTGATGTCGCTCCTGTAGTGTCGATTGTTTATCGCTTTGGCTTAGCTGCGTTAATTATGTTTGCTTACTGTCGCTTTAAGAAATTACCGCTGTCCTTTTCCGCCAAGCAACATGTGCAATTGTTCGCCTTTGGTTTAACCTTATTTGGCTGTAACTATTATTTACTCTATAACGCGCAAGCACATATCAACTCGGCCTTAACCAGTATTGCTTTTTCCACCCTAATGATAGCCAATATAATTAACGCTCGTATTTGGTTTAAAACCCGCATTCCCAGCCAAGTTTATTTTGGTGGCGCACTAGGTTTAGTTGGTATTGTCACTTTATTTTGGCCACAAGTAAGCAATACTGAATTTGCTGACAGTACTTTATTGGGTCTAGGTTTGTGTATGGTTGGCGTAATGTTTGCTTCAACAGGCAACATGATTTCAATTAAAAATCAGCATAACAATATGCCGGTATTACCTGCTACCGCTTGGGGTATGTTGTACGGCTCTTTATTTATGTTTGTACTTGCACTAGTACAAGGGCAAACGTTTAACTTCTCCTTTACCCTGCCTTATATCAGCTCGTTATTATATCTATCAATATTTGGCTCAGTAATTGCCTTTGGGTGTTACTTAACTTTACTGACTCGTATTGGCGCCCATAAAGCTTCCTATGCCACCATTATGTTTCCGGCGGTAGCTGTGGTTATTTCAAGTGTTGTTGAGGGCTTTACCTGGGACGTGTACACGTTTACCGGTTTAGCTTTAATGTTGGCGGGTAACTTAGTGGTATTAACTAAGCCAAAAAGAAGTAAAAAGATTGAGCAAGCAGGCCCTTTGACAGAAGCAGTGAAAAGTTAACTTTGAGTAACTAGGGGGCATAAAAAATGAGCATCAAAATGATGCTCATTAAAGAAAACGACAGCCTATGGTTATAATTGTCCTAAATTCTAATAAGTAGATAGTAAGAAATAACTACTTAACAATTAAGCTACGGCTGTCTTCAAACACATTAAAGACTAGAAGTTGTAAGTTGCTTTTACGTAGTAGAAACCACCGCTGTAATCAAATGGCCCACTTTCGTAATAGACACCGCTTACAACCCCGTAAGCACCACCATCTTTTTGTAACTCTTGTGCTTTTGTATCAAGAATGTTGTTAGCACCGACAGAAAGTACCCAGTTATCATTAAAGTAATAACTGACTTCTGCATCTAAAGTAAACGATGATCCAACCGTTTCTGACCAGCCATAAGAGCTATCAACATCGGGCTCATCTGCATGGGTTGCAAACCATTCACCAAAATAGTTAGCACGAACAAACATGCTGACACTTTCCCAGCTTTGCGCCATTGTTAACGTACCACGATGTTCAGGAATACCTTCCTCTAAACGACGCACTTTAAAATCAGAAGTAAATAAACCAGCATCCTCAACCTCAGTTGAATTGTAGTTATAAGCAAGACTAAACTTAGTATCACCCTCCATTAATTCCATACCGTAGTTCATCACTACATCAACACCTGTTGTTTGGGTATCGAAATCGTTAGCAAAAAAAGTAACTGAGCCGCCTAATAATAATTCTGGGCTTGGGTACTTACCTTGTAGCGCATCAACATCTGCTTGAGTGATAAATATTTTATCGGTTTGAGCTACACGGTCGGTTACTTCAATACTA
Source organism: Colwellia sp. (assembly GCF_013215345.1). GTDB lineage: Bacteria > Pseudomonadota > Gammaproteobacteria > Enterobacterales > Alteromonadaceae > Colwellia. The sequence continues at coordinate 328 of NZ_JABSOV010000026.1, read as the reverse complement.
TAAGCATCAACCGTCATAAAGAAGTCTCCGCTTTGGTATACGGCACCAAATGCAAAACTTTGTGATTCTTCTGGGTCAAGCTCAACACCACCCAACTGTGCAGAAACAACGTGTGTTGGCGGATAGGTTGCCGATTGAATTAATTCACCATTAACAAGTGATGTTTGAGTATTAACTACATTTGCTTGACCAACCGTTGGCGCACGGAAGCCCGTTGAATGAGATCCACGTAGTGAAAATTCATCAGTTAGTTGATATTGTGCAGTTAATTTATAGTTAGTGGTATCACCAAAAGAAGAGAAATCTTCGTAGCGAACTGCTGCACCCA
>NZ_JABSOV010000257.1 GCF_013215345.1 Colwellia sp. | reverse complement strand
GCAACATCACCACCGGCACTCCAAAAAGCGCTTTCACCTATGCGATATAACATTGCGGCTAGGTACACTTCTTCCTGCACATCTTCGCTATAATTAGGCACCATCCTTTTAGCAAGCATACCGGCATAAAATGAATTAGCCATAAGCTGAGTTAACTTTTCATAAACATTGATATCAAGCGTCTTTGTTGCCAGTAAGCTAGACACTAACTTTGCCGTTAAACAGATATTTTTAACGGTTTGTATACCTAATACCACTGTAGCCCGTGAGACAGTAGTGACTTTATTAATACTGAAGTGCTGAGTATTATTGGCAACTTTAAGCAAGCAGGTGGATAAGCCTTGATCATGCAAGATAGCTTCACTTAACTTAGGTAAGGACGATTTATCATCATTGGAAAATTTATCTAACATTTTCGCCGTAGAAGTAATAGCCGGTAGCTCACTGTTGGCAATAAGATCAATCCATTGTTCTGTTGTTCGTAAACCTCTATTGTTCATGGAAATTTCTCGATATGACTTATGACAGAAGCATGAATATAACTATACCCGCTATTATTCAAAATGCTTGAATTTAGTATGAATTAAAAAGTACAGCTACAAGGCGCTCATTTGAAGATATAGTTTTTCTATAGCGAGAAGGAGCAACGAAGTAGATGTGCTTTTTAAACTTAATAAAACGAGAATTTTGAATGGTGATGGGTATTTATACCCCTTACCATTCGAAATGCAGGATTTCAGTGGGAATTAAAATGACTTTAGGCAAGGAGAATAGTTTAAGCATAGTCATTCTATGTTTTGATTATTTAACGCGGTATAAAGTAATTTTAAACCCATCGTAGAAGCGCTTGAGCAACATAACTTCATCGTTGCTGTGATTTATAAGGGAGTTACCATTATTTCATCACATCGCCTTGAATTGAAATTGCTCAAGCACTCTGAAACATGCATATTGATTGATAAGGGGTATACACCCAATAAGTGCTTATGTCTAAAAAAGAGCACAACTATTTCTCTGCGCTTAGCTAGATACAGAGAAATAGTTATAGATAATTTTCAACAAACCGCACTAAGAATTGACAGCGCTGTCATTTTTTAATAGGGTGACATAATATTCACCATGCTAAAAATTTATCGCTTACACTATAAGAGGTGTATCCGGCTTTTTATTTCATTGTTCTAAGGAAAAAACATGCAAGTTATTATTTTTGATAATGCACAACAAGTTGCCATAAGTGCAGCAGAATGGGTTGCAGAGCTAATCAATAAAAAATCAAACCCAGTTTTAGGTTTGGCCACAGGCAGCACCCCAATTAGCCTTTATCAAGAATTGGTTAATAAGCATAAAGCCGGCGAGCTTAGCTTTAGCAATACCACAACTTTTAATTTAGATGAATACTTAGGTATTGATGAAAAAAATGAACAAAGTTACCGTCATTTCATGAATGAGAATTTGTTTGACCATGTCGATATAGATAAGTCTAAGACCTTCTTGCCTACCTGTAATCAAGGTGAAAACCCAAGAGCACAAGGTTTAGCTTACGAAGATAA
>NZ_JABSOV010000256.1 GCF_013215345.1 Colwellia sp. | reverse complement strand
GGTGAAAAAATAATTTTAAATCAATATGATAGATTAGCCAGAAGACACACTAATTTGCATCAAAGCGGAGAAGAGCCTATTTTCTAATGAATGATTGGTGGCTTATTACTGAGAAGTCTCCATAATAAGCGTTAGCACTCATATCGTGTGAGTATCTGAACACATTTCATCGCTGAAGAATAATCACCAGTCACATATGCACTAGTTATTGCTCCTTCCTTCATAATACAAATAGCATCGAGTAAAAAAGGGTTTTCTTTTGTCATGTGCAGGCGAATGATTTCTCGAACTTTATGCTTATGCCTTTTACAAAATAACGAAATATCACTACTTTTATTACTAAATTCAGCTGAACTATTAATAAAGAAACATCCACGAAAATCTCCAAGCATTGGTTCAGAATTAGTGAACCAACTTTCTAGTGCAGTGAATAATCTAATTATCACTTTTTCGTTAGAATCTGCTCCTTGAAGCTTTATTTCTAACCATTCAATAAAGTTCATATGCCTTTGTTCAAGAGTTGCAAGTATCAAGCTTTCTTTGCTTTCAAAATGGCTGTAAAGAGTTTGTTTTGCTACTCCTGAAATCTTCAATATTTCATTTATTCCAATAGAGTTAATACCATTGGAATAAAAAAGACTTAAAGAAGTATCAATTAATAACTTTCGTTTTTTATTCATTTTATTCTCCTAAGTTTTTATATTGACAAAACAAGACCGACTTGTCTAGAATATAAAGTAGACAGAGTTGTCTTGTTTTTTTTTTGTTTCGGAGGTTATATGAATAAATTTGTTTTGCCGTTGATTGCAGGGGTGGGTGCCTCTATAACAATTGGTTTTCTTTTGTACTTTGAGACTACATTCGAAAATTCAACATTGATTATGGCTCCTTTTGGTGCAACAGTAGTGATTGTCTTTGGTTTGCCTAAAAGCCCATTGGCACAACCAAAAAATGTAATTTTAGGGCATTTAATTACTGCATTTATTGGTGTTTTCTTTGTTCAATTTATAGGTGTATCCCAAATCGATTTAGCTATAGCAACAGGTCTAGGAGTTAGCGGAATGCTGTTAACAAAAACTACGCATCCGCCAGCAGGAGCTAATCCGCTACTAATTATGATGTCAGGACAAAGTTGGTTATTCTTAGTAACTCCTGTATTAATTGGCGCTGTAATTATCGTTTTAATGGGAAAAATAATGCAAATATTTCAAGATAGATTTGTGGTAAAGTGCTAACAAGGCATTTAAACGGAACTAAAACAGTTGGTTAAGTTTCGTGCCTCAACATTATAACCAGCAATTTTAGTCCGCTTAATGCGGCGTTATCAATACGAAATCTAATCCAACCTGTTTAATAGCTGTAAAAGCTAACGTCTTCTCTGTGGTACTTACCGCCCTTAGCATCTTATTTTAAAAAATTAGTAAATTATAAATGAAGTCGCCCTTTTGTTAAGGGCAACTTGGTGCGCAAAGCGGAATAAGCTCCGTCGAAATATAAAACGTCAACTTTCTGATCATACAGCGGACATAAATTTAATCATTCCATGGCTGTTTGGGGCACAAAGCA
>NZ_JABSOV010000255.1 GCF_013215345.1 Colwellia sp. | reverse complement strand
CCATGGATTAATCCTTCTCTACTTCTTCAGGTTTCCACTGGCGAATAGCCCAGATGATTAAACCAATAATGAAGAATGAACTAAATGGTAATACCAATAAGCCGTTACCTTGATACCAGCCACCGTTTTGCACTAACTGAAATACTTCCATATTGAAGATAGTACCAAAACCAAAGAGTTCTCGGAAAAAAGCCACGACCATTAATACTGCGCCATAACCCAAACCATTGCCTAAACCGTCAATAAAGCTTATGCCCGGCTTTTCTTTCATAGCAAAAGCTTCAGCGCGACCCATAACGATACAGTTAGTGATGATCAGACCAATAAATACTGATAACTCTTTCGATAATTGATACGAGAAAGCTTTCAATACTTGGTCAACAACAATAACTAGTGAGGCAATAATCGCCATTTGCACAATAATACGCACACTTGACGGTATTTGATTACGAATAACCGATATAAAGAAGTTTGAAAATGCGGTTACTACCATCACAGCTAGCGTCATGACTAATGCATTAGCCATTGAGCTTGTTACCGCTAAGGCAGAACAAACACCTAAAACTTGTAAAGCAATTGGGTTGTTATCAATAACTGGCCCAAATAAGGCTTTTTTAGTATCTGAAGACATTAATCAAGCCCTCCATCTTTAAATTTGCTGATGAAAGGACCATAGCCCTCATCACCTAACCAAAAGTGCAAAGTATGCTCAACACCATTACTGGTTAATGTCGCACCAGATAAAGCATCAACACCGTGAATGTCACCTTCTTTAGCGCCACCTTTAACGATTTTAATGGCAATATCACCTTGCTCGTTAAACATTTTTTTACCTGGCCATAAAGCTTTCCATCTAGGATTCAGCACTTCAGCGCCTAATCCAGGGGTTTCCTTAAGGTCAGAGTAAACTACGCTGCTGACGGTATTTAAATCAGCTTCTAAGCCAACAAAGCCATACATTAAGTCCCATAAACCCATACCTAAGATAGGTAAGACAATAGTGTTTAATTGACCCTGTTCGTTTTTGACTAAGTAAACAACCGCACTATTAGCACGACGGTTAATACCTGCCATGTCATTTTTAGGTTTGATACTTTGAGTAACATCACGCGCAGCCTTACGTTCATCAAAAGCATTTACATCACCATCAATAATTGCCCCTGAATCAAGATCAATCATTTTAGCAACAACATACTTTTCGTAAGTACTAACAATGCTTTTATCTTCGCTACCAGCAACTTTTATGTTTTCCGGTTTTAAAGCTACAGCTAATAAATTAGAGGCTTCAAGAATTTTAGTTTGTTTGTCGAGTAATTTGTTAGCCGTTTGTAATGGTTTTAAGCCCACTGCAGCCACTGATACTAGAGCCGCACACACTAAACAAATAATTAAAACAAAGATCAGCGTACCGGCAACCGTTTCAGTTTTTTTAGTTTTAGACATTGCGAGCAAGCCTCCGTTTGATGTTGCCTTGTACGACAAAATAGTCAAACAATGGTGCGAACAAGTTTGCAAATAATATCGCTAACATCATGCCTTCAGGGAAAGCAGGGTTAACAACACGAACCAATACCAC
>NZ_JABSOV010000254.1 GCF_013215345.1 Colwellia sp. | reverse complement strand
CCGGCACAGGCCGTATTACATTTAATAACCAATTACAAAATATTGGTCAAGAAGATACAAGAGGTGTTGATTTAAGCTTAAATTATAAGTTTGAAGTAGCTGGACTTGATTGGTCAACTTCACTTGATACTACCTTCTTAACTGAGTCTTCAGTTGTTGATGCTGATGGTAATATCATTGATTACGTTGGTAATATTACAGCGAGTGGCGGCGGTTATGCAGATGTTAAATCTAACTTAACAATTATGGCACTTGGTGATGACTGGAATGCATCTTATAAAGCTCGTTATATTTCAGGTATGGACAGTTTTTCATGCTTAGATGATCCAAGTGGTTGTTACGCACCTACAACACCATCAATGGTTTATCATGATATTAATGCTGCATACATGATGACTGAAATAGTTACTCTTTCTGGTGGTGTTAATAACTTATTTGATAACGAACCTCCATACTACACTGGTAACAACGATTCAAATACTGACCCGTATACTTATGATGTATTAGGCCGTTATTTCTACGTAAATGTTAATGTTAAATTCTAGTATCGTTTATTAGATAATTAGCAAAATAACTAATCTGTTAAATAGCCAGTCTGTGAAATAACACAGTAAGTCATTAAGCAGAAAGGTATACGAAAAAGGCGACAATTTATTTGTCGCTTTTTTTTGTCTTATAATAAATCGTCTTTAGCGGCATTACCTTCTCCATCACTTATTTTGACTAGCCTTTAATGTGTTTTATAAAGCAAAGCTACTTACCCACAAAAAAAATGTTGTTTTAGCTCATCATTTACCGATTCATTTACTGTTTTTACTCGTTTCCCGGTATTATTTAGGTATATAATGTTTATACAAAAAGCATGAGCTAGGGTATTGCTTAGCCATGTGAGCATTAAATAGCAGGAGTAATTTATTATGGGTGGAATCGGAATTTGGCAACTAGTTATTATTGCCGTGATTGTAGTGTTATTGTTTGGTACTAAAAAGCTACGTAATCTAGGTGGTGATTTAGGCTCGGCGATAAAAGGTTTCAAAAGTGCTATAGGTGAAGATAAAGAACAAAGTACTAGTGTCGAAAAATCTAGTGCAGAAAAAACATCCGATACTTTAGCTGATAACTCTAGTAGTGCAGCAGAAGAAAGTAGTAAAGCTAGCAGCAAAACTAAAGAAACTGATCAGGCTTAATTTATGTTTGATGTAGGTTTTTGGGAATTAATTCTTATTGCAATTATGGGCTTGGTTATTTTGGGTCCTGAGCGCTTACCAGTAGCAATACGTACGCTGCGTGGCTGGATAACGGGTGCGCGCAAGTTTAGCGATACCGTTAAAACTGAGCTAACCGAAGAGTTGCGTATTCATGAGTTGCATGCCAATTTGAAAAAAGCCGAGCAAAGCAATTTACAAAATTTAAGTCCAGAAGTCGCCGAATCATTAAAGACATTACAAGAAGCGGCAGCCTCGGTCACTGAACCATTCAAAAAAGTGGATACTCAACCTTTAGACTCGATGATCTCTTCTTCATTAGCTTCATCTGTCAGTGCTAAAACGGCTCAGGACCAGAATACAAAAAGTCAGCTTGCCGATAGCGCATTTGCGCAAAAAGTCAGTTCAGCTAAGCCTTCAGTAAATGCAGCTAACCCAGAAAGTGATAAACCCAAACCATGAGTACAGCCTCAGTACCAAGTGCCAGCGTGTTTGATCACCTGTTAGAATTACGTAATCGTTTATTACGCTCTATCTTAGGGGTGTTAATTATCTTTTGCTGCTTA
>NZ_JABSOV010000253.1 GCF_013215345.1 Colwellia sp. | reverse complement strand
ACCTCGGCATTAACTTCATTATGCTTTTTAAGTAGTACGGCAGCACTAGCGGCTAACAGCACTAAAATGTCGGCAGAAAAACCTGCGCGCTGGTTTGAGATTGAAGTCATTCTTTTTAAACACACCTCAACAAAAGCAGATAATAAAGAGCAATTTACCGCCAGAGACCTCACAGCTAAAAAACGTCGCGCTTTTGATTTATTAGCCCCTTATTTGCAACCTAACATAGCTTCATTAAAGCAATTACTGCCTAATTGTCAGCAATCACAAAGCAAATTACCTTATAACATTAGTCTTACGCCGTATAACTTATGGCCAGCCATCACTAGTAAAGAAAGTACTGATGCAGAGCTTAGTGATAAAGAGAGTGCTGTTGGAGAAGTTACTAACATAGCAGAAGGCAACACTGAAAATTTCGAGACAGTAAATGAACAATACGACTCGCAGGCTAAGGCTCAGAACAAGGAAACAGTAATTTCGTCAGCGAAAATGTCAGTGACCGTACTTACAGATACCAACAATGACACGACTGAAGCTAGACTTGGTGAAAAAACTGAGACACAAGCTGAACTAGCCACAGCTGCACAAAGTTACCAAGCACAATATGCCAATATTGAACTGCCCGTTTATGATCAATACCCGAGCTCTAGTAAGTCTGCTTTGTGTGTCATTCCGGCCGATTTTTTCCAGCAGCACTTAAGCGCTGAACAACTTGAAAATTTTAGTCTCGATGGCTATCCCGTTGAAAAATTAGCAACAACCATTAATGGCCTTGAACAATGGCAAGACGATGAAAATGGCAAAATCACTTGGGCCAGTGATAAGGCATATCTCATTAGCCAAGACTCTTTACGGTTAAAATCTATCGCTAATCGCATCAAGCGCTCTCGTGATTATAAACCGTTATTACATTTGGGCTGGCGCCAAATTGGTGCAACAAGAAGACAAGCACAAGCGATGAAGTTATACGCTGGTGAGCATTTAGAGTTTGACTACCAACAAGCACTCACTCAGCAGCAAGCTGAGCAAACCGCTCTTGAGTTAGAGGCTATTTTAGCGCAAAGACAACAAATAGAATCGCTTATTAACAGCCAATTACTCATGGTTGATAATGACAGTAATCAAGGTATGTCTATAGGTATTGCAGCGACTAACAATACCAATCTAGATACAATGACTAGTGATATTTTAACTAACCAGCCAAGCTTACCCTCTGATGAACTATCGATAACAGAGCAGTTACGTCAACAAGCAAAGCAGCAACAACTTAACAATATTTATCAGCAATTTGCCTTATTAGATTCTTCCCTGTCACATAGTGCAGAAGATAATAAGCAGAGTTCAAGTGTCAATGACAGTAATGAGCCAATGCTCACCGAAGAACAAATTTCTCATGTAGTTGCACAGCTTTCCGCCGACATTAACAAGCAACAGAGCAGACAATTGAGTGGCATCGACGACCAAGAAAATCAAGCAGCAACACAACCACTACAGCCTTGGTATCTTGATGGGCTGTTTAAAGTGCACCTACACCTAGACAACCGCCTTTATATTAATAGTGAATTTAATATGCTCGAATCAGCAAATGAGTCATCGGTGATAGCTACAAGTGCCGATCAAAATGCTAAAGCCGATACTAAAAATAAGGTCATCTCTTTTAAGCAAGATCGCCGGGTTATCACTGGCGAGATTCATTATTTTGATCACCCTCTCATAGGCATGGTCGTGCAAATCAGGCGCTTTGACCCAACTAAACCAGCAAGTGAAGCAGTGACCCAGGCAAAAAAATAAAAAGCTATAAGCTGATACATACCCGTTACCATTCAAAGTACTCGATTTAAGTGGGAATTTAAATGACTTTAGGCAAGGAGAAGAACGTAAACATAGTTATTCTATATTTTTGTTCTTTAACGCCGT
>NZ_JABSOV010000252.1 GCF_013215345.1 Colwellia sp. | reverse complement strand
GACGTTCGGTAACGTCAATATGTCTAATACCAAATAGCACAGTAAATACCGCTAGCACTAAACTGACCACTAAACCGATATGCCAACTAGTGTAACTTTGATCAATTTGTAATTGCTGAAATGAATAGACCATGGAATTAAGCTGCAGCGCGATATAAGGCATGGTGCCTATTAGCGCAACGATAGTCACCATAATAGCGAGATTATGTGACTTGCCAAATCGCGCTGCTAATAAGTCAGCAATAGAGGTTAAGTGCAACTTTAAACTGACACGTATAATGCGTTGGATAAATGGCCAAGCAAAAACAAACAGTAAAATAGGCCCTAAGTAGATAGGTAAGTGCGAAAGTAAACTGGTAGATGCTTGCCCTGTGGTGCCTAAAAAACTCCACGAGGTACAGTAAACACCTAAGGTCAGTGCGTAAATAATACTCTGGCCTTTTTTCGCCAGCTGATGCCGATACCGATCCCCCAGAAATGCAATTAAAAATAACAAGCCGATATAAGCCAAACTTAACAGCACTAATTGCCAATTAGGAAACATAAACACTCGCTACTATTATTAAATGAGACAGTTTCCACAATGTGGATTCATCAAACTATCAGTTCCACTTCATAATGCAGTATTCATTAGGAATTTAAAAGGCTTAAGACAAGGCTGACAGTAAGCAATAGTTATTATTAAGCAGAGCCCCTGCATTCTCAGTTCAACCAACCAACAATAAAAAGATTAGTCTGTAATTTTTTGTTAGAATGTTGTGCAACCAAGGGGTGCGCTGTCATTTTACTTTTTAAAATGATTAGTCGCTGAGATATATACTCTTTGAACCTGGGCAGAAAGTTATCTTTACTGATTTTCTGGCAAGGGATGGTTATAGATAAAATTAATACCAAGTGCATTAACTCTACGTTGAGCAATAAATTTGTGTAATTGGTATAACATTCTTCAAATTCATCCTCATTGCACACGCCTCTATTTTTATTTTTGTTGATGAGATTTTTAATGACCTTCCCAAAATCGGCTATTTGTTTAGCTATCACCGCCAGTATCTTTAACGTTACCGCCTTCGCTGAACAGCAAGCGAGTAATGACACTAGTAAAACTGACAATGTTGAAACCATCACGGTTACCAGTGATTTTCGCCAGCAAAGTCTACAAAATGCTCCTACATCTATGTCGGTCTTAACCGATATAGACATTAAGCAGCGTAATGCTAAACATCTTGAAGAGTTAATTGCGATTAGCCCTAATGTTAACTTTGCCAGTGGTTCACAACGAGCCCGTTATTATCAAATCCGTGGCATTGGTGAGCGTAGTCAATTTCAAGAGCCGATTAATCCGTCAGTGGGTGTGATTATCGACGAAGTGGACTTTACTGGTATCGGTAGTGTTGCTTCATTGTTTGATGTTAAGCAAGCAGAAATTTTTCGCGGTCCACAAGGTACCCGTTTTGGCGCTAATGCTATCGCCGGTATGATCAATATCACTACCAATGAACCAACCGAAAACTTTGAAGGTGCCGTACAACTGGGTGTTGGCAATTATAATACTTATGATTTAGGTGTAGCCTTATCGGGCCCTGCCAGCGATTCAGTAAATTACCGCTTAGCTGTTAATCAAAGTAACAGTGATGGCTATATCGAAAATGTGCATTTGCAGCGCGATGATACTAACAACCGTGATGAATTAAGCATACGTGGCAAGCTAGCCATTGAAGCGAGTAACGACCTTACCATTGAGCTTGCTGGTTTCTATTTTGATTTTGATAATGGTTATGATGCTTACTCATTAGATAACACCCGTGAAACCTATTCTGATGAGCCTGGTTTTGACCAACAAGAAACCGCCGCCTTTTCAGCAAAGTTCACCTATCAAGGTTTTGACAGTGCCACAGTATTAGCCATTTTTAGTAACGCCGATTCAGA
>NZ_JABSOV010000251.1 GCF_013215345.1 Colwellia sp. | reverse complement strand
GTCGTACCTCTATATGCTTAAGGCAGGGTACAATGTGACAAAATTATTGAAAGTCTCTTTCAAACCTTAGCTATGATTTATGCAAATGGTATACGGTAGCTGAGTCACTAATATAAATAAAAAAGGTTTACTTATGGTTATCAAACCAAAAATTCGTGGTTTTATCTGTACTAATGCTCACCCTGTAGGTTGTGAAGCGCATGTGAATGAGCAAATTGCTTATGTAAAATCGCAAACATCTGCGACTACTGGTCCTAAAAATGTTTTAGTTATTGGTGCTTCTACTGGTTATGGTTTAGCTTCACGTATCACATCAACTTTTGCTCATGATGCTAAAACTTTGGGTATTTTCTTTGAAAAACCACCGACAGAAAGAAAAACCGCTTCTGCTGGTTGGTATAACACTGCAGCTTTCGTAAAAGCGGCAGATGAAGCAGGAATTTACGCTAAGAACATTAATGGCGATGCTTTTTCTCATGAAATAAAAGCAAAAGCGATTGCAGCTATTAAAGCCGATATGGGCAAAGTCGATTTAGTTGTTTATTCATTAGCTTCTCCACGTAGAACTGATCCAGATACCGGTGAAGTTTATTCTTCTACGTTAAAGCCAATTGGTCAAAGTGTTACCACTAAGAACCTTAATACCTCAAAGCGTACTATTGATGAAATATCTGTTGAAGCAGCAAATGAAGCTGAAATTCAAGGTACTATCGATGTAATGGGCGGTGCTGACTGGGAATTATGGATGAACGCGCTAGCTGAAGCAGGTGTATTAGCAGAAGGCGTTAAAACTGTAGCTTACACTTACATTGGTAAAGAATTAACTTGGCCAATTTACGGTAAAGCTACCATAGGTAAAGCCAAAGAAGATTTAGACCGAGCTGCAACAGCAATTAATGCAGCAACGGCTGATTTAAATGGTAAAGCCCGTGTTACCTCATTAAATGCCGTAGTAACGCAAGCAAGCTCTGCCATTCCAATTATGCCGTTATACATTTCAGCAATGTTTAAAGTGATGAAAGCTGACGGTACTTATGAAGGTTGTATCGAGCAAATTGCTAACTTATTCAAAGAGAACATTTACAGTGACTCGCCACGTTTAGACGAGCAAGGCCGTTTCCGTCAAAACTATAAAGAATTAGAAGATAGCGTTCAGCAACGTGTTACTGATATTTGGAACAAGGTCGATACTGATACTATTGATGAGTTAACAGATTATATTGCTTATCATCAAGAGTTCTTAAAGCTGTTTGGTTTTGGTATTGAAGGTGTTGACTATGACGCTGACGTGAATCAAGAAATAGCAATTAATAACCTTATATAGTTATATAAAGTAGTTTCCAGCTTTCGGGCGACAAACGTAAACATTAAAAAGCCGCACTCTTTATTATAACTAATAAAGAGTGCGGCTTTTTTGATCTTTTTATTAGTATGTTTAACTTTTATAAATGCTATACATACCAATAAATCATCAAGAAGTGACAAGTGGCGCCACCTAAAACAAAAAGGTGCCAAATAGCATGGGTATAAGCTACAGATTTTTTGACATAGAATAATACGCCCAGACAATAAATTAGCCCACCTAATGCCAATAGACTAACCGCTTGTTCAGGTAGAGCCTTATATAGTTCACCTAGAATGCCTAGGGAAATAAAACTCATGGCTAAATAAGTGCATAAGGATATTTTTTTGTATTTATTGCCAAACTTTATTTTAAAAATAATACCCGAAATAGCCAACAGCCAGATAATAGTCAGTAAGCTATAGCCAAGTGGACCGGCTAAAGTGATGGCGAATAGTGGTGTATAGGTGCCGGCAATAAGTAGGTAAATCGCACAGTGGTCGAGTAATTTGAATACGCTTTTAGCGCGTACATTGGTCAAGCTATGGTAAATAGTTGATGCTAGAAAGAGCAAAATACCACTGCTAGCAAAGACACTAAAACTGATGATGCGATTAATATCACCATGGCTATTTTTTAACAATAAAAATA
>NZ_JABSOV010000250.1 GCF_013215345.1 Colwellia sp. | reverse complement strand
TGACTACTTTGTTGGCGTAGCGCTTTAATAGCTGCCATCTGCTCAACACCTTGGCAAAGCATTAAGATGTCTTTAGAGAAGTGCTCTTTAACATACTCAATAGCAATAATATCATGGTCTAATAATGGTGAGATAAACGCCGCGACTAACGAGTCGGCATCAAGGTTTAAACCACTTAATATTTCCACCATTTCCATGCTTTTATTTAGCAACTGAAATTTTTCAGCACTTTCATGCTGATAACAATTAGAAACATGCAGCCATAAAGCAGATAAAGCATTGGCTTTGACATCGGTTAACACTAAGTTGGTTAGCCATTGTTCAAAGCTTTGCTCTGCTATTTGATGTGATTTACGCACGGAAACCATGGCTATTCCTTTCTCTTTGATAAGTTAGCTTGATGTTAGCTAATACATGATTGAATAATGTTAAATACTATAGGGTAAACAATACCATAGTCTCAACATGCTTTGTTTGTGCAAACATGTCCATAAGAGATATTTTCTCAAGTTTATAACCCTGAGTAATAAGTATTGCACTATCTCTAGCTAAAGTTGCAGGATCACAACTGACATATAAAACACTAGGTATATGTAGTTTAGCTATTTGGCTAACGGCTTGCTCTGCTCCTGCTCTTGCCGGATCAAGTAACACCTTATCAAACACCTGATCTTTAGCCCAAGAATCCAAAAGCCAACTACTGTTTAAATCGGCCTGATAGAACTGGCAATTATCAAGACCATTGACTAGGGCATTATGACTGGCTTTTTCAACCATCACTTGCACACCTTCAACACCTACGACCAGTTTTGCTTGTTTTGCCAGTGCTAAACTAAAATTTCCCAAACCACAAAATAAATCTAAAACATTATCGCTAGCTGAAAGGTTTAACCAGGCTAAGGCTTGGCTAATCATGGCATTATTAACTTGATGGTTGATTTGAATAAAATCACTACTAGCAAAATAAATTTTACTTTTATCTGCTAATGCATATGAAAGTACAGCAGAATGTTCGTCTTTGGTACTTACCAACGGCAGTTGCTTATTACCATCATCAATAATGACCTGCCAGCGATATTTCCGAGCATAAGATTGCCAAAGCTCGATGTCAGTTTCATTCATAGATTTTAGTTGACGAATAACTAGTACAACGTGATTATCTTTTTGTCTTTGCTCTGCCAGGATTGTCTCAACAATATCAGCTTGAATTACTTCTATATGACCTATGGCAGATTGTACGGTGAGTTGTGCCAGTAGTTTTTTTAGTAAGGGGAAAATGACATTAAGAGGTTCGACCAAAACCGGACATGATTTGATTGCGGCTAATTGATTAGTGGCTTTTTGTCTAAAACCAATAGTTGCGTGAGATTTTTTGTCAAACTGGACCCCGATGCGGGCTTTGCGACGATAATGCCAAGGGCTACTTTTTATCGGTGCTTGCCAAGGTAGGTCTTTGCCTTCAAATTTTTTCGCTATACTTTGAGTGCTAAAAAAGCGTGAAAAGAGATCGCTAACTTTATTTTGTTTGAAAATCAATTGCTCGTCTATAGCAAGCATTTGTAGATCACAACCGCCACAAACACCAAAGTGCTGACACAGAGGCTCAACCCTATTATCACTTTGTTTGGTAATAGAAATAAGTTTGGCACGAGCATATTTACTTTTTTGCTCGATAATTTTCACCTCGACGACTTCATGAGGTAAAGCACCGGCTATAAAAACAGGTTTATTTTGCCAGCGGCCAACACCGACACCATTAATATCTAGTTTTTCAACACTAACGGTCAATCGCTGATTGCACGTTTTTTCTTTGATTTTTGCTTTAAAAAAATTTGCCATTTTCACCCTAGAACTAACGCTAACTTTATTAACTAATATCTATTTCAGAAGTAGCTTAGCTATCTATACCCAAGCCACCTCAAGATGCTGGATTCAGCTAGAATTAGAAACGTCTTTAGGCAAGCCATTGATTGAAGAGAATGATTACTCCCTTTTCGA
>NZ_JABSOV010000025.1 GCF_013215345.1 Colwellia sp. | reverse complement strand
AGTAAGTCCTTATGTCGCTGCAATTCCATTTTAGCAACATTGCATCTTCCCTAACCACGTTACAAGTAACGCTGAAGCCCCCTGCTCCTTGTCTTCCTGACACGGTTAATAATACACGTAAATCTTAGTTATCGAGGCTGGTTAACGGCCACTATTAGTATGTAAAAAAAATGTAACAAGTGAGAATAAGAATAACTCAATAAAAATCAATCATATAAAAAATTAACATTCTCGATTTCAGCAGGGATTGCCAATATGTCTCACAGTGACGTAAGACATGTCTCACAAAAAAAATAGCACTTTATCGGTGCTATTTTTTATTGGGGAAGTAAACAGGGGGAGATAAGGCTAAATATAGCCCTAGAGTAAGTCAATAAAGTGCAGTTATTCCGCTTTATCTCGATAATGAACCATGACAGAGCCACAAACATTTCCGACGGTGACTTCTTTTACCGTTTGATAATCAACATGTTTAAAGAACTCTTTAAATTTTCCTGAGGTAGCATAAACGGCAACCCCTTCACTATCTGGGTGTTCATCTAGCACTGTATTAACGGCGGCCATTAAGTAATGGCCAAAACCATGCTGCTGATGTAAAGGGTGAACAGCAATAAATGATAGAAAATGGAAAACCTTCATTGGTACTGCTGCCAATACGGTTTGCTCTTTTTGCATCATTTGCTTAGTACTAAAGTAACCAGAATTTAGCAGCATTTTAAGGCGCCAATGCCAAAAACGATCACTTGCCAACGTTTCATCTGGGCTGTTAATACAAGCAACGCCAACCATGGCTTCTCCAAGATACAAGCCAACCATGGGTTGTTTTGCTTGCCAAAAAGCATTTAGCTCTTCTCGAATAGCACCACGAAGGCGCTGTTCATAATCTTCTTTATCACTATTAAATATTTCTAAAAAAACAGGGTCATCATGATAGGCTTGATACAAAAGTGACGCGGCTAACTTTAACTCATGAGCACTTAAATACGTTGCTCGAATATTAACGTCTTGATCTAGGTTACTATCAACATTTTTTTCTACCGATACTGTTTCACTCATTATCTTCTCCTACTCTGACGGCGGATTATTTTTTAATCTAACAGTTCACCATAACAGCATAATTTAAAGTAGGTCAAATATAATGAGTTTAAACACTCATGATGGCCATCTTTTTTACATAAAAAAATACCCCGCTAAGCGAGGTATTTAGGGCTAAATAGCAGTAACTAATTAGTTTGCTTTAACCTTTTGAGTTTTCGAATAATCTCCACCATTACCCGTCTCTATTAACTTACCATTAATAAATTGTAAGTACGTACACTCATCTTTTGTGGTTAAACCATCTTTATGCTTTCGTTGAGTACGATAATATAAAACGCGTACCGTGTTATCACCGTCCGTATAAGTCTCAGAAAAATCAGCAACGCCTAACTTTTCCTGCATATCCATAAAAGAGCTACCTAGTTGTACTTTGGCAATTTTCTTACGGTTTTTGTAAGTTCGGTCTTCACTATCGCTGACAAAACCATGGTCAATACCGTCATCGTTTATTTTTATAACACAACCAGATAATGTCATGGCTAGTGGCGCTGCAATGAGTAAAGCAAGTATTGATTTTTTCATGTTTATCTTCCCTAGAGGTATAATGTAATAGTTATAATTTTTCTTTACTAATAACAGCAAAAAACAAGCCAACAACCTAAGTCGTTGAATTAAATTATTTTAAAAAATAAACTTTATGAAGTTAAAGACATTTTTAGTTATATTGGCTAAAATATAGTTAAATTAATTTATTATTTTTAATCAGTAAGTAAAATGACAATTATCGATGAAATTTTGACCTGTGCCAATCAGCTTGCCAATGCAGGAAAAAAGCCAACAGTGGCATTAGTAAAAGGAAAGCTGAGTCAAACTGTGCCATTAGCCACTTTAATAACCACCTTAAAAAACTGGCAGCACCAACCCGACTTTATTACGCCAATTAATGATAAGAAGGAGCAAGTTAATCAAGAGTTATCAACAAAAGATACCTCAGCCCTAATCGACTCTCTTCTTAAAAATGGTGCAATAAAGAAGATGATTCAACAGTCATTGGCGCAAGAGTTAACAGAGATGAAAAATGACTTAGCAGAAGTAAAAATTCTCATACTAAACTTAACTGAGCAACTTAATCAAAAGAGATAACCTTTTAGTTATTTAATTGCTACTCATTAACTAAACTCTTTGGTGTTAACTGAGCGATAAAGCTGGCTAATGAATCACTGAGTTTTTTATGTGGTTTACAGCCAACACGTTCCACCCAAACTTCGCCATTACTATTATCAACCGATATAATCATATCTTCTTCATCGGTAACAGCAAAGAAAACAGTTTCAGCTTGCTTCAATCTTTGCTTCATTAAAATATGACCAATGATATTTTCCTGTAATCGGTCAAAATCGTCCCTATTCCAAGCAAAAAGAAGTGACAACTCTCCTTCCTCACACACGGCTTCTATATCACCACTGAAAATAGTAGTGAAATAGGTCTTAATATCCTGATGCAGTGTCAGATCTAATGCCGACTCAACATTGTTAAAAGAGAGAGTTTCAGCATTTTGATCTGTTGCTGGCTCATCTTTCATAGCAACGGGTTGCCAATAATGGTGACTGTTGTCATGTGGACCGACTTCACAAGGAGATAGCCACTGTTCATCATGCTCCCTCGTAGGTAAGTGTCCAAGTTGCTCTATGTGCTGTTGACTAAAGTCTTCACTAAAGTTTAAAAGTGATTGCACTAAAGTTTTATTTGTAGATGTCATATAAAGAAAAGATCCTTTAAAATAGCAAGATACTAGCTCACTACTGAAAAAATTTATGGCCAATTATCAAAATGCGACAGAACTAAGCAAGTTAACACTGGGTAAAAGTACAGAATATTGCAGCGAATATACCGCAGAATTGCTGCAAGGAGTACCTAGAAGTTTAAATAGAGATGACTTAGCACTAGAATCAAACAATTTACCCTTTGTTGGCGAAGATGTTTGGTATGGCTATGAGCTTTCATGGCTCAATGAGAAAGGTAAGCCGGTAGTCGCTGTTGCTGAGTTTCGCTTTGCTTGTACCAGTGACAATATTGTTGAATCAAAGTCCTTTAAGCTGTACTTAAATAGCTTTAATCAAACGCGCTTTGCCAGCATTAAAGAAGTAGAACAAGTATTAACGAAAGATCTATCAAAAATTGCTGGCTCGCCAGCGAAAGTAAGTTTATTTGGTGTCGATCACTGTCCCGCTTTAGTGATTGCTAAAAACTTAGACAATTGCTTTTGTATCGACGGTGAAGATATCAGCATCGATAGCTATCAATATGATGCTCAACTACTGATACAAGCGCAGGAAAAAGGAGACAGTGCTCAAATTGAGGAGCATTTAGTG
The DNA here is from genome assembly GCF_013215345.1 of Colwellia sp. Taxonomy (GTDB): domain Bacteria; phylum Pseudomonadota; class Gammaproteobacteria; order Enterobacterales; family Alteromonadaceae; genus Colwellia. The sequence continues at coordinate 45,090 of NZ_JABSOV010000025.1, read as the reverse complement.
AGTCATTTATTAAAATCAAATTGTTTAATAACCAATCAGCCCGATTGGGCAAGTATTTATATTCACTACCGTGGTAAAGCCATAAATCATGCAACACTATTAAAGTATTTGATTTCCTTTCGCCAACATAATGAATTTCATGAGCAATGTATCGAAAGAATATACTGTGACTTGCAACAATATTGTCAACTTGAAGAGCTAACCATTTTCGCACGCTACACTCGACGTGGAGGTTTAGACATCAACCCGTTTAGAAGTAGTAATATTGAGCAAGCTCCCTTTGCCAGAACCTTGCGTCAGTAGCCTTTATACCTGCCTTTCTACATCCCTGCAGAAAAAAGCATTAAGCATTAAAACGAAATTATTTTATCGTTTTAATGCTTGCTCTGTTTATTATTATTTTTTTTCTGGAAAATCAATTCCTGTCCATGCTTTGAAAAAGGCTTTTTGTGTATTATTAGCTTTCTTCATCGGAATTATTTTTAACTTGTTTTTAGCAATGCTACCGAGTTTTATCGCAGCCGTTGCTAACTTATCTCGGCGAAAATATGTGATTTCAATGGTTTGCTCCGTTTTAAAATCTTTTAAACGATTTAGCAGATCTTTTTCTACCATGCGTAAGCCATCTACAGCGACAATAACATCCTCTGTAGTTAAGCCAGCATGCCATGCCGGACTATTCTTCTCTACCGAAGTAATCACTAAACCATGAGTACCTTGTTTAGTTTTAACGCCAGTCCATACTTTACTTTGTTTACTCGACTTGTCATCGCCATTTTTGGCATAACTCATTTCAAGACCGGCTTGAGCCAATAATGGGCTGAAGTCAATATTAGCTGTGCCGTGAATATTGTCTTGCCACCAAACTTGATAATCGCTAGCCGTAATTTGTTTTAGTATAGTGAGTACATCAGCTTCTTTATAACTTTGTGGTAAGCGATGTTGTTGATATAACTGGTTATGCACATTACGATAACTTTTGCTTAAATCAGTTTTAGTTAAAATATCAAAATCGAGTAACCAAGAAGCTAAAAATCCCTCAGCATAAATATTTACACTATGATTATTTCCGTAATCGCCCCCCTCGCTAATCCAAGCATCAAAACTTGCCTGCGCCACGCTTTGGCTAGTTTTTCCAGGTTTGTGAATATGTGCAGTAATACGTTTAGCCAGTGCAGTAAAAAACTCATCTGTCGTCATCAAGTTACCGCGTAATAGCAGTTGGTATTGTAAATAGCTTGTTGAGCCCTCTACCAGCCATAACAAGTTAGAATAGTTTTCTTGCTGATAATCATAAGGCACAATACCTTGAGGACGGTACTGTTTTACATTCCAAGTATGAACAAACTCATGGGCAGCAACGGCAATAAAGCTAAGGTAATCTTTACGGGTCGAAAATTTGAAGCGCGAGCGTTGAATAATAGTTGAATTAACATGCTCTGTTGCGCCGCGAGCACCGCTGGTTGCATGCACCATAAATACATAACGCTTAAAAGGGTAGTCTTGCCAAATATGCTTACTTTGTTTTACTAAAACTTGTAAGTCTTCTACCATTTTAGCACTGTCATAATTACCTTGCCCCCAGATAACCAATTCATATTGTCGATTATCAACACGAAATTCGTGGTGCTCGTTAATACCACTTTCAATGGGTGAGTCAATTAATTGGTCATAGTTACTGGCAATAAACTGATGACTATTATCACCTGCTTCAAGGCCAGAGAAACTGCGCCACAATTTAGGTACCAAAAGCTGGACAGTATGTTCTAAATCTCGACTGGCTTCACTGTACATAACCACGGCAGAGCTGTCTAAAAAGGCATGACTATCATCAATGTGACGAGTTCTCTTTGCTAGTTCATTGGCATAAACTTGATAAGTTAAATGCACTTTTTTATTTTTGGTGCCACTAACTTGCCAGGTATGTTTATCAATTTTACGCCAGCTAAGTACATTACCTTGGCTATCTGTAGCATTAAAATCACGAATGCCATTCGCTAGGTTTAGCGTCTGATATCGTCCGGTTCGCCACGTAGGTAAATAAAAATCGACCTGTTCTATATTATTTTTGCCGAATTGAAGTTCTACTTTAGCTAGATGATGCTCAGGTTGATCTATGTTAATGCTAACTTTTACGCTCGCATAAGCAGATATTAGTTGTGCAAAAAATAAAGATATTGCTATTATTAATTTGGTTTTATAGTTAAACACGCAAGTAAGTTCTCTCATTATTGGTAGACAAAGTACTGCCTTAAGATTTAGTTATTTTAACAACGAAGAAATACTCAATGCTATTAAAAGTTAACATCAAGTAATAAAAGTTGCTTTTTTTTCACATCAAGATTGATAAATAACGTTTTTATGGTATAAATTGTCTTATACTAAGAGCAAGTTACACGCCTTAAACTATTTCAATGGCGAAACAATAAACAAAGTAAATTACTTAGTACTAGACCTCACTCGACATTAGGATGAATCGGTTTTATGAATGACAGTTCTGTTGCCCAAAAGCAACTAGTTGCATTAAAAAGAAAGCTTGATGCCGCAATTGAGTCTCGAAGTTTACTAGAAGAAGATTTTAATCTGCAATCAAGTCTGCTAATTCAATTCATTGCTAAACTATCCCTCGTTTCCAAAGGTGTTGATCTTGAATTAGACAACCGCTTAGCTCAGTTAAGAACGTTATTCACCAAATCGGCTCCCATTAGCGATATAGAAGCTAAGATTGCTGTTATAAGTAAATTATTACAGCAACACAGCGTAACCAATGAGAAAAATATTTCTCATATGCATGAACAATTTAACCTAGCAGGTGAGAATTTACAGAAGATCAATGGACTACCGGGTGATTTACGCAGAGATCTGCGGGCGTTGTTAACCAAAACAAAACAAAGTAAAGACGCCTTAATCCAATATATTCCTTTACTAAGTCAATTATTAGCTTTTTATGATCACGCGCTAAAAGCCAAAAACGGTTTACCTAAGCAAGGCCTTTTACAGGCGCCTCAACTAACATCACCAGTTGCTCAGTTACCTAATGAAAATGAAGTCGCTATTTTTGACGCCAGTATTCTTGAAAAAATATCGGTATCACTTAGCTCTTTGCCATTATCGAAAGTACATACCAATGAGTTATTAGTGATTAAGAAAAAGCTAATGACTGATAAGTCAACTGATGAAGTACTCAATCACCTTATCGATATATTTGATGTCATAGTTGCCGACTTTAAAGATGAACATAATAGCGCAAAGAGTTTTTTAACGAATTTAAGTGCGACACTAACAACGGTGCAAAGCGCAGTAAAAGAAACGATAGTTACGCAAAAAAAATCTCAAAAAACCAATGAAAAAATCAATCAGAAATTACAAAGTCAATTGATTGATATGACGGGCACAGTAGAAAAAGCATTATCATTAAATCAAGTTAAAGAAGATATAAATGAAAAGCTACAGTTTATCGCCAGCACATTGGAGCAAAAATCAAAGTTTGAGCAACAAAGTCACCAAGAATTAGCGGATAAACTTAATGATATGTCTGCAAAAGTAGATCAACTAGAAGCGCAAAGCAGAATATTCGAAGAAAAGCTGATAGCGCAACAAAGAAAAAGTATGCTCGATGCGCTGACAAAATTGGCAAACCGAGCTGCCTTTGATGATTACTTTGCTAAAGCAATGGTACGTTTTCATCATAAGCCGTTCCAGCTAGCGTTAGTGGTGCTAGATATTGATGACTTTAAAAAGATTAATGACACCTATGGTCATACGGCTGGCGATAAAACGCTGCAAGTCATTGCTAATACCATTGTGAAAAATGTCAGTAAAGGGGTTTTTGTTGGCCGCTATGGTGGTGAAGAGTTCGTCTTAATTTATTCTAAAACCCAAGAGAAAGCCTTAACCCTAGAGCTAAATGCGCTGAATAAATACATAGCTCGGCTACCTTTTAAGTTTAAAAATAATAAGGTAAGTATTACCCTTTCAATTGGCGCGACCCATATAAAATCGGATGATAACATCCATATTGCTTTTGAACGTGCCGACCAAGCAATGTACAAAGCAAAAAAACAAGGTAAAAACCAAGTTATTTACGTTAAGTAACTAAAAAAAACAGTGACTTAAGTACCGCTTTCAATACCTCAAAAACAGCGATATTTTCATAATAATTGATAATCAGCATAAAAGGAGTGAGTTATGCATACTCAAATTAACCCTGTTGGTAATATGAACTTGCTTTCACAAGCCGAAGTAGATCAACTGCAGAAATCTGTTAGTAGCCCTTTATATACACTTTACCGAAATTGCTCTCTCGCCGTACTTAACGCAGGTTCAAATACTGATGATGCCGAAGAGATATATCAAGAATACCTTACCTTTGAAATACAGGTATTAAGGCGAGAACGTGGCGTAAAGATTGATTTAAAAAATCCTCCCACGCATGCTTTTGTCGATGATAAAATTATTCGAGGCATTAGAGAACATCTTTCCGCTGTATTACGCGACATCCTCTTCCTTCATAGCCGTTACAGAGCAATGCCAAGCTCGTCAGAAGCTATTACTGATGCAACCTTCGATATCCTAAGAAATGCCAATGCTATCCTACCCGAGACCGAGCCTAATCTAGTGACCTGCTGGGGCGGTCACTCAATCAAACACAATGAGTATAAATATACTAAAGCTGTCGGTTACCAACTAGGTTTACGAGGTTTTAATATATGCACCGGTTGTGGCCCTGGGGCCATGAAGGGCCCAATGAAAGGCGCTACTATTGGTCATGCTAAACAACGTAATAAAGAAGGCCGCTATATTGGCTTAACCGAGCCAAGCATTATTGCGGCTGAGCCGCCAAACGCCATAGTGAATGAATTGGTCATTATGCCGGATATTGAAAAGCGTTTAGAAGCCTTTGTCCGTATGTCACATGGCATAATAATTTTTCCTGGCGGCGCAGGGACTGCCGAAGAATTGTTATATATTTTAGGTATTATGCTCAACGAAAAAAATGCTGAACAGCAATTACCTATTATTCTTACCGGTCCGGCAAGTGCCATTGAGTACTTTAATGAAATAGATGCTTTTATTGGCGCTACCTTAGGTGAAAAAGCACAATCCTTGTATCAAATAGTGGTTGACGATGCTGTTAAAGTTGCCCAAGTGATGAAAGGCGGCCTAGATAAGGTACTTGCCCACAGAAAAAAAACCGGCGATGCTTATCACTTCAACTGGTCACTTTTGATAGCCGAGGACTTTCAACACCCCTTTGAGCCAACCCATGAGAATATGGCCAACCTAACCATTAGCCATGAACTTTCTACGGCTGAGCTAGCGGCTAATCTACGCCGTGCTTTTTCGGGTATAGTGGCAGGTAACGTAAAGTCAGGTGGCATCAAAGCCATCCGAGAATTTGGCCCTTTTGAAATATCAGGGGATAAAAAAATAATGGCATTAATGGATAAGCTACTTGCTTCCTTTGTAAAACAACAGCGGATGAAATTGCCTGGCAGTGAATATATACCCTGTTATAAAGTGATTGAGGGTTAACATTGGCCGCTCACTTAATACTTATTGATGCGCTAAATTTAATTCGTCGTGTGTACGCCGTTCAAGAGCGTCCCTTTATGCAAATAAAACAGCAACACGGCGATGAATTATCAACTAGCACACAAGAGCAGGTACTCTTTAACACGCAAAAAAACTGTGTAAATGCCTTGGTTAAGATTATCAACCAGCATGAACCAAGTCATGCGCTAGCTGTTTTTGATAGTCAACAGCCCTGCTGGCGTTACCAGCTTTTCGACGGTTATAAAAAAGGCCGAAAAAAAATGCCTGAGCACCTTGCACAGAAACTGACAAGTATTCAAGACGCTTTTATGGAGCAAGGTGTCGATTCACTAACCTCTGATGAAGATGAAGCGGATGATCTTATTGCTACCTTAGCGGTAAAGATGGCATTTCATGGACAAAAGGTAACTATAATTTCCACAGACAAAGGCTTCCTGTCTCTACTTAGCCCTAATATTTACCTTTATGATTATTTTAATCGCCGTTACTTAGATGAGGAACATGTGCAAAGTAAATTTAATGTTAAGTCTTCGCAGCTGATAGATTTTTGGACGTTAACGGGAGATAACACCAATAAAATTGAAGGCGTAAGCGGTATTGGCCAAGTTAATGCGGCTAAATTACTTAACCAATATGGTTCATTAAAGGCCACACTTAACGCCACAGACCTAAAGCCATCGCTTAAAGAGAAGTTAATAAATAGCACTGAGCAAATGGATTTAGCCAGAAAACTACTAACGTTAAAACAAGATATCCCTTTAGGATTTAATTTAAAAGATATCCGCTTAACTACGTCTTCACCTATCCCCGGAATTAATGATAATATAATTGCCATTAATGGCGATAGAAACTAAATGCAGAAAGATAAAAAACTATGAATAAAAAAGTAATCGGCCGAATTTTACTTGCGCTTGCAGTTTATGGCATATTTGTCGCTCTTGTTGTCACTTTTTACGATGACAGTCCGGATAAAATGAAGTGGGATGACAGAGAGGCGTATAACCGTCAGTTCATTGCTAAGGTTAAATTGGAACAATTCACTTTTGAACAAGCATTAACTCAGTTAGGTAGCCCTGATATTACCGAGGCGAGAACGGTTGATGAGGTTAGCTATCAAGTGATGTTTTACCGTACTCAGCATGTAAAATCTGATGGTATTACCACACAAGATGAATGCACCTTCTTGCTCTTTGTTAACGGCATTCTCAAAGAAATTGGTTTAGGTGATAATTACCCTGAGCAATGGGGCATCATTAAAAACCACCTTAGCATAGGTAACAACCTACCCATTATAGACTAAAGTCAAATTGATACTGACTTAGTAACCCTCTACTATCATTAGTTAACTTGTTAGTCCTGCAAAAGACACTACTCTTTTGCAGGTAACAATAAAAACATTCAAGCTCGCATACATAGCATTTCCATGATATAAAACGCCCAATTACGCACTGAGCGGACCACTTAGTTCCTCAGTTTTAACTGAGTGAATTTTCACTCAGCTATGTATTATGCATTTAATAAATATATGTCGTTGTTAAATAAATATAAGTAGACGACGTATTATTTCAAAGACTTCTTTCAAAATATGATGACAAGGTGAACTTAATGACTAAAAAAACCATCACGGTAATTCCTGGCGACGGTATAGGTCCGAGCATTATTGATGCCACTATTAAAGTATTGGATAAAGCAGGTTGTAATTTTGAATATGAATTCGCAGATGCTGGCTTAACTGCCTTAGAAAAGCATGGTGAATTAGTACCAGAAGAGACAATTAAGCTAATAGAAAAAAATAAGGTTACCTTAAAAGGGCCGTTAACGACCCCTGTTGGCGAAGGTTTTACTTCAATCAATGTAACCTTGCGTAAACAATTTAAATTATACGCAAACCTTCGTCCGGTATTGTCATTTAAAGGCACTAAAGCACGTTATGAAAATATTGATATTCTAACCGTACGTGAAAATACCCAAGGTATGTACTCAGGTGTCGGCCAAATCACCTCCGAGGACGGTACAGAAGCGCAAGCGATGAGTATCATTACCCGAGATGGTGCTGAAAAAATATTAACCTTTGCTTATGAAACTGCTCGCAAAGAAGGTCGTAAGAAGGTCACTGCGGTTCATAAAGCAAACATTTTAAAATCAACTTCAGGCTTATTTTTAAAGGTTGCCCGAGAAGTTGCTCAGCGTTACCCTGATATTGAGTCAACGGAAATGATTGTCGATAATTGCTGTATGCAGTTGGTGATGAACCCTGAGCAGTTTGATGTCATAGTAACAACGAACCTATTTGGCGATATTTTATCTGATTTATGTGCAGGTTTAGTGGGTGGTCTTGGTATGGCACCAGGCGCTAATATTGGTGAAGACTGTGCAATTTTTGAAGCTGTACATGGTAGTGCACCTGATATTGCTGGTAAAAACTTAGCTAACCCAACGTCGGTGATCTTAGCGGCAATTCAAATGCTTGAATACTTAGAGATGAGTGATAAAGCAGAAAAAATTAGAGCGGCTATTACCGATGTTATTGCCTCGGGTGATAGAACAACAGGTGATTTAGGCGGTACTCATGGTACTACCGACTTTACTGATGCTGTGCTTGAAAGACTGTAAATTTCGTATTTAAGTTTACCCCTGATCATAGGAGAGATAAACAAAGTAAGCACAATAAAAACGACCGATATTTATAAATTTAAGTATTGGTCGTTTTTTATCATTATACAGTCTCTAACCGCTATCACTTTTACCTTCCTATGTAGCCTCAAACCAGCGTAGAACATACTTATATAACTGTTATTTTCCACCTCCTTAACAAGTGCAGTTCATGCACTACACCGATTTTCAGCTAGCTAAAGTAATTCAAGTTTTATAAGAATTATTCATTAATTTTTTGTCTGCGTCGAATTCACTTACGATAGGAACTTTGCAAAGTATCTATCGCGACTTCAATAAGCTTATTACCTCTTAAGCCGAGTCAAGGTTTATTAAAAATAGCATCTTGCATGCTTTGTTACAGTTTCATGACAAAAACATAGTGTTTTTATTACAAACTGAAGATATAACAGACAGCAACTTTTCCATTACTCGGCTATACTTCCCAACACACCAAATACGAATAACAATCACTTACAAGATTGCGTAATTCTTCACTCCATGGAAAGTGAACTAAAGGACTTCTCATGAAAATCAAACATAAACTATTATTACAAGCGGTATTACTTGCACTAATTCCAGCAACAATCATTGCCATTGCCATCACGTGGCAAGCAAACCAGTCTTCATTTTCGGCGTTAGAAGAAAAAACCAAAGGACAATTAATCTCTCTCAGAGAACTAAAAAAATCACAAATAGATGACTATTTAAAGTTGGTTACTGGGCAAGTATCCACACTAGCTAAAAACCATTCGGTAAAAAATGCAGCGACTAGTTATATAAAAACATTTAAGCAACAGTCAATTTCGCCAACAGAATTAAGTGCTGCCGAGATGACATTACAACAATATTATCAAAATGAATTTACCCAGACATTTAATGAAAAAAATTCTGAAAAAGCCTATGCCAAAGGCAAATTCTCACAGCTAAGTAATAAAGCAAAATATTATCAAGCTAAATACATTGCTGATAATCACTTTGAGCTGGGAAATAAAGACAAATTATTAAATGCTGGTGATTCTGCTTATGATCAAAGCCATCAGCAATACCATCCAATGTTCCGTGAGTATTTACAACAATTTGGCTACTATGATATTTTCATTGTAGATGCCCAGTCTGGTCATATTGTCTATAGTGTTTTCAAAGAGCTTGATTATGCTACTTCCTTAAAGTCTGGCCCTTATGCAAATTCAGGTATTGCTAAAGCTTTTAAAAAGGCATTAACCCTTAGAGGCAATGATACTAGCGCTCTAGTTGATTTTGAAGGTTATTATCCATCATACGATCAAGCAGCTTCTTTTATTGCCTCACCAATAAGAGATAATAATGGCGTAGTCAATGCGGTATTAATTTTTCAAATGCCTATTGATGGCATTAACAAAATAATGACCAATAATAACCAATGGCAGCAAGTTGGTTTAGGTTTATCTGGAGAAACCTACTTAGTTGGCTCTGACAATAAATTACGCAGCGAAAGCCGCTTTCTAATAGAAGATAAAGAAAGTTACTACAAAGCACTTGCAACAGCTTCTCATCAACCTAACCTTAACAAGATAAAGGGTTATGGCTCTGCCATCGGCCTACAATTTGTAGAAACCTTAGGCACACAACGAGCATTAAGTGGCAGTACTGATTTTACTCAATTTATTGATTATCGTGGTGTCGAAGTGCTATCTGCTTATACACCGATAAAATATGGCGAATTTACCTGGGCATTGATGGCAGAGATTGATGTTTCAGAAGCTTTTTCCGCTGCAACAAAGTTAAGTAATAATTTATTATTCAATTGTTTAATTCTATTAGCCATTATTGCTCTGATCAGCATTATTATCGGCCTAATAAGTACTAATAAATTAGTACAACCGATTAACTCACTAGTCGCTAGCATTACTAACATAGCGCAAGGTGATGGCGATCTTACCGCCAAGCTTGATATAGCAAAACGCTCAGATGAAATTGGTGATATAGGTAAAGCCTTTAACCAGTTTGTCAGTAAAATTCGTCATATCATTATTGATATTGATCATCATGCCGTACAACTGGCTTCTTCATCTGAAGAATTATCTGCCGTGACCTTAGAAAGTAATAATATTGTGGTATTACAAAAAATAAAAACTGAGCAAACTAACCAAGTGATGTCTGAGTTTGGTGCTAGCATTAATGAAATTGCCGATAACTCCTTGCACACAGCCGAGCTAACCAATGAGGCGAGTGGTGAGTCTTTGAGAGTTGCCGATCTATCAGCGAATGCCCATTTAGCAATTAATGAGTTAGGAGAGTCAGTTAGCAGCGCTGCTAAAGAATTACAGCAGCTTAATAGTCAAGTTGAAGATATTAGCTCGGTATTGAGTGTTATTGATAATATTGCCGAGCAGACCAATTTATTAGCCCTTAACGCCGCTATTGAAGCTGCGCGTGCTGGTAAATCTGGCAGAGGATTTTCAGTGGTTGCCGACGAAGTACGAACGCTAGCAGGTAAAACACAAGAATCTACCATAGAAATTCAAGAGAAAATTAAGCGCTTAAAAGCATCATCTAGTCGGTCTGTTGCTGCAATGAAAAATGCCTCAGAAGAAGCTAATAAGGGCATAAAACTGGTGATGGAAACAGCGAGAAGCTTAAAAAACATTTCAGCGTTAGTTTCAAATGTTAGTAGTAAAAACAGTGCAAATGCTACGGTAGCAAAACAACAGAGTGTCAGTGTTAATGAGGTTCATCAAAATATTATTGATATTGCCGAATATACCGATAGTAGCTCAAGTGCCGCCCAACAAACCTCACAAGCATCTGAAGAGTTGGCAAAACTTGCCGTTAATATGTCTAACATAGTGCAGCAATTTAAGTACTAGTCGCGCCCAGCGAAAACTATGGACACAAAAAAACCATCAAGCTTATTTATAAACTTGATGGTTTTATATTATTTACCATTAGATTAGTTGTTAAATGTACAAACAATACTAATAATTAATCATTTTCCCTAAGCGGTGCTGGAGAAAGTAAACGTGCATGGACAGTGATTTCTTCACGATCATAATACAGGTGCTTGGCATAAAGTTCATATTTGACATTATGTTTAACAAACGCATCTTTTATCGCCTGTAGATCATTAGTCACTTGCTGGTAACGCCCTTTCATCGGCAATTTCAAGTTAAACATCGCCTCTTTGCAATAACCTTTAAGTAACCATTCACTCATCAGCTTAGCGACTCGCTGAGGCTTCTCTATCATGTCACACACCATCCAATGGACATTGTGCTTCATTGGTCTGTATTTAAAGCCATCCATCATTTTATGCTTTACTTGACCGGTTTCCATTAAAGACTCTGCCATAGGGCCATTATCTATTGCGGTAACCATCATACCACGGCGAACTAATTGATAAGTCCAACCGCCTGGAGCTGAGCCTAAATCCACGGCGTTCATACCCGATGTTAACCGTTCATCCCACTCATCACGAGGAATAAAATATAAAAAGGCTTCATCAAGTTTCAACGTAGAACGACTCGGTGATGCACTAGGAAACTTTAATCTCGGAATACCCATTACATGGGGTGAACTATTACGGGCTAATGAAAATCCTAAAATGACTTCCTGTCCAGTAAGAAATAGCGCATGTAAAATAGCACCATCGGGGTCATCTGCTGAATTATTACTTTTCTGAGTAAGCACTTTATTTTTACGCAATGCTTGACGTAAAGGCACAGAAAGTTTTCGACAAAATTTACTTAAAGCTTTACCGTCATTATCATCAGCCATTTCCATACGTAAATCGCTATATTGCCAATCAGAGCCTAACGCTTCAATAATAGCTTCAACACGATTGTAGTCAGGTAATGCTATTGTTTCAGTTACCGTAACAAACCACTGACGAGCGAAAATAAGTCGCTTAAGCGGCAGCTTATTCATTAATTCTTCGCCATGTTTACTTTCTTGTAGGTGAAAAAAAACGATGCCTTTATTTTTCTTTAGCTCTAAATAGCCATACATTTCATTCCAAGCAGCTTTTTCTTGGATTTCTGCGCCACACTCTTTTTCAAAGCCTGGACGACAAAATAATACGATGGAAGTCATATGTTGTTTTTACCTTGTATATCTTTCGGCCAAAATAGACAGTGAGCCAAAAGAGTATTAACACTACAACGAGTGTAGTTAAAAATTATTTTTACTTTCAATTGCGAGTAATAGCCAAGCTAACGCAAACGCAATACCACCGAAGGGGGTTAACTTACCGATAAGTGCAAGTTCAAAAAATGATTTAATATATATTACGCCGCAAAAAAGCAAAATTCCGGTAACAAAAGCAATACAAGCACTAAGTAATACCTTAGAAGGCTTAGTTACTTTCAGCCAAACTAATGTTACTAATAACGCAAGTGTATGAAAAAATTGATATTGTAGTGCGGTTGCTAAGCTAGATTGTACCTTTACTGGTAATGATTGACCGCCATGAGCCAGCCAAGCGCCGAATAGTACAGAAAAACAGCCACTGATACCAACAAAAATCATCATACTTTTGAGTAAAGTACTGCTAGCCGCTAATTTTAGCTGCGGCTTCTTTATATTAGTGCTGCTTATATTAGTACTGCTCATAACTTTTCCTCATTCACGGCTTTATTATCGACAAGCACCTGATTAATAAAGTGGACAATTTCCTCAACAGCGAGCTTCATATGAGCCTGAAAAGTAAAACCTGACTTAACTCTAGGTTTGAAGCTGTGATCGCCATCGGGCAAAAAGACACACTGACAGTGCTCAGCCAGTTGATAGCTGATAATTTCTTCTTTATTTCCCAAGGTATCGCGGTCACCCTGAACAATGAGGACTGGCTTACGCGCACCAAACAAAGGTTCAAGACGAAGATTTTCTGGTTTTTTCGTCGGGTGAAACGGATAGCCTAAACAAATAACAGCAGAGATTTTATTGAGTAAATTGGCTTTTAATACCTCAGGATCCGCCACTAAACTTGCAGCTACTCTAGATCCCATTGATTTTCCGCCAATAAACAAAGGCAGACCCTTACAATTGCCATGTTTAACTACATGCTCAATAACAGCTTCATAGCAAGGTAACAACTTAGGCATTCTATCTGGGGGATATTTTTTACCCGTGAGTGCCCTTTTATCCATAAAGGGAAAATTAAAACGTATTACATTGATGCTTGCCTTATTAAGTAATAAAGCAATTTCAGCCATAAACTCGTGAGTCATATTAGCACCAGCACCATGAGCAAAAATCACCTGTGCTGTAGGGTTGTCGACAGTATCCCAAATTATATTGATATCACTGCCATCGACGCCACTTATAACTTGTGGTTTTACTTGAATATTTATTTGTCTCTTTTCTTGCATTGATGCCATTAACTTATTTGTCCATCGGTGATTTGCTCTTGCTCTGCTTCAACCATGTCTAACATCCACTTTCTAAAGGCAGCAATTTTACCATTATCTTTCTGGTTTTCACGACAGACAATAAAATAAGCATTTTTACTCACTAACACATCATTAAAAGGACAAACTAATCGTCCCGAATCAATATCGGGCTTAGCTAATACACTATAAGCCAAAGCAACCCCTTGCCCGTGTAAAGCTGCTTGTAAAACCATAGCTGAATGACTAAAAATAGGCCCGTGATTAACATTAGCTCCTTTAACGCCAACTTGTTTGAACCAGCGTTTCCAATCTCTACGAGAGGTGTCATGGAGTAAATTGTGTTTTGATAAATCATCTAATGACAACAGTGGTGGTTTACCATTAGCAGCATTTTCTTGCATTAATAATGGCGAACAAACGGGAATAAGATATTCAGTATTCAACTTATCAGCATGAATGTTTGGCCAACGTCCCCGACCATAATAGATCGCAACATCAACATCTTCGGTAAGTGAGTTCTCCGCTTGATCGACAGCTTTAATCCTAACATCAATATCTTCATGTAGAGCATTGAAGGTCGTTAACCTGGGCACTAACCATTGAATAGCAAAACTCGCTTGTGAACTGACCGTTATCGCCCCTTTAGCACCACGCGCTAATAAACGCTCAGTGGCTTCATGTATAGCGCTGAAAATATCTTTTATATCCAAATAATATGACTGCCCTTCCTCGGAAAGGAGCAGGGCTCGATTTTTTCGCATAAACAATTTAATGCCTAAATGCTCTTCTAAAGATTTAATTTGATGACTTATTGCCGCTTGGGTGACAAAAAGCTCTTCTGCAGCTCGGGTAAAGCTCAGCTGCCTTGCCGATGCTTCAAATGCGCGCAAAGCGTTTAGTGGTGGGAGTCTATTAGCCAAAATTCACCTAGAACCTTTCCATATAATTAAAAATTCGCACTTTAAAAGTGCATAAAAACCTACAAACTAAGCATAACAATTATCCATTAGTTTTTCTAATGAATAACATTAATTTAAGTCATTTTTATTTTTTCATCAACTTGCGTATTATTCACACCGTAGATGAAGGACATCATCTCAACGTTTTATGAAACTCAGGTACGGCGTGTGCTCCCAACCCACGCGCTTTATTTTGAAGAGTAAAACCAGCGCGAGAAAAGGTCCTAATAAATCTACAGGGAATAAAAAATTTATTATTAGGTTATATACAGGACATAAACATGAAACAAAGCATTAAAAAAACTAACTTACTTGTCGCATTATTCGCCACTACTTTATTGAGTACTGCAGCCACAGCTGCGCTACCAAAATCGGCACTTGTTAAAGCTGAGCCAATTAATCAAACTCAACTGACTAGTGCCGCACATAACAGCCTAAAGCTTTATTTAGCGCCAATTAAAATCAGCTTTACTCAACAGACAACAGACTCCGGCCTTGCTAAACAAAAGCAAATGGCGAACCAAAATAAGTCTGTTACCTTAACTAAAGCAAGTTTAATTGCTGAATAATTAGATTGAGCTACACTGTGATGATAGCAACATTAGCATCACAGTATTGGTTCGACTAATGTAGTTATCCTCGGCTACCAGAGCCCTTTGAAAGGTACTCTTGAGCCTTAATTAAAAGTAAACATACTAACATATTTCACAATGCTCGCACATTACTGAAGTAAGATCTTAATATTTAAGATCGACCAATAAAAAAGGTGTCCTAGGACACCTTTTTTATTGGCTGGATTATTCTTCACTCCAACCTTATTTACTCAAAGCTCGGCTAGCCCGTTAAGCTAATCTGTAATTAGTGGCTTAAAACCCTTCACTAAATCATCTATGGCTTTCATTTGAGCTAAGTAAGGTTCAAGCTTATCAAGAGGTAACGCACAAGGACCATCGCATTTAGCTGCACTAGGATCAGGGTGAGCTTCAATAAACAAACCTGCTATACCTATTGCCATGCCACTACGGGCTAACTGTGCGGCTTGAGCACGACGACCATCAGCACTATCACTGCGACCACCAGGTTTTTGTAAAGCGTGGGTAGCATCAAATATCACTGGCGCGTAACTTTTCATCTCATCCATTGCTAACATATCAACGACAAGGTTGTTATAACCATAACAACTGCCACGCTCACATAAAATAATGTTCTCGTTACCCGCTTCAGAAAATTTGGTGATGATATGTTTCATCTCATGAGCGGCAAGAAATTGTGGTTTCTTAACATTAATGACAGCACCTGTTTTAGCCATGGCGACCACCAGATCGGTTTGTCTGGCTAAAAATGCTGGTAATTGAATGACATCAACAACTTCACTTACCGGCTGAGCTTGGTAAGACTCATGTACATCAGTGATAATCGGTACATTAAAGGTTGCTTTGATTTCTTCAAAAATTTTTAAACCTTCATCTAAGCCTGGACCACGATAAGAGTTTACCGAAGATCGATTAGCTTTATCAAACGAAGCCTTAAATACATAAGGAATGCCAAGTTTCTGGGTAACTTCAACATAATGCTCAGCAATTTTCATGGCAAGGTCACGTGATTCAAGTACGTTCATACCACCAAAAAGTACGAAAGGTTGCTCATTAGCAACCTCAATACCTTTAACCGAAACTGATGTAATTGTCATAATTTAATCCTAGATATAACAAAGCGTAAAATATCACTCTATTTTACGCTTTTAGTAAAAGTCATTCAGTAGTTGTTAGCTTACTGTAACACGTTAAATAGTTAAAGATTAACTACCAATAATTCGTAATAGTTGTCCACATATCCAAGCCATGTAAGTACCTAATGCATAGCCTAGTACGGCAAGTAACACACCAACAGGCGCTAATGATGGATGGAAAGCCGAAGCAATGACCGGAGCCGATGCTGCTCCACCAATATTTGCTTTACTGCCTACGGCTAAATAGAAGATTGGAGCTTTAATCATTCTACCGACGATAAACAATAAAATAATGTGTATTGCCATCCAAATTAAACCAATAACCACGTATTTAGGTGCTTCGGCAATTTGCGTGATATCCATGTGCAAACCGATGGTGGCAACTAAAATATATAAGAAGCTACTACCCACTTTTGAAGCACCAGCATGTTCAAGCTGTCTTACTTTAGTAAATGACAATGTTAAGCCGATAGTGGTTACTACGACAATAATCCAGAATAACTTGCTGTGTAAGCTGAATTTTTTCAACTCTGGGTAGTTAAGTTGGAAAAATGGTACCAATAAGTCAGCTAAGAAATGTGCAAAACCAGCCGCACCAAAAGCGACGGCAATAATAAGCATAAAGTCTTTTAGCTCTGGCGTTCTTTTATGCTCTCGTTCATTGGCTTCCACTGTGGCAATAAGTTTGTCAATACCAGAGGTATCAGCGCCACTTTTAGCATCAATAGCCTTATGGTTAGCCGCAATATAAAGTAAACAAGCCATCCAAAGATTTGCCACGACAATATCTACAGTTACCATGATGGTAAATATTTTACCGTCGGCTTCAAAAATTTCTTTCATCGCCAACATGTTTGCGCCGCCACCAATCCAGCTACCGGCAAGTGCAGCCATACCACGCCAAACAGCTTCAGGACCGGTAACACCTATTAACTCTGGCCAAATTGCCGAGACAATTAATAAAGAAATTGGCCCACCAATAACAACGCCAACGGTACCGGTTATGAACATAATTAACGCTTTACTACCTAGCCCTACAATAGCTTTAATATCAATACTTAATGTTAACAGCACTAAACAAGCTGGTAGCAGGAAGTATTTTGCCACGTCATCAACTTTACTAACTTCGGCACTCACGATGCCAAAGGTATTTAATAGCGAAGGCAATAAGTAACACATTAATAATGCAGGTACGTACTTATAAAATTTTTGGCAAACAGAGTTTTTACTATTAGAGGTATAGAATACAAAGCCCAGAATAAGGGTCAAAATACCGAGTACTACTGCGTCATTGGTAATGAGTGGCGCATTCGCCACAATATTGTCTTGCATCATTTTACCTTTTATTTTTATTTTTGATGATGTAAAAAAAATTAGTGAAGGACGTTATTACCGACATCAATTTTTTCAAGTTGAATTTTTAATATTTTCGCTGCGGGATCTTTAGGACATTGCTCAACAAAGTATCGGTAATCATCCACCGCCACTTTAAAACAATCAAGCTGGTGGAGCAAAAAACCACGATCTCTACGTTGCAATGGGTCGTCCGGAGTTAATGACAAGATAACGTCAACACAAGTTAGCGCCTTATCAAATACCTGCTCACGAATGAGAGTGTTTTTCAGAGCAGAAAGGTGTTCAACCAAGGCGACATTATCATCTATAGCTTTTAAATCTTGCTCGCCTGGGTCACCGTCTAAGTCCTCTAAACGTATATCCAACTCAGTCCAGTCTAGTGACTCGCCCGTTACCGCATCAAAAATAATAGCGTACTGCTCATCACAGCATAGGCGCATCATAATTTTATTTGGAATAAACACTAAGTCAATTTCAAAGCCACAAGCGATAATGATCTCTTTGACCAAAGCTGCCTTAACAATGGGTGACATAGCGCGTTGATTCAAACCTTTGGCGACACTGTAAGCAGAAATAGGCCAACGAGTTTGATACCTATCAATAAATAAATGCTGAAAGTACAATTCATTAAGTAAAGCTTCAGCTTTCTCTACTGGCGATTCAATTTCACTAACGACAGCAACACACTGACTGATAATTGTTTCTAAACTATCGAGTGATGCCTCCGTTTGGTCCGGAACTTGCCCATTACCGGCAAAAATATGCTCTTCAAGTAAAACAAGTTTTTGCAGTAAATCTTTATCTACTGACTTTAATTCTGATAAAAACAATTCATTCATAACAGCTTATTACATGACCCCGTTCTTTACTTGTTTTATAGACTCTGCTGCACGCTAACAATTAGATGAAAAAAACCGACTCTCTGGTCATAGCTAGACGTACTATCAGCATTACCCAGCCGATTGCGCCGAGAAAGCCAAGGATTCTCATTGGCTTATTACGCGCTAATTTCAAGGTGTAATATCCGGTAAAGATATAAGCAAACAAAGCTAAAATCTTTTCAGCTAACCACATTTGCTCCATTGGATTGAAATGTAGCTTTACTGCCAACGAAATACCGGCAATAAGTAAAAAGGTATCAATAACATGAGGGCTAATCTTCAGCCACTTACGATCAAGCTTTTCGGATTCAATTAAAGTTAAAATAAAGCGATAAGTAAATAAAGCGACGCTTAGTACTGCTAGGGTTATATGTAAGTGTTTCAATGGTTTTCCTTTATTGCTCGCCTATAAATGTGCAAGCTTAAGTTATCAAATTATTTAAGGTTAAAACGTTAAATGATTTATAAATGATGAATAAATGATTTAAAATCGATAAATCCATACTAAGAATCAGGCGAAGTAGCCCAAGTAATGCGTTCATGGCCGTTCAGGTCTCTTACCGTTTGGGCATTAGCATACCCTAAATCGGTTAATATATTGCGTACTGCTTGACCTTGTTCAAAACCATGTTCAAAAAAAAGTGCACCTTGAGCTTTAAAAAATCTTAGTGCTTGTTGCGCAATATGCTTAATATCACCGAGGCCATGTTCACTAGCAACCAAGGCTGATTTAGGCTCAAAACGCACATCGCCTTGACTTAGGTTTTCGTCCAAGTCATCGATATAGGGAGGATTGGAAACAATCACCTCATACTTACGCTCATTAACTGCACTAAACCAATTACTCTGAAAAATATTGACTTGCGTTAATTGTAAATTCTCAGCATTTTTCTTGGCAAGTTGCACCGCATCAAGGCTAAAATCGATAGCATCAATTTCCCAGTTAGGTTGCTCTGATGCAAGTGCTAGTGCTATTGCGCCAGTCCCCGTACCAAGATCTAAGCATTGTAATGATTTTACCTCGCCAAAATTCTCGAGCACTGATTCAACCAAAATCTCAGTGTCTGGACGGGGAATAAGTGTTGCGGGTGAAACCCAAAAAGGCAGTGACCAAAACTCCTTTACTCCAACGATATAGGCAATTGGCTCACCTAAAAAACGTCTTTGCAATAAGGTTAGGTACTGCTGTTCAACTTGCTTAGCAAGCTCTTTTTCAGGCCAAGTAAGCAAGTAACTGTGTTCTTTATTTAGCACAAAAGCCAAGAGGATTTGCGCATCGAGCTTAGCACTATCTGAACTATCAGCTAATTGCTTCTGCCCATGCGCTATGCAATTGGCTATGGTGATATTTTTCTCTGGCATGACTGACAAAAGTAAAACTAATTTTGGCTAGCTAATTCAGCTAATAAGTCAGCTTGGTTTTCCTGCATTATCGGTTCCATAATCAAATGCAAGCTGCCTTCCATAATTTCGTTTAAACGATATAAGGTTAGGTTGATACGATGATCACTCATACGACCTTGCGGGAAGTTATAGGTACGAATACGTTCAGAACGGTCACCACTGGCAACTAAATTACGACGTGATGACTCTTCCGCACTACGGCGCTTTTCATCTTCAGCTTGTTGAAGGCGTGCTTGCAGCACAGACATCGCTTGAGCTCTGTTTTTATGCTGTGAACGTTGTTCTTGACACTCAACCACAACGCCCGAAGGGATATGGGTAATTCGAATAGCAGAATCGGTTTTGTTAACATGCTGACCACCCGCGCCTGAAGCACGGAAAGTATCAATTTTCAAATCTGCTTTATTGATTTCAATGGCATCTGCTTCTGGCATTTCAGGCATAACAACCACGGTACAAGCGGAGGTATGTACTCGACCTTGAGATTCAGTTTCTGGTACACGTTGTACACGATGACCACCCGATTCAAATTTCATATGGCCGTAAACGCCTTCGCCATTGATTTTCATGATCATTTCTTTATAACCGCCCTGCTCACTTTCGTTGCAGTTCATTACCTCAATTTTCCAGCCTTTCTTTTCTGAATAACGACTATACATTCTAAATAAATCGCCAGCAAAAAGAGCTGCTTCGTCGCCACCAGCACCGGCACGAATTTCCACAAAACAGTTGTTATCGTCCTTTGGATCGCGTGGTAGTAATAAGATTTGTAATTCATCGGCAATATTCGCAACCGCTTTTTTCGCGTCTTTGTATTCTTCCTGGGCCATTTCTCGCATATCAGGATCTTCATCTTTAAGCATCATCTCAGCAGTCTCGAAATCACCTTCAGCACTTTTATAATTATTAAAAACTGAAGTCACGGCATCAAGCTGTTTAAACTCTTGGGATAAAGTACGAAACTTGTCTTGATTGCTAATAGTTTCAGGATCGGATAATAAGGCTTGCACTTCTTCGAAACGCTCTACTAGCACTTCAAGTTTTTGATAAACTGATGATTTCATTAAAATGTTCTTATACTTAAAATAAGGAAAAACTAAATTATTGTTATTCTAACACAGTAGTAATGCAATCCACCATGCTCGAGTAAAAATGTAGCTAGATAGACTGTTGCCTGAGTCAGTAATACTTACACTAATTCCATTAAGTTTGTGGTCTTGTTGTGCACCGGAAAAACAAATCAAAGCAAGGCACTCGATTACTCACTCAATAGCTCAATAGCTGACGTGCGTGAAGAAAGCAACACCGCTTTGAGTATTTTACCCCGCACAAGTGGGTAATAATTTATTGGTATTAGCTTGTATAGCCGTTACCCGTCAAAATCAAGGGGATAAGTGGCAATTAAAATGACTTTTGCCAAGAAGTGTATTTAAGTAATAGTAAGGATAGTGGCTAAGGTACTAGTCTTGCGGATCAATATTAAAAATATCGCGCAAATAAAGTAGTTTATCAAGCTCACCACCTTGGGCAGCGGACTGGAGAGCACTGGTAGGAGCGTGCATAAATTTATTAGTGAGTTTAGTGGCAAGTTCACCTAGAACGGCTTCAGAATTTTTACCATTTTTTAATTGAATCAGTGCTTTTTCAAGTAAAACATCACGATTGTCTATACATTGTTTACGATAACTAATAACCGTATCTTGAGTATTTAAACCACGTAGCCAAGCCATAAAATTATCAGACTGGCTATTAACGATACTCTCTGCTTCTACAGCGGCTTTACGGCGATTTTCTATATTTTTGGCAATAATGCCTTGTAAGTCATCAACGGTATATAAAAATACATCTTCAAGCTCTGAAACTTGTTCTTCTATATCACGAGGTACGGCAAGATCAACCATAAATATAGGTTGATGTTTACGCGATGCTAAAGCTTGCTCAACCATACCTTTACCAATGATAGGTAAAGTAGAACCAGTAGAGCTGATAACAATATCTGCATGACACATATGTTCTGGTATTTGCGCTAAGGTGATGACATCTGCACCAATTTTTTTAGCCATATTTTCAGCACGAGCCAGTGTTCGATTAGCGACTGTGATTTTGCCGACATTATTTTCGTATAAATGCTTGGCAACTAACTCAATAGTATCACCCGCACCAACAAGTAATACTTTAGTTTTTTCAAGACCGCCAAAAATATGTTTGGCTAAGTTTACTGAGGCAAAAGCAACGGAGACCGCACTAGCACCTATTTCGGTTTCGGTGCGAACTTGCTTTGCCACACCAAAAGTACGTTGGAATAACCGTTCCATAATCAATGACATAGAGCCAGCAGCTTTAGCTTGACTATAAGCTTGTTTCATTTGACCGAGGATTTGTGGCTCACCTAAAACAAGCGAGTCTAAACCACAGGCAACGCGCATCATATGATTAACGGCTTGCTGATCTTTATGCCAATAGAGGCTAGGTAAAATGGTTGAGGCGGGTACGTTATGATATTTTTCTAGCCATTGAATAAGGCGTTGCTGAGTAACATCAAAGTCGCCATCTTGTACTAGGTATAATTCTGTTCTATTACAGGTAGAAAGTATCGCAACTTCACGGCATTGCACGGCTTCCAGCATTTCTTTTAGCGCGGTAGAAAGTTTATCTGGATTAAAAGATATTTTTTCTCTTACCGCTACAGGCGCAGTTTTATGATTAATTCCAACAGCAACTATGGACAAAGTAATAAACCTATTTTGTAAACATTTCCGACAAGTTTTATAAAACTTGTTTTAACTCGTGCCGCAAGTATAACCCAAGATCCGCTATTAAAATATGATCTGTGATAAAAGACCTTAAAAATACTACTGCTATTTACAAAGGCCAAAAAGCTATGTTCAAATAACAATTATCATCGTTTTAATGACTTACCTTAATGATTAAACTTTTTAATACTGCCCTATATCCACCTTACTTATTTACTCTGGCCTTGTTTACCCTGGTACTTTCAGGCTGTAGCACTTTGACCGGTGAAGAAAAGCAGGTGTTAATAAAGCAAACACCTCAACAAAGAATTGCCAGACTACAACAATTACAGCAATGGAAAATAACAGGAAAAATAGCCTTTATTGACAGCAACTCACGTCGTAGCGCAACATTATCGTGGCGAGTTAACGAAAAAAAAGACCAACAACAGCTCAGTTTAACCACTTTTTTAGGCATCAATGTTTTACAACTCGACTCGAATGCTAACAATCATACAATCCAAGTAGACGGCAAAACCTATCATGGCAAAGATCTAGCAGCACTTATTCACTCGATTGCCGGTTTAACCCTACCGACACAAGCATTAACATATTGGCTTAAAGGTATTCCCTATCAAGAAAGTGATGATATTGGTTATCACAAATCTACGCAGCTACCACAAACCTTATCAAGCCATTATAATAATGATTTATGGCAAGTCAGCTATGGTAACTACCAGCAAATTAATGGCTACACCTTAGCCACTAAATTTTCTATTAAAAAAGATGACCTATTAATTAAAATTTCCGTTAACAATTGGTCCGTAGCCGATTAATAACCAAGCCTAGTAACTTACACCTTAAAAAGTAGAACTTCTAAATGACTAGCTCTTCAAACTCATTTCTCAATAAAGCCATTGAATTCCCATCCCCGGCAAAAATTAATTTATTTTTACATATTGTTGGACAACGTGATGATGGTTACCACAATTTAGAAACACTGTTTCAATTTATAGATCACAGCGACACGCTCACGTTAACTGCCACCGAGAAACCAACCATAGATTTATTGACCCCTATTGAAGGCGTTAACAATGAAGATAACTTAATTGTAAAAGCTGCGCGATTATTAAAGAAAAAAACTAATAGCCCTTTGGGTGTGCAAATAAGTATTAATAAAATACTGCCTATGGGAGGCGGTTTAGGCGGTGGTTCATCCAATGCAGCTACCGTTTTAGTTGCGCTTAATACATTATGGCAGTGTCAATTATCAACCAGTGACTTAGCGACATTGGGCTTGAGCCTTGGTGCTGATGTGCCTATATTTATTCATGGTTTTTCCGCTTTTGCCCAGGGAGTCGGTGAAAAGCTCACAGTGATGGATCCCGAAGAGCCTTGGTACTTAATTACTAAACCTGAATGCAGCATTTCTACACAACAAGTTTTTACCGCTGCAGACCTTCCCCGAAAAACCAAGAGATTATCCCCTTCAGCCCTTGATACTCGTGACTTTATCAGTGATGAATTCCATAATGATTGTCAAACATTAGTAATAAAACACTATCCTGAGGTTGCCAAGTTGCTGGCTTGGTTGGTAGAATACGCACCCTCAAGAATGACAGGAACGGGTGCGTGTGTTTTTAGCCGCTTTTCTAGTCAGCAAGAGGCGCGTTCATTACAAGCGAATCTTCCAAAAGGAGTAAGCTCTTTTGTCGCGCAGGGGCTTAATAAGTCGCCGTTATGTTCTGTAATAGCAAAGCTATCATTGAGCATATAAATAATGACCAAAATTTGCGAACTTGACTATAACAGCTATTTTTAAACACACTATTGTGTGTAATAAGACAGCCATAGTTAAGTAAGCGTTATACTGCTCGATGATTACTTATCAATCAAAGAGTCTACTATTAATGTCAAATATTTCTGAGGAATCGAAAGTGCCTGACATGAAGATTTTTGCGGGTAATGCCACCCCTGAACTGGCCAAGAAAATTTGTGATCGCCTATATATGCCTCTAGGCGATGCTACAGTCGGTAGTTTTAGTGATGGTGAAATTTGTGTTGAGATAAATGAAAACGTCCGTGGTGCGGATGTTTTTATTATTCAATCAACCTGTGCTCCAACCAATAATAACTTAATGGAATTAATTGTAATGATAGACGCTTTGCGTCGTGCCTCCGCTGGCCGTATCACTGCTGTAATCCCTTATTTTGGTTATGCTCGCCAAGACAGACGTGTACGTAGTGCTCGTGTACCAATTACTGCAAAAGTAGTTGCTGACTTCTTATCAAGCGTTGGTGTTGACCGTGTACTAACGGTTGATCTACATGCCGAGCAAATTCAAGGCTTCTTTGATGTGCCTGTTGATAATGCTTTTGGTACACCAATATTATTAGAAGACATGAAAAGCCGTAAGTTAGACAATCCTGTGATTGTTTCTCCTGATATCGGTGGTGTTGTGCGTGCTCGTGCAGTAGCTAAACTTCTTGATGACGCTGACTTAGCCATTATCGATAAACGTCGCCCGAAAGCGAACGTTGCGCAAGTTATGCATATCATTGGTGATGTTGCTGGTCGTGACTGTATTATTGTTGATGATATGATTGATACTGGCGGCACGTTAGCCAAAGCAGCTGAAGCATTAAAAGAACATGGCGCAAAACGTGTTATTGCTTATGCTACTCACCCAGTATTATCAGGTAATGCAGCACAAAACCTTAGAGACTCTGTTCTTGATGAAGTAGTAGTAACTGATTCAATTCCACTTTCTGATGAAATCAAAGAACTTAAAATGGTTCGTCAATTGACTTTAAGCGGCATGCTTAGTGAAGCGATTCGCCGTGTAAGTAATGAAGAATCTATATCAGCAATGTTTGATTAATTCCTAGCGAATAATTACTTCTATTGCGAAAAAGCAGCCCTATAAAGGCTGCTTTTTTATTTTCTCCTTTGCACTATTTATTACCTCCCCTCATATAAGCACTCATCACAAACGCACATAATTAATCTCTTTATTTAATAGCTTTTTCCTGGCCTAAATGTTATTGTACCGCGCCTTTTTTATCTAATGCTTTAGTTATTTATAACTTAGCTTACTTAGGTAAAATGGTGTCTCCTTGTTTTTGGTCGCAAAAAACAAGACTTAATTTTTAAGTTTTATAACTTATATAACAGAAGAGTATTAAAATGACTGATTTATTAACATTAGAAGCTGAAGTACGTACTGATTTAGGGAAAGGTGCGAGCCGCCGCCTACGTCACGCGGACAAAGTTCCTGCTATCCTTTACGGTGAAAACAAAGAATCTGTATCTTTAACTTTAGCGCACAAAGATGTATTCCGTGCTCAACAAGAAGAGACATTCTACACGCAAGTATTAACATTAAACATTGCTGGTGAGCCAGTTGAGTGTTTAATTAAAGACATGCAACGTCACCCGTTCAAGCAATTGGTAATGCATTTAGATTTCATCCGCATTGATGCAAACCATGTTGTTCATGCAAAGACTGCTATTCACTTCATTAATGAAGATGAAGCAGCTAAATCTGGTGCGAACATTGCTCACCACATGACTGAAATCGCTATCACTTGTTTACCAAAAGACTTACCTGAGTTCATTACAATTGACTTAGCCGGTTTAAAACTTGGTCAAACTTTACATTTATCTGATGTTACCTTCCCTGCAGGCGTAACTTCTGACGAATTAGCAAAAGGCGAAGAGCATGATTTAGCTGTTGTTTCTGCTAAAGCACCTAAAGCTGCTAAAGTAGTTGATGACGAAGAAGCTCCAGCAGCAGAAGCTCCAGCTGCTGAATAATAGCTACATTCATTTATAATATTATAAATAATGACTATTAAACTAATTGCGGGGCTGGGTAATCCTGGTCCCGAATATAGCAAAACACGCCACAATGCAGGTGTTTGGTTCGTCGAAGAACTAGCACGTAGCCATAACATATCCCTCCGTCCCGAAAAAAAGTACTCTGGCCTTTATGGTAAAGGGTTAATTGCGGGAAACCTTGTCCACTTATTAATTCCAACCACGTTTATGAATCGTAGCGGTCAAGCAGTTGCACCATTAGCTAATTTTTATAAAATGTCGGTAGATGAAATCCTTGTTGCCCATGATGAATTAGATATGCAACCCGGAGTTTGTAAAATTAAAAAAGGTGGTGGCCACGGTGGTCATAATGGCTTGCGCGATATTATCGATCGCATGGCTAATAATAGAGATTTTTACCGGCTACGTATTGGCATTGACCATCCAGGTCACCGCGATAAAGTAACGGGTCATGTACTGGGTAAAGCGCCGAGTGCAGAACAAGCAAAAATTGAACAAGCAATCGACGAAGCCAGTCGATGTTTGGATATTTGGTTAAAAGACGACTTAAAGAAAGCGCAAAACCGCTTACACTCTTTTAAAGCCGAATAAATATACACAAGTAAATACACGCTAGTAACTATGTGTTAGCAACTAATCAGTAGGTAAAAATTATGGGTTTTAAATGTGGTATCGTTGGCTTGCCTAACGTCGGTAAATCAACACTATTCAATGCACTTACCAAAGCAGGTATTGAAGCGGCAAACTTCCCGTTTTGTACTATTGAGCCAAATACTGGCGTAGTACCTGTACCCGATCCTCGCTTAGATAAATTAACCGCAATAGTAAAACCTGAGCGTGTCTTAGCCACCACAATGGAATTTGTTGATATTGCCGGTCTTGTTGCTGGTGCATCAAAAGGTGAAGGTTTAGGTAACAAGTTTTTAGCTAATATTCGTGAAACTGATGCCATTGGCCATGTTGTACGCTGTTTTGATAATGACAACATCATTCACGTTGCCAATAAAATTGATCCCGCAGATGATATTGATGTGATCAATACTGAATTAGCTTTATCTGATATGGACACAGCAGAGCGCGCAATTTTTCGTTTAGCTAAGAAAGCTAAAGGCGGAGATAAAGACGCTAAATTTGAAATGCCTGTATTACAAAAAATATTAAAACATGTTGAAGACGGTAGCATGATTCGTTCATTGGAGTTATCCAAAGAAGAAAAAGCGGCGGTCGAGTACTTAAACTTTTTAACAATCAAACCGACTATGTATATCGCTAATGTCAATGATGATGGTTTTGAAAACAATCCCTACCTTGATGTAGTACAAAAGATAGCGGATGCAGAAGGTGCTATCGTTGTTGCTGTTTGTGCTGAAATTGAAAGCGAATTATCTGAAATGGATGATGAAGACAGAGCTGAATTTATGGCTGATTTAGGCTTAGAAGAGCCCGGTCTTAATCGTGTTATCAATGCCGGTTATTCTTTACTACACTTGCAAACTTATTTCACTGCGGGTGTAAAAGAAGTACGTGCATGGACAGTCAAACAAAATGCTACCGCACCACAAGCAGCTGGTGTTATTCATACGGACTTTGAAAAAGGCTTTATCCGCGCTGAAATCGTTGGTTATGATGACTTTATCGAGTTCAATGGTGAGTCAGGTGCTAAAGAAGCTGGTAAGTGGCGCTTAGAAGGTAAAAGTTACCTCGTAAAAGATGGTGATGTGATCCACTTCCGTTTTAATGTGTAACTTAGCTATTAACCAGTAAACAATTTTATTGTTTAAAAGGGCTCATCTTTGATGGGCCTTTTTTGTGCCTGTAAGGTTCTAGCGAGTATAGCTTCTAAACAGGAAACTTTAAGTTAAGCACTAGTTAACTGTGATAACATATCAATAAAGGCTTGTTTTAATTGTATATACAACTAAAATACCGTCTGTTATATCAAAGAAATTAGCAATATAGTCAAGGTTAACTCTACTCACGAATACAATAACTAAGCTTATGAACTACAATTTCTTTGTTTCAATTAATTTATAAATTAAAAAATAATAAGGTACAACAATGAAAAAATTTATTTTATTACCCATCCTATTAGCTACAAGTGTGATTACCGCAGCACCTGCTCAAGCAGATGGCTTATCGTTGCGTATTTGCGAATATGTTCAAGCAAATGATAAAAGTCGCCTAAGGTCATTCTTAAAGCAAAATAAACTAAAAATTCGTAATATTTATAAAAGGCTTGAATGTAACGGCAATACTTTATTAATATTTGCCGCTAAATCTAACGCTTTAGAAGTTGGCGAATTCATTATTGGTAAGTTACCTTCTAAAAAAGTTAAAGCAGAAATAGATAACTTAGCAAAATATTCCGCACATTTAGCTGAAGAAGCAAGAGATAGATAAGCAGCTCCTATTCCTTATATATAGAAACGCAATATCCGTTCCAATAGATAATGTGTTTCTCACCTTTTCTTGCATAGTTTACCGTCATATCGCACAAGCAATAAGCAAACAAATAAAAAATACAATATTTTATAAAAAAACGGTTGACGGATGGAAGGTAGGTCAGCATAATACGCCGCACTTGCTACAGAGCAGGTTGGTAAAGGCTACATAGCTCAGTTGGTTAGAGCACATCACTCATAATGATGGGGTCCCAGGTTCGAGTCCCGGTGTAGCCACCATTTTATTCAGTAAAATCAGTTTATCAATATCCCCATAAAATTAAAAAACATCTAAAAAAACTCCTGTAATCTCTCAGTTACACTGTAACTATCCTTTAAAATTAATAGCACTACAAAATCATTACAGCTTAGATCTACTCACTAAATCCATTTATTGCTTTCTCGGTTATGTTAAAAGCTCTGGTTATAATGTTTTATTTAATGTGAGGGTTCAACTCCCCCCTATAGAAAAATAGAGAAAGAATTAAACCTTTAACCACCAATCACAGCCCCTATAGACCACAAGCATAAGCCAGTGCTTTATTTTTTATTGTACTGTTTAGGAAAGGGACTTTATTGACGGCTAATAAAGCTAAATTACGTGCCGCTTTAATCACTGGTGATGGGTGACTAAAGCCCGCATATAAGGCGTCCATAGTAGACATCATCAGCAAGTTCTCTTTACGTCTCTTTTGCTCATATCGTGCTAGCACAGCTTCATCATGCCAGGCTTCGCCATGCGAGATAGCGTCGGCAATAACATGTTGTAAAGCGATAACATCTTTAAAGCCTAAATTGACTCCCTGCCCCGCCATCGGGTTAATAGTATGAGCCGCATCTCCTAACAGCAGCACACGCTTATGTTGATAAGTATTAGCATGCCTACGTGTTAAAGGAAAAGCACCTTTAGCCAGCACCTTAATTTCACCTAACTGCTTGGGGAAATGTTTAAGTACTTCTTCTTGGAGTTGGCTATTAGTTAATGACGCTAGGCGAGTGATCTCATCACGTTGGTGGTACCAAACTAATGAGGCATAACCACCTAACGAACTTTCTCCGGCTAAAGGTAATAAAGCAACGGGCCCTGTTGGGGAAAATTGTTGCCAAGTAATATCTTGCTGGCTCATTGAGGTTTCAACATTAATCAACATAGCGGACTGTTGATAATCCCAGCCAGTTATACCGATCGCTGACATTTGTCTAACTTTTGATTGTGCTCCATCAGCGCCAATTACTAGGTTTGTCGTTATCGAGCTATTTGTTAGTATTAAAGTCGCTTTGTCATTATCTTGCGTTAAAGAGACTAAGCTATCAGGGCAAAAAGCACGAATATTCCTCATAGCGTTAATTTGTTGCCAAAGCGCAAGTTGAATTAAGCGATTTTCAACGATATGACCTAGATAACGTTGTTCAATATCATCAGCATTAAATTCAGTGTAGGCACTTTCATGCTCCCAAACACCAAGGCGTTTATAAGGGCAAGCGCGCCATTCATTAATTTGTTGCCAAGCGCCAATTTGGCTGAGTAAGTTTTGTGAAGCCAAAGAAATAGCTGAGACACGTAAATCAAAGCTTTGCTCCGCAGAATAGTCTTTTGGCTGGTACTGCTCAACCAAGGCTACCTGTAAACCAAGCTGTGCTAAGGTCAGCGCACTTGCTGCACCCACCATGCCACCACCAATAACCACACAATCAAAATGTTCCATGCTTTATAGTTCACAACAATATTCTAAGATGGCTTTATTTTACCCAAGCGTAACGCTATTTTCGACTGCTTTATTACATTAATCTCACAAGTTTATCATTTTAACCCTCACCACTTAGGTGAAGTAGCTAATTACGGGCATAAGTGTTCAGCTAAGACGGTAAATAAAGTATCAACAGTGCACGAATAGTATAATTCACAAGCAAGTTTTTTGAACATTACAATTGATGTCATTACTCTAGCGTAAAAAGGAAACAGTAAGGTGTTCGGCATGGACGCTAACATGAGCGGAATTAAACAAATTGGTTTGAAATCAAGATAGTTAAACAAAGCTTGTTTGTCAGTAAATTTCAGTTATAGTGCAATGCCAAGCTATTGAGGTTGCAAGGAAATATTGGCCTAGATACTAGGGGTTGTTATAGGTACAGTAGTCATAAATACAAATCATTTAACTAATCAATAAGGAAGCACTATGTCTGCACAAGCACAGAAGTCTGCAACGGAACTAAATACAGAAGAAAGACGAGTAACTAAGGATATTAATTTAGTGTATGATTTTACTGAAAAGCCAAATCGTACTCAGTTAAAAGCACGGAGCGATCGCGCCGTTGTAGCCAAGTTAAGAGCAGATTTAGTTTTACCGAATGATAAAATATTAACCGTGGATATAGATTTTGATACAGCAAGCGGATACCATAACAACACTATGTTGGTTATGGATGATTTTGGTGTAGAAATGCTAGTCACGGCCTTCGCAGTAAAATACGGCCAACAATTTGCTGATAAAATATCTAACGCTTGGGCAGAGAAACAACATCAAGATGATCTTCGAAAACCCACTTACTTACTGGTACAAAAGCCAATCATTGAGGGTGATATGCCTAAAATCTTTGCCGTCTGTGGCGATAGAAATCATGATAAAGATGGTACGAAAAGTACGCCACAAAGTATCGTTTAATATTAATTCTATGTTAGGTTTTCAGGCTAAGTTCATTGTATTTTTAACGCTTAGCCTGTTCAGTTTCACCAGTCACTCCTACAATACCACACCTCTTAACACGCTTAGTAACGTCACTAAAGTATTACAAGATAAACGTGGTTTTATCTGGCTCTCGAGCCAACAAGGATTAACGCGCGTTGATGGCAACAATAACATTACTTTTTCGCGCAGTAATCAAGAGTGGCCGTTACCTTTTTCGTGGGTACATGATATTGAAGTCGTTGATAACAAGCTGTTACTGGCCACTGAAATGGATGGTTTATGGCTATTTGATACCCGTAATGGGGAAGTGGAAAAAATAATCACTGATATATCAGAACCAAGCCACTACAACGCAACACTATTTAAAAATAACTATTATAGTTATGCCCCAAATACAAATAAGTTTTATCGCTTCAACCCAAGCGATAATTTATCCCAGATAATTCATCAAAATATAGCCATTAAAGTGCTAATTCATACCCCAGAACAACTATATATTTCCAATCGCGATGGTTTATATCAATTACAAAATGATAATTTAGTACAAGTCATTAACGAACCCATCACCGCCTTAACTGCATTATCAAACGCGGTAGTAGCGATAACAGCTAATAAGATTTATCGATTAGGTGATGATGGTAGTCAATCAAGTATTCAACATAGTCAAAAACTGTACGGTTTAACAAAAGCCTATGATAATGATAGTTTTTTCACCGTTAGCTTAAAAGGAAAAGTGAGTAAATATGACGGTGCTACATTAACGCCCCTGCCTCATTATTATGGTGATAGTGAGCCTGTACGTCTTAAGAGTGCCTTTCATGATGCTTCTGGTGTTTTATGGCTTATTAGCAGCCATGGTATTGAACAACTAAACGAGAGTTATATTAAAAATCACAACCTTATTTTTGATATTCCCATCAATGGCAATGAAATAGCCTTATTTGATAATGAAATTATTATTGGCAGTTATGGCGCAGGTTTGCAAAACTTTTTGCAGCCGGTATTTAATCAAGAGAGTAATGCCGGTTTTACCAGAAAAGGCTTGAAAATAGTTGACTTACTAGAGATAAATAACAGCCTATATATCGGCTGTTTCGATGGTTTATGGCGTTATGATAAAGGTACAAACCAAGTGACTAAACTTGATGTTGTTGCAGATAAGATCATATTAAAACTCGAACAAAAAGATAATTTACTCTATATAGCCACTGATGGTTATGGTCTATATGTCTATGACTTAATAAGTGAAGAGATCATTAACCATATCGATGATAGCATTGGTTTACAGAATCCTGAAGTTATTGATGTATTACCGCTAGATAATGGCAAGATATGGATTGCTCATAATAACAACATCAGTATTTATCAGCAAAATAGCCATACAGTTACTACAGTTAACACGCCAAATAGAAGTAAAGTCATTTCACTGGTTATTGCCGGTAATAAAATTTTTGCTTCTACTTTAGGTGATGGCATTCTGGTTTTTAACCAACAAGGTGACTTATTAGCCCAGCTATCTACTGGTCATAGTTTCACTGAAATGTTATTAGTTAATGATGTGATTTGGGCCTCAGGTAAACCTGGACTATATAGGATTTCACCAACTAACTATCAAGTAACCATGATAGAAAACACTCAGCAGTATTCTTTTGTTAGCAGTATGTTAGTCAAAAATGACATCCTTTACGCTATCCATTACAGTGGCGTTTTGGCGCTCGATCTTTCTGAAAAAAAGCAATTTAATCCTAATGTCGTTATTAGTAAAACCACCATTTCGGGTAAGTCCTATTTGCTCAATAAAACCATAGAGATTGAAAGTGGTAACGATGTTATTACCCTTGATTTAGCTAGCTTAGACCATAGACCTGGTCTACATAAAAAGTTTCAGTACCGTATTAACAATAGTGATTGGCAGCTAATGAATAATAACCAGCTAACCCTCACCGGCCTTGCTTCCGGTGATTACCATATTGAAATTATGGCAACCAATAGCTTAGGTCAATGGAGCGACAATAAAGCATATACCGAAATTCATGTTGCTTATCCATGGTATTGGACGGTAGAACTGAGAATCCTCTATGTCATATTAATATCATTTATCGTGTTATTGGCTTCTTGGTTACTTTTTTTACGGGCAAAATCAATTAAACGTATTCATCATTTACTCAAAGATGACATGCGAAATTACGGTCGAGTGATGAAAACCATTCAACGAAATTTGCAACTGACTTCCACTTCACTAGCAAG
Source organism: Colwellia sp. (assembly GCF_013215345.1). GTDB lineage: Bacteria > Pseudomonadota > Gammaproteobacteria > Enterobacterales > Alteromonadaceae > Colwellia. The sequence goes on along the minus strand of NZ_JABSOV010000025.1, from coordinate 11,236 downwards.
TAATGACCTAGAACAAGGTAAGCAATTAATTGAGAATACTATCTCGATACTTAAAGAGAGTATTATTAGCCAAGAGCCTGACAACCTTGCCGGAAAAACGTTAGCAATAGCGATTCCTTTTTTAGCTGAGTATATCCATAGCAAATACGAAATTAACTTGCACGTTAATCTTGATGATAAAGTGGATAGCCTTACCTATGAACTAAAGGCTGATGTCTATAAGGTGATATTTGAAGCAATCATGTCTGCCACCTTCAAAAGCGAAGCAGAAAACTTTAGCCTGACGTTAAAAGAGGTCAAACAAAAACTATGGCTTACTGTTAATAGCAATAATGACTCTTTTAACCAACTCACCAGTAAAGTTGATTTCGATCTTGCTAGCTATACTATTCGTCAAATCATCAATAAAAATCACGCTTCGCTGAATACGTTCTCCAACGATGACGGTAGTAGTCAGCTGGTGATAAGCTTCCCACTAATGACCTTAAATTAGTTTATCATTTCCATACAAAACTCAAAATAATGAAGACATTTACAACTAGTTGCCTTATTAATTCGAAATTAGTCCGCAATTGGTATAAAATACGCCTCCTTTTATCTGTGCTGGGATTGCTTAGGCATTTTCCAGGACAATTTGTGCGTGAAGAGTGAAGTAAATGAGTAAGAAGCTATATATCAAAACTTGGGGCTGTCAGATGAACGAGTATGACTCGCAAAAGATGGCAGAATTGTTGGATTCAACCCATGGATACTCCTTGGTTGACGAAGCGGAACAAGCTGATGTTATTTTGCTTAATACTTGCTCTATTCGCGAAAAAGCACAAGAAAAAGTCTTTCATCAACTAGGTCGCTGGAAACGTTTGAAAGAGACTAAACCTGATTTACTTATTGGTGTAGGTGGCTGTGTTGCCTCACAAGAAGGTGCTGCAATACGTAAGCGAGCACCTTTTGTCGATATGATTTTTGGGCCTCAAACCCTACATCGTTTACCTGAAATGATTAATCAAGTTCAACAGTCAAAGAGCCCCGTTGTTGATGTTAGCTTTCCAGAAATTGAAAAGTTCGACCGTTTACCTGAGCCTAAAGCTGACGGTGCTAGTGCGTTTGTTTCTATCATGGAAGGTTGTAGTAAATATTGTACTTTCTGCGTAGTACCTTACACCCGGGGCGAAGAAGTTAGTCGTCCTCTTGATGATGTGCTCTATGAAATCGCGCAACTTGCTGAGCAAGGCGTACGTGAAGTAAACCTACTAGGTCAAAATGTGAATGCTTATCGTGGTGAAACACATGATGGCAGCATCTGTCGTTTTGCTGACCTGGTACGTTTGGTTGCTACTATCGATGGTATCGATCGTATTCGTTATACCACCTCACATCCGGTTGAATTTACTGATGACATAATTGAAGCCTATGCTGATGTGCCTGAACTAGTAAACCACCTGCATCTTCCAGTACAAAGTGGTTGTGATCGCATCCTAACGCAAATGAAGCGTGGTCATACCGCTCTTGAATATAAGTCTCAAATTCGTCGCCTGAAAAAAGTTCGCCCTGATTTGTCTATGTCTTCTGACTTTATTATCGGCTTTCCCGGTGAGAGTGATGAAGATTTCATCGACACAATGAACCTAATTAAAGCTATTGATTTTGATATAAGCTTCAGCTTTATCTACAGTGCTCGTCCTGGTACTCCTGCAGCCGATTTACCCGATGATATTAGCGATGAAACCAAGAAACAACGCTTAAAGCTGTTACAAGACCGAATCACCCAACAAGCATTACGTATCGCTAGACAAATGTTAAATACCGAGCAGCGCGTTCTGGTTGAAGGTCCGTCAAGAAAAAATCCGATGGAATTACGGGGTAAAACAGAAAATAACCGTACCGTTAACTTTGTTGCCCCGCATAGTGTTATTGGCCAATTTGTCGATATCAAAATTACTGATGTAGTTGCCAACTCTTTACGTGGTGACTTAGTAAGACAAGAAAAAGACATGGGTCTTCGAATTGCCCATTCTCCTGCTGATATTTTAGCGAATAATCACCACACGGCAACGCCAAGTAACCTAGATGAATTAGGTGTCGGTACTTTTACACCATAGCAGCCCATTGGCAGTATTAAGCACTTTAAATTTAAAAAAGCGGAAATGAATTTGACCACAGCAACGACTAAGTCACGAAAGTTAAGCCGAGAAGTATTCAACTTGGAGCCTGTAGACAATCATAGGCAAGCAAACTTATGTGGTCCTATGGATGATAACTTAAAAACTATCGAACGCCGCTTAGGTGTAGAGATAAGTTACCGAGGTCATGAGTTTACTGTGGTTGGTAAACCGTCAAATTGTCAAGCTGTGGTTAAAGCTCTCAAAGGCCTTTATCTTGAAAGCCAAGAAGTAAAAGGTGATAGTAATATCATCTCTCCTGAGATGGTGCATTTAGCCATTCTAGAAGCTGATTGTCTCGAGCAAGAGCCTGTTAAGGATCAAATATCGGCCGAGTTAGATAATCAATTAGATAAAAAATTCGATGATATGGTAACCATTAAAACCAAGCGTGGTGTCGTTAAACCACGCAATGGTAACCAACAAGCTTATGTGCAAAACATCATTACCAATGATATAACCTTTGGCGTAGGTGTTGCAGGTACGGGTAAAACCTATTTAGCTGTGGCCTGTGCGGTAGATGCATTAGAGCGTCAAGAAGTACGTCGTATTTTACTCACTAGACCTGCCGTAGAAGCAGGTGAGAAACTAGGTTTCTTACCTGGCGACTTATCCCAAAAGATAGACCCTTATTTAAGACCCCTTTATGATGCTCTTTTTGAAATGCTTGGCTTTGAAAGAGTTGAAAAATTGATAGAACGTAATGTCATAGAGATTGCACCACTTGCTTATATGCGTGGCAGAACCCTGAATGATGCCTTTATTATTTTAGATGAAAGTCAAAACACCACGGTTGAACAAATGAAGATGTTTTTAACCCGTATTGGTTTTAACTCGCGTGCTGTTATAACAGGTGATATTACGCAGGTGGATTTACCTCGTCATCAAATGTCTGGTCTTCGCCACGGCATTGAAGTTTTACAAAATATCCCCGGCATTAGTTTCAACTTCTTCCAGTCTAAAGATGTCGTCCGTCACCCCGTTGTTGCCAGGATTGTTGACGCATATGAGAGTTATGAGCAAAAGATAAATAGACAGAAGCAAGAAAAGAAAGATGCACAACAAGCAAGTAATGCTAAGAGTAATTTAAGCTAGTGGCTCATGTAATAGATCTACAAATTGCATGCGAGAAAATCGAGTTACCCACTAAAGCGCAATTCCAACTATGGGTTGATAGTGCTTTAGCAGAAGTGACGAGTGAGCCTGAGCAGGAGTTTGAACTGACCATTCGTTTGGTCAACAGTGCCGAGAGCCAGCAATTAAATAATCAATATAGAGGCAAAGATAAACCAACCAATGTATTATCTTTTCCTTTTGAAGTTCCTGATGGCATAGAGCTTAACTTATTAGGTGACTTGATTATTTGCATTGAAGTTATGAAGCAAGAAGCACAAGTACAAAACAAAGCCTTGTTTGATCATTGGGCACATCTTGTTATTCATGGCTGCTTGCATTTAGTTGGCTTTGATCATATAAGTGACAGCGAAGCCGTTGAAATGGAATCTATCGAGATTGCTATTTTAGAAAAGTTAGGCATTAATAACCCTTACTTAGAATAGTAAGTTTAACTATTAATTAAACAAATATACTTAACGAAAAGCTTAATTCATAACGTGTTTAATAACATGTTATGAATATAATAAAGGAAGAATAATAGCTCCATGAGCGTTGACAACCCCCACTCTAGTAACGGTTCAGCCAGTAAGTCCTTATTGCATAAAATTATGCAAGTTCTAACACCTGAGCCGAAAAACAAAGATCAATTGGTAGATGTATTAAACAATGCTCAAGATAGAGACTTGATCAATCCTGAAACTAAACAAATGATCAAAGGTGTTTTAGACGTTTCTAAATTGCGTGTTCGAGAAATAATGATCCCACGCTCACAAATGGTTACTATCGATATTAACCTTAGCCTTGATGAGTTCCTACCAATTATCCTAGAGTCTGGTCACTCGCGTTTTCCCGTTGTTAATGAAGATATCGATCACGTTGAGGGTATTTTATTAGCAAAAGATTTACTCGCTTTTGGCTTTAGTTCACAACATGATAACTTCAGGCTCAGCGACATCATTCGACCTGCTATTATTGTTCCCGAAAGTAAAAAAGTAGAACCCTTATTAAAAGAGTTTCGTTCTAACCGCTATCATATGGCTATTGTTGTTGATGAGTATGGCGGTGTTTCAGGTGTTATCACTATCGAAGATATTTTAGAACAAATTGTCGGCGAAATAGAAGATGAAACCGATGACGAGATTGAAGAAGAAATTAAACATCTAGCCGGGAATGTTTACTTAGTAAAAGCCCTTACTGAACTGGGTGACTTTAATGACTACTTCAATTGTAGCTTTAATGAATCCGACGCGGGTACCATTGGCGGTATTGTTTTACGTCAGTTTAACCATTTACCGCAAAAAGGTGAGCTATTTACTTTAGGACATTTCGAATTTAAAGTACTGGTTGCCGATAGTAGACGAATACAGATGCTACAAATTAGTGTGGCTAAAGATCACGAAATTAACGGTAAAGTGAGTGACTAGTATTAGCAAAGGCTCTATTTTTCAATCAATAAGAAACAAACTACTAAACCCAAACCATTGGTTATGCTTCCTTAGTGGTTTTTTCTTAGTTTTTGCTTATGCGCCATTTTCCTATTGGTGGCTAGCATTAATATTACCTAGCATAATGCTACACCAAGTCAGCCATGCTCCGCCTAAGTTAGCCGCTAAAAAAATGGCTTTATTTGCCTTTGGTTGGTTTAGTAGTGGTATTAGCTGGGTGCATGTCAGTATTGACCAATTTGGTGGTTTACCACTGATAGTCTCTTTGCTACTGATGCTTGGCTTATGTACTTACCTAGCTTTATTCCCGGCACTTGCTGGCTACTTAACAGCACGTTTTTCTAAAAACAAACAAGTAAACTTGTGGCTATTGCCGCCTATTTGGCTTTTTTGTGAATATTTACGTTCAGTGGTATTAACCGGCTTTCCCTGGTTATCACTGGGCTACAGCCAAATAGACAGTCCATTAGCAACCTTTGCGCCTATTATCGGTGAGGTTGGCCTTACCGGCATCGTGTTGATAATAAATATCTGCTTGGTCAAAGTTTACAATATTTTGTCGCCCTTATTTAAAGAGCAGAGCCAATACACAAATACCCCCACATCTAGCAAAGGGTTGATTTTCCCTGTTGCCTTAGCGACAAGCCTTATTGTTACTAGTTTGGTGTTGAGCCAAGTTAGTTGGACAATGTTAACTGGAAAGAGCGCTAAAGTAGCGCTCATTCAAGGTAATATCGCTCAATCAATAAAATGGCAACCTGAACAAGAATGGCCAACCATGCTCAAATATCTCGACTTAACACGAGTAAACTATGATGCTGACCTTATTATTTGGCCTGAATCAGCTATTCCAACACTTGAGCCAGCAGCTCAAGATTATTTAAGCACCGTTAACCGCTCGGCCATCTTAAATAATAGCGCCATTATTACCGGTTTAATTAATTATAATTTTGAAAGCAAAGAGTATTTTAATGCTCTGCTTGTTCTAGGTAAAAAGAATGCAAAAGACCAACAAGGTTATTATTACAATCACAGTAATCGATATTATAAAAGCCATTTGCTGCCTATTGGGGAATTTGTCCCCTTTCAAGAGTGGTTACGCCCATTAGCGCCCTTCTTTAACTTACCTATGTCATCTTTCACTGCAGGTAATTATGTCCAGCCAAATCTAGTGGCTAATGGGTTACATATCTTACCACTTAACTGTTTTGAAATAGCCTTCCCAACACAGTTAGCGGCTAACTTAACCAATAAAACCGATATGATCCTCACGGTAAGCAATGATGCTTGGTTTGGTGACTCTCATGGCCCACATCAGCATTTCGAAATTGCTAGAATGCGCGCGCTAGAGTTTGGTCGCCCTTTAGTTAGAGCGACAAATAATGGCGTTACCGGTATTATTAATCATTTAGGTGAAGTTACCGCCATAGCTCCACAGTTCGAAGAAGTGGTACTTAGAGGTACTGTTGAGTTTGTCACTGGCGATACGCCATACAGTCGATGGCCAAATTTAATTTTATGGCTAATGATACTATTGCCACTGATGACACTGAAAGGTTTTAAGCATTAAGTTTTCGTAATGAATGTAAAAGTGGCTAGATAAGCCACTTTGCTAGAGATCATCTTTTATAAACAGTAACTGCTAAAAATTGCACTTTCATTTTTTGGTTTGTTTAGGGTGAAGAGATATTTTATTACGACCGCTTTCTTTTGAGCGATACAAGGCTGCATCAGCACATTCAATCCACACTTCATGGTTTTCAATACTCTCATCAACTTCAGCTATGCCCATACTAATAGTATAGTTAACCGTAATATCGTTATAGCTGACAATAGCTTCACTGACTTCCTTACGCAGTCGGTCAGCAAATACAAAAGCATTTTCAATCGATGTATCAGACAATAAAATGGCAAATTCCTCACCACCATAGCGGCCACAAATATCAGTTTCTCTAACATGGTGGCGAATTAAGCCTGAAATGTGACGAATAACTTCATCGCCAACAATATGACCATAGGTATCGTTGATATTCTTAAAGTGGTCAATATCAATCATAACCAAAGAGCTTGAGTGCTGGCTACGGCTCCAGCGTTTATGCTCTGCTAATAAACATTGCTCCCAGTGCGTTCGGTTGAATAATTGAGTTAAGCCATCGGTTTGACTCAATATGGATAATTCTTCATTCGCTTTTTTCAGGCTTTGTTTATGCATTGCTGTATCGGTGACATCATAAACAAGTAAACATAAGTGACTTACTTCACCCGTTGCAGACAGTAGCGGGATAAAAGTAGTATTTTGATACATAAAGTCTGCACTACCCGTTACAGGACGGTAACTATCGAACTTGAATAAGTAAGGTCTTTGCTCCCATATAGTAAATGCTTTATTTTTCAGTAAAAACACCGATTCAGCTTTACGGGTAAACCACTCTCTAGGTATCTCGGCAAACAGATCAAATATCAGCTTACCTTTCGCTTCGCGGGGAAATAATCCACTATGGTTTTCCATAAAACCATTAAATATCTGGATATTAAATTCTTTATCTAGCACTACCAAGCCAACATCAATGTTATGCAACATTTCCATTAACCAATGCAGTTCATTTAGTTGTGATTTTTCTATGGTCATAAGCCATTCCTGTCAGTACTGTCTCGCGCTTACTTGTGTCACTTGTTAATAGCAACAAGCTAATTAATTTACTGCCATTAACTCAGTCATTAATCAATCAAGTAGGCTAACTTATTATTAAGTGTTGTCATTGATTTTTCTGTGAAAAGTAATAACAGATCACACTTAATTGGGTAGTTTTCTATGCTATAGCTAATTTCAATTGCTAAGGTTTTTTTCCATTTACTGGCATTGTTAGCAATTAAGTCAGAGATTTTTCTATGTTGTCCCAATACCTCTGGATGCCCTTGACTGAACTGAATATCAAGTTGCTCTGATACCCCTTTTAAACAAGCGCCAATAAGTACATTAGCCAAATCCATTAATAATTCTAATTCGGTGCCCATATCAGCATCATATTGATAGTTCATCAATGACGCGACATCTTTAAAGCTTGAATCATTTAGGATTAATAAAGCCTCCCCTGAAATACCAGCGCTGATAAAGCCTTGGCAAATACCTGAGGTACTTTCATGGTTTTCGATATCTTTTAACGCCATACGAAGTTCACTCACTTCGATGAAGTTAACATTAGGAATGGGTAACTCAACAAAAACATTGAGTAAACGTGCCAGTAGATCCCCTGCCCGCCCCATAGCAACATTGGCAATTTCTTGGTAACAATCACGCATCTCCGCTGATAAAGTCATCTCTGGCTCAGTGCTCACCGGCTCACTTTCAGCGGTAGAGACATCAAGCTGATTAGAAAGAAGCGCTTCCTGGATATCAAATTTTGCAACCGGGGGCTTAGTTGGCGCTATATTGAGAACGGATTCTGGCTCTGTCGCGGCCAGTTCTTTGGAAAAGACCCCGTAAGAAGATAATACCTTGGTAAGAATTTCTTTATTAACCGGTTTTTGGATAAAATCTAGTGCGCCCAAGCGGGTAACACGTTGATGAGCTTCGGGTTGAATATCACCCGATATCACTATGGTAAGTGTCGGTAAGTCTTGTGACAAAATCTCTTCAAGCACTTGATAACCATCCATTTCCGGCATATTTAAATCAAGTAACAGTACATCTCCTTTGCCTGCCTTTATCGCCTCAATTCCTTCTATACCATTGGCGGCAAAACTTATCTCTACATCCCAACCATCAGGTAATGAACGCGCCACTTGTTTGCGCGCCATATTAGAATCATCACAAATTAATAATTTAGTGGTCATATTAATCTTGAGCCTTACATAAACGATAACTAAACAACTACAACGGCGAGTAAAATTATATCTAGCCTCTATAGATAACCATAGAGTATCCAACATAAAACACAATGATAAAGTTCTATTTATAGAATTTATATCGTTAAACCGCTAATATCAGTTCACCTTAACCATTATTTTCAATAAATCATGAAATTTTCTACTTCAAACATCAACTTATATGCTTTTTTAATCGCCACTTTTACCCTGACATTTAACTGTCAGGCATACTCTTTTGATCTGGATAAGCTAAAACAATCCAATAATTTGGTCAAAGCTGGCGACAAATATGTCACCCTTTTAGGAGAGCAAGTAAATGTTGGTGAACAAGCACCACAGTTTAAAGTAGTTGATAAAAACTTTGCGCCAGTCACACTTAAAGATTTCCAAGGACAAACCTTACTTATTTCTGTGGTGCCGAGCTTAGATACCGGAGTTTGCTCTATTCAAACCAAGCGTTTTAATGAAGAAGCGGCCAAGTTACCGATAAACATTACTGTTTTAACCATCAGTAATGATCTTCCTTTTGCTCAAAAACGTTTTTGTGATGTTGAAAAAGTCGATAATATTAAAGTATTGTCAGATTCAGTTTGGCGTGACTTTGGCGTTAACTATGGTTTATTAATAAAAGATATGGGTTTGCTTACCCGTGCGATATTTATCATTAATGATCAAGGCAAGGTTGTATACAAAGAACTTGTTGCCAACATATCACAGCACCCTAATTATGATAAAGCCCTAGCAAAGGTGAAATATACTGCCCCGGTAATTGTTGTGGATGGTGCAGCCATTAAAAAATTAGCAGTAAAAGAAACTAAAAACAATTAAAAATAATTAAAAATAATTAAAAATAATTAAAAATAATTAAAAATAATTAACTTAAAATACCAATAAAAAACAATCAATTAAAATAACACTCATATATTTATTCAACTTTTTTCTTGAAAAGTCAATAAACAATCCCATCTCTAATTGTGTAGTCGCCGTAAGGGGCTACACAAAAAACATAGCCTGTTCATTGTGAAAGGCTGCATTATTTTAAAAAGATATGTTTATCGTAGTTCTATTCTAGGCAATATAGTTTTGCTAGAAAATGACTCAACAGATAACGTCACTATTTATAATAATAACCATTTTATTGCTATATATTAGGATAACTTATTATGCGTAACTCTCCAGATTTCAGTCCACTATACCGTTCATTTATTGGTTTTGACCACCTAGCTGGTTTAATCGATAAAGCTGCACGAGCTGACAAACAATCATCATATCCACCTTTTAATATTGAACTTCTTTCACAAGATAAATACCGAGTATCAATGGCTGTCGCAGGCTTTAGTGAGCAAGAGTTGGATATCGAGACCAAACAAAATAATTTAATTGTTACAGGCACAAAGCCGGTAATTAAAGACCAAGCAGAGAAAAAATTTCTGCATCAAGGTATTGCTGAACGGAACTTCGAGCGTAAGTTTCAATTAGGTGACCATGTTAAAGTCATAGGCGCCTTTATGGAAGATGGCCTGTTACATATCGACCTTGAAAGAGAAATTCCAGAAGCATTAAAACCACGTAAGATAGCCATTAATGGCAAAAGCTTACTTAATGCTGAGAGTTAAGTGGTGATATTTAAACCTTAACTTCCTTTATGTTTCTCCTTTTATTTTTGCCCAGTCTGTGACTGGGCTTTTTTTGTTTTAGTCGTTCAGGTCAAACGCTCAAACAGCTCATCAAGCAAACACGGTCAACGCTTAAAACTCCAGAGAAAACAAGATTTCAGCTAAGTCTGGCTGCCATTGAAAATCTTTAAGCTTTATTTTACTACCAAGCACTACTACCTGTTCATCTTGCAAATGCTGTTTTTGCTTAGCAAAGTATTCACTGCCTGATGGGAAAGATATTTTACCTTGTGAGTTAATCACTCGAAACCAAGGTACACTTTGTCCGCGCCAACCCTTTTTTGGTACCTTACCCAAAGCTTTGCCAACCAATCGAGCCCGACCAGGTAAACCGGCCAAATCAGCTATTTGCCCGTAACAGGCAACCTGACCTTGAGGGATTAATTGTACCGTTTGCCATATTTGTTGGTAATGAATATTCTGCATTGGTTGATTTAATTACCAAGATTTTTAATTGCTGGGACAAGTAGGTTATCATAGCGGTTCGAGTACGAACAATACTAAGGAATTACATGAAAATTTTGGTGGATGCTGATGCCTGTCCCGTGGTGATCAAAGAAATATTATTTAAAGCGGCGGATAGAACAAAAATAGCTATCACCTTAGTGGCTAACCATTATATTCGTGTACCACCCTCACCTTTTATTAAGTTTATCCAGGTACCTAGTGGTTTTGACATTGCTGACGATGAAATAGTTAAGCTAGTTGAAAAAGGCGATTTAGTTATCACCAGTGATATTCCACTGGCGGATGAAGTAATAGAAAAGTCGGGGCTAGCCCTGAGTCCACGTGGCGAGATTTTTACTAAAGAGAATATCAAGTCACGGCTCAACATTCGTGATTTTATGGATACTATGCGCGCTAGTGGCGTGCATACTGGTGGGCCCCCCGCGCTAAATCAAACCGACAGGCAAAACTTTGCCAATCATCTTGATCGTATTATTACTCAGTTTAAAAAGTCTCATTAAGCAAT